>CBFGPQ010000036.1:0-27399 GCA_965650705.1 uncultured Asticcacaulis sp. | reverse complement strand
ACAAGGCCTCAGTTTTACCAAGCCGGACTCAGATGGGCGCTTCCAACTACAGACTCTTGCGTTTCCTTGCCCGGCTTGCCGCTTTTGGAAAATCCCCCCCCCCGCTGGTCCTACCGGACCCGAGCGATCCGGCGTCGTTCAAGGTGCTTCTTCACCGCCCACAGGTTGAGTTGGATACCGAGGGCCTGCGCAACTTCTATTCCGGTAAACGCATACTGGTGACCGGCGCCGGCGGGTCGATCGGCTCAGAGATCTGCAAGCAGGCATTGAGTCTCGGCGCGGCGCACGTCACCCTGGTCGATCACTCGGAACTGGCGCTCTACGAAATCGATCGCGCGATTCGCGAACAGTTCGGCACCGCACACGCTCAGCCTATCCTGTGCAGTATCCGTCGCAAGGAACGGCTCGCCGCCGTCGTCAAGGCCCAGGCGCCTGACGTCATCTTCCACGCCGCGGCGCTCAAGCATGTGCCCATGGTCGAGCTCAACCCGTGTGAAGCCGTGCTGACCAACGTCCTAGGCACGCAGTACGTCATCGACGCCGCCAAGGCCGCCGGCGTTAAGCAGTTGGTCCTGATCTCCTCGGACAAGGCCGTGGCGCCTTCATCGCTCATGGGCGCCACCAAGCGCATGGCCGAACACCTGATCCGCAGCCAGATCACCGGCACGCACCAGGCCTGTGTCGTCCGCTTCGGCAACGTCCTGGGCTCGACCGGTTCGGTCGTGCCGCTGTTCCGTTCGCAGATCGAACGTGGCGGTCCGATCACCCTGACGGACAAGGACGCCGAGCGTTACTTCATGACGATCTTCGAGGCGGTCCAGCTTGTCCTGACCGCCGCCATGACCAACGCTCAGACGCCCGAAAACCATTCCGGGCTGTATATCCTTGAGATGGGTGAGCCGGTGCGCATCTACGATCTGGCGACACGCATGATCCAGTTGTACGGCCTCAAACTGGACAAGGATATCAAGATCACCTTCACCGGCTTGCGTGAAGGCGAGAAGATCACCGAAGCCCTGGTCGACGATAACGAGATCCGCAAGGCCCTCCTTCCGGGGATATTCGAGGTCTCCGACCATGTCAGCGTCCAGCCGATCGCCGACAGCGTCATGCAGACCCTCTATGGCGTTGCTCAGGAAGGCCATGACGACACCGCCAAGGAAATGGTGTTCAACTTGGTGAATTCGCTGCGCGAGTAGACTCAGGTTTTGAGACACTGCCGCGAGAAATCGCGATAGCTCTGACCGCCCGTGCGGCCTTCCGCTTTCAGTATCCGCCACCTTGCCCCGCAAACCTTCATTCGGTTAGGCCCGGACTTCCCGGCGTTTTGCCTGGCCCTGACCTTTGTTCTGGCCACGGCTGGGGTCTGTGTCAGGCATTGTTTCAAGAAGGGCTTGTAGGCCTGCGTCTCACCCGCATCGCGCTTTTCCAGCCATTGTTGCGTGCAGGCCTGCATACGGCCATTCGGCCGGTCTTCCGCCGCCGCCGGGAAGGCCATGATCAGCAGTCCCGCCAGGGCCAGCCGTTTCACTGTTTGCTTACACCATAGGCGGCGCAGAATACGAACATGGCCGCGTCGACCTCGGTGTCGATTTCGGCATCCGTCGGTGGGGCTATGTAATTCAGCAGCATGGCCTTGATCATCCGGCCGTGGATCAACGAGGTGAACTGATGCGCTGCCAGGAGCGTGTCGTCTATTTTCAATTCCCCGCGCGCCACGGCCTTGTCCAGATAGTCGGCCAGCAGCTTCGCCCCACGCAAGGGCCCGGTTTCGTAAAAGAGCTTGCCGATCTCCGGCGACTTGGCGCTTTCGGCGGAGATGACGCGCCAGTTAGCAAGCGTGCGTTCGCTGGTGAACATGCGCAGGTAGCGCTTGGCGAACTTGGTCAGCACGACGCGCGCCTCGGCCTCGTCGGTCAGCAGTTCGCTCATCTGGTTACGGTGGATTTCGCAGTGGCGCTCGACGTAGGCTGCGAACAGATCTTCCTTGCTGCGGAAGTAGCTGTAGAGCGTGCCCTTGGAACCGCCGACCCGCGCGGCAATGCTGGACACCGACGCGGCCGCATAACCCTCCTGCAGGAAGATTTCACTGGCGATATCGAGGATCTGTTCGCGACGCGCCGCCTGTTTTTGGGTTTTCATATCCTTTGCTAAGCCTGATGACGCGGCTGTGTCAACGCTGGCGGACATCGGAGTCAGCGGCACATCTGGTCGAGGCCGTCCACAGAGGTATTCGGGATGCCCGAGATATCGATGCCCTTGGTCTGGGCCGTGCGCTCCATGACCAGGCCGGATTTGAGGCCAGGCTCGGCATAGGCGGCATCGCTTTGCGCCTCCTCCAGTGTGACAAATTTTGCGCCGCTCTTTTCCAGTTCATCGAGAACCTGGGGTAGCATGATGGCGCCGAAACTGCCGATATGGGTCAGCAGGACCTGAGGAATCATGCGGCCATAAACCTTCTGCGACATGGCCTTGCTGCGCACAATCTGGACGCGGACCTCGTCCATGTAACGGACCTTCATGACCTCAATGGCGGCCATGTCG
Organism: uncultured Asticcacaulis sp.; assembly: GCA_965650705.1. Taxonomy (GTDB): domain Bacteria; phylum Pseudomonadota; class Alphaproteobacteria; order Caulobacterales; family Caulobacteraceae; genus Asticcacaulis. Next base: position 24,855 of record CBFGPQ010000036.1, on the reverse strand, counting down.
CCCTTGGCGACGCAGCGCGCATGGGTGTCGGTGTAGGCCCAGTCGTTGAACGACATCGACACGTCGGCAATCGCGTAGCCGTGCGCTTCCAGCCACTGCGCCACCACCGGGCCGCGCGCCGCATCGCCAGCGTTCAGAAATGGATAGCGGAAGGAACGCCAGTCTTCGCCCGGCATCAGCTCAGCCAGAACCGGCTCATTGGCCTCGATGCCCGCGATGAAGTCCTCGGCAGTACCGGCGTCGACACTGGCATGGCTGACATGGTGGTTGCCGAGCGGATGGCCGGCGGCACGCCACATCCCAAGCACCTTGGCATTGTCCGGATCGCTGTTGAGGTGGATGGCGTTAATATAGCCATAGACGCGCGGCACCTTGTGCGCCGCGTAGGCGTCGAGCGTCATCTTCGCGATTCCGGAGCGTGTCATGCCGGCCGGCAAGGCGCCGTGCGACGGCAGGTCGTCTATGGTGATGGCCAGCTTGTAACCACCCTCTCCCGCCACGGCATTGTCAATCAGTACCAGAGCAGCTGCCCCAATGCACACACCGAGCCACCGAGCGAATCTCATACCTTAAGCTTTCCCTGGATTATGATTTACCGCACTGTGCGGCAGAACGCCGGGCTCCGCAAGCGGCACGGCCATATTGCGTATCGGTCGTTGCAGATGTAAGGGATAACAGGGCTACATAAACAGGGGCAAATCAATGCACGGTAACATCTTCCTGCGCACCAGCGTCATCGCCTTCGTATTGTCTATGGGTTTTGGCGCCTATATGGGCGGAACACACGACTTTACCTACGCGCCGGTGCACGGGCATCTCAACCTGATCGGCGGTGTCCTGATGTTCCTTGCCGGCCTCTTCTACAATAGCTATCCCAGCCTGTCGCCGAAGCTGATCCTGGTCCACTATTGCATAGCACTGGTTGGCCTGCTGCTGATCATTCCCGGCATCTACGGCTCGATCGCCGTGGCGCCGTGGGCCGCGCCGGTCGTAGGCCTGGGCTCGGTCGTGACCATTATCAGCGCACTGTTCTTCGCCTTCATGGTCTTCAAGGCGACAGGCAAGACAAAGGCGTGATCTGACGAGATCACGCCTCAAAAATTCGCCAGATTTGGCCGTTCAGCCGAACGCCTTGGCGGCTGTGCGGGTGACATTTTCCAGCTCGCCGAACAATTCCGGCTCGATGGCGTCGAAAACAAAGCAGGTCTTGCTCTGGGCGTGGCTCTTCAGCGTGTCCGGAACCGGAATGTCGCGTCCTTCCTTCATAGCCAGCGGCGGCAGGTAGTAGGAGACGCGGCTGCCGGCCAGGCGGACCGTGCCGAACCAGATCGGGTCCTTCGCCGCCATGGTCGCGGTCGGAACATTGACCGTGCATTCGCCCACCACATCCTTGCCGATTTTCATGGCAGGGGCCGCGCGAACCATCAGGTCGCGCAAGGCAATATAGAGCGGATACTGGTCGGCCATAGCTGGAACTCCTTTTGAAACTGCCCGGTTTATGCTGACGCGGTTGCCCCTCTCTAACATACGAGTTGCAAAAAAAGCGTTGCCACGATGGCCGGATCGTAATAGTTTCCATTGATACTATCATGCGGAGGTCGCCATGCCTGAAACCGACACCAACATCCTGGGTCTCGATGGCTTTGCCTTTGTGGAGTTCACTGGCCCCGACATAGCCGCGATGGCCGGACAACTCGAAGCCCTGGGGTTTACGGCCGTCGCCAGGCATCCCACCCGGGCGATTACGCGCTATCGGCAAGGCCGCGTCGATTTTCTTCTGAATGATGCGGCGACGCAGCAGGCTTCGGCGTTCAGCCAGGCGCATGGCCCGTCGGCAAATGGCATGGCGTTTCGCGTAAAAGATGCCACCCGTGCCTACGCGCTTGCACTCGAAAGCGGCGCGTGGCCGGTCGACGCAGCCATGAGCGCCTTCGCCGACGTGCCGGTGCTCGAAGGCATAGGCGGTTCACTGCTTTATCTTGTCGACCATGACGTCTTTGCCGGCTGGACACCTCTGGCCGAAGCCTGCGACGGCGTTGGCTTCGGTATCATAGATCACCTCACGCACAATGTCGGTCGCGGCCGCATGCGCGAATGGTCGGAGTTCTACCGCCGTATCTTCGGCTTCGAGGAGCAGAAATATTTCGACATCAAGGGCCAGGCGACAGGCCTGTTCAGCCAGGCGATGATCGCGCCCGACCACCAGATCCGCATTCCGCTCAATGAAAGTCAGGATGACACGAGCCAGATCGAGGAATTCCTGCGTCAGTATAACGGCGAGGGCATCCAGCACATCGCGCTGACCACCAGCGATATCTACGAGACGGTCGAGCGCCTGCGCGCGCGTGGCGTGAAGCTTCAGGACACGATCGACACCTATTACGACCTGGTCGACAAGCGCGTGCCCGGCCATGGCGAGGACCTTGAGCGCCTGCGCCGCAACCGCATCCTGATCGATGGTGGTGGCGAAGACGGGATTTTGCTGCAGATCTTCACTGAAAACACCTTCGGGCCGATCTTCTTCGAGATCATCCAGCGCAAGGGCAATGACGGTTTCGGCAACGGTAATTTCCAGGCCCTGTTCGAATCGATCGAACTGGATCAGATTCGCCGCGGTGTCATTAAGGTCGCGTGATTGGCAAACGGGACTGCACGAAGCGAAGCTGAGATGCGGTGATGGGGGCGAGTTCGCTCCGGAGCAAACAGATGTCCCAGTATATGAGCGGTTTCGGCAATTATTTCGCAACGGAAGCCGTGGCCGGCGCCCTGCCCGTCGGCCAGAACTCGCCGCAACAAACGCCTTTCGGCCTCTACGCCGAGCAGCTTTCCGGCTCGGCCTTCACCGCGCCCCGCGCCGAGAACCTGAGGTCGTGGCTCTACCGTCTGCGTCCCTCGGCCAGTCATGCACCTTTTGAACGCCTGAAGGACGGGCCGTCCGTCGGCCCAGCTACGCCCAATCGCCTGCGCTGGTCGCCGCAAACACTTCCAGAAAGCCCGACAGATTTCCTCGATGGCCTGACCCCGTGGGCAATGAACGGTGACGCCGCGACACACAACGGCGTCACTGTCTGGCTCTACGCCGCAACCGCTTCCATGGAGCGCGGTTTCTTCAATGCCGACGGGGAAATGCTGATCGTGCCGCAAGCCGGAGACATTTCCATATTCACGGAAATGGGCCGGCTGGACATTGCGCCCCTGAGCATCGCCGTCATCCCGCGCGGGGTCCGTTTCCGCGTCGAACTTAAAGGTGACAGCGCCACGGGCTATGTCCTCGAGAACCACGGCGCGCCGTTCCGCCTGCCCGAGCTCGGCCCCATCGGCGCCAATGGCCTCGCCAACCCGCGTGATTTCGAAACACCCGTCGCGGCCTTCGAGGACCGCGACGCCCCTACTCAACTGATCCAGAAGTTCCACGGCGCCCTATGGACAACGACGCTTAATCATTCGCCGCTCGACGTCGTCGCCTGGCACGGCAACTATGCGCCTTATCGTTATGACCTGACGCATTTCAACACGATCAATACGGTCAGCTTCGACCATCCCGACCCGTCGATCTTCACCGTCCTGACCGCACCATCCGAAATCCCGGGCACGGCCAATTGCGACTTCGTCATCTTCCCGCCGCGCTGGATGGTCGCCGAACACACCTTCCGCCCGCCGTGGTTCCACCGCAATATCATGAGCGAGTTCATGGGACTGATCACCGGCGCCTATGACGCAAAAGCCGGCGGCTTCCTGCCGGGTGGCGCGTCGCTCCATAACTGCATGAACGGCCACGGCCCCGATGCCGCCAGCTATGCGGCCGCCATCAAGGCTGATCTCAAGCCGCACAAAATCGAAGACACCATGGCCTTCATGTTCGAAAGCCGCTGGGTATTGCGGCCGACACCGGCCGCCCTCGCCTCGCCGGCGCTGCAAACCGACTATGATGCCTGCTGGCAGGACTTCCCGAAAGCGACCCTCCCGAAATGATCGACGCCACTAACGATATCGCCCTGGAAAGCTGGGTCGCTTCGGCCAACGGCCATCACGACTTTCCGATCCAGAACCTGCCGTTCGGCCTGTTCAGCCCGGCCGGTGAAGCTCCGCGCCCCGGCGTCGCCATCGGCGATCATATCCTCGAACTCCAGGCCCTGGTCGCCGCCGGCATGTTGCGCGACGTTCCCAATAACCTGGAAACGATCCTCGCCACGCCGCCCTTGCGCAAATCGCTGCGCCAGCAACTGTCGCGCCTGCTGTCGGACGCCAGCTTCCAAACCGCCGCCGAGCCCTACCTGCACGGCGCGCGGGATTGCACGCTTCATCTGCCGGTACGCGTCGGCGACTATACCGACTTCTATGTCGGCATCCATCACGCCACGAAAGTCGGCGCCCTGTTCCGGCCGGATAGCCCTTTGCTGCCGAACTACAAGTACGTGCCGATCGGCTATCATGGCCGCGCCTCGTCCGTTCGCGTGTCCGGCGAAGCCGTCGTGCGCCCGCGCGGCCAGACCAAGGCGCCCGACGCTGATGCGCCATCGTTCGGCCCCTCCAAACGTCTCGACTTCGAACTGGAACTCGGCGTCTGGGTCGGGCCCGGCAATGCCCTGGGCGATCCGATCGCCATTGCCGACGCCCCACAGCACATCGGCGGCTTCTGCCTGCTCAACGACTGGTCGGCGCGCGATTTCCAGGCGTGGGAGTACCAGCCGCTCGGGCCATTTCTCGCCAAGAACTTTCACACCACCGTCTCAGCGTGGATCGTCACACCCGAGGCACTGGCCCCCTTCCGCGCGGCGCAGGCACCGCGCCCCGAAGGCGATCCTCGCCCGCTCTCCTATCTCTGGACCGAGGACGACCAAGCCCATGGTGGCCTTTCCATAAATCTGGAAGTGTCTCTGCACACCGCGAAGATGCGCCAGCAGAACCTGCCGCCCGTCATCATCAGCCGCAGCCACACGCGCCATATGTACTGGACGGTCGCGCAGATACTGACGCACCACGCCTCGAATGGCTGTAACCTGCAATCCGGCGACCTGCTGGGCACGGGCACCCTGTCCGGCCCAGACGCTGCAAGCTCGGGCAGCCTCCTGGAACTGAGCAATGGCGGCAAATCGCCGATCATCCTGCCAAGCGGCGAAACACGGACCTTCCTTGAGGACGGCGATGAGATTACCTTAAGCGCCCGCGCCTCGGCCGACGGATTTGCCCCCATCGGCTTCGGCGAGTGCCGTGGGACAATCCTTGCCGCGAGACCGTGATGAAACTCTATGACTATTGGCGTTCGTCCGCCGCCTACCGCGTCCGGATCGCCCTTAACCTGAAAGGCCTGGCTTATGATGCCGTGCCGATCGACTTGCGCACCGGCGCGCAATCGGCCACCGACTATAAAAGCGTCAATCCGCAAGGGCTGGTTCCCGCCATCGAAGATAACGGTCTCGTGGTCACGCAAAGCCTCGCCATCATGGAATGGCTGGAGGAAACGCATCCTTATCCGCCGCTCCAGCCGTCCGATCCGTCAGGCCGCGCCGCTGTGCGCGCCATGATGGCGATCGTTGCCTGCGACATTCACCCGCTCAACAATTTGCGCGTCCTAAACGGCCTGAAGGCCGAGTTTGGCGCGGCGCAAGGTCAGATCGATGCCTGGATCACCCGATGGATCACGGCGGGCTTCGACGCCCTGGAAGTTATGATCGACCGTCACGGCGAAGGATTTGCGTTTGGCCAAGCGCCCACCCTTGCCGATTGCTGCCTGATCCCCCAGGTTTTCAATGCCCGCCGGTTCAATATCGATCTCACGCCCTGGCCGAGGATCACCGCCGTCGACGCCGCCTGTGCTGGACTAAGTGAATTCGCCGCCGCGCACCCGTCGCGCCAGCCAGGCGCCGAATGAGCTTTCCCCGCGTCTTTTCGACCCCGGCCGGCGTCGCCCTGGGGTCGCTCGACTTGATCGCCGACGGCAAGGCCCGCAACTTCGTGCTTGAGATCGGCGAAGCGCATTTTCATGGTTTCGTCGTCCGCCAGGGCGAACAGGTTTACGGCTATGTCGATCGCTGCCCGCACGCCGGAATGCCGCTGGCCGAAGAACGCGACGAATATCTGACCTCGCGCGGCGACCTGATCAGTTGCGGCTGGCACGGCGCGCTGTTCCGCATCACCGATGGCTATTGCGTCGGCGGCCCCTGTGCCAGCCGCAGCCTGACGCCGTGGCCGGTCGAGGTCCGCGAAGGGCTTATTGTTACCAAGTAACAAAATAAAATTGGTCTGGTTGATCCCTGGTTTAGGTAATGCCACTCTCGAACCAAAATAGAGAGGAACCGCCATGAAGACCGCCGCCGCCGCCGTCACAGTCCTGTCCCTGCTTACCGCTACCGCCGCGGAGGCCGGCAAGCCGCAGGGGCCAGTGGTCATCGGTTATGTCGCCGCCTTCCGCGACATGAAGGCGACCATGGAGATGACAGACCTCAGCAAACTGACCCATATCAACATCTCTTTCGTCAATCCGGGTAAGGACGGCAGCATCATTACCGGCGATAAGATGAGTTGCATGGATACCGACAACGGCAATGGCAACGGCACACGCTCGATCGCCGAAGTGCGCGAAATCGTCCGAATGGCCCATGCCAAGGGCGTCAAGGTGCTGGTGTCTTTGGGAGGCGGCATTATTCCCGGCTGCTCGGGCAACTGGACCGAACTGACGCGGCCGGGGGCGCGCGAAAAACTGGTCGCCGACCTGCTGGCTTTCGCCGACGCCACCGGCCTCGACGGCATCGATGTCGACCTGGAATGGGACGTGCTGACCGCCATCGACAAGGAAGGCAACTATGTGCCCTTTACCGAAGCCCTGCGCAAAGGCCTGACAAAGCGCGGAAAGCTTCTAACGTGCGCCACCGCGTCGAATCCAGGCGGCATGATCCCGATAGGTTCGATCCCGCATTTCGATTATATCAACCTCATGTCCTACGACCAGATCGGCGAGACCTGGGGCAAGGCCGGCGACGAACATTCAACGCTGGCGGCCGCCCACAAGGACATCGCCACCTGGAAAGCATTGGGTGCCAAGAAGGAACAGCTGACGCTCGGCGTGCCCTTCTATGGCCGGGGTTTCAACGGCTACAAGGGCGGCTACAGCTTCCAGAAGGTGTTGACGACCTTCGGCAAGGACGCCGCAAGTTACGACGTGGTAGGCAAGGCCTGCGCCGGCTGCGACTACGTGACCTATAATGGTCGCCCCACCATCCGCGCCAAGGCGGCACTGGCGGCTAAGGAAACAGCCGGCATCATGATCTGGGAGCTGTCCGAGGATGCGCCGGCGCCTAACAGCTTGCTGGAAGCGGCCTATGACAGCCTGCACAACCCCGACTGAATCGGACGTTTATATCGGTTTCAAATGACAACTATGCGTCAGGATTATGGCGCAAAAATAAATTTGACATAAATGTCAGTTTTGATTTGACCCTGGATTAGGCTTTGGTTAGGCTAGTGGCGCAGAATAAGAAGAGTGCCACAAATGTCAGCCTGCGCATCGAAGTTTGCCCGCGGTTTCGCAGCCATCTGGCCGCTGCCGTATGCGGGGATAATATTCGCGTTGCGGGAATTTCAAAAGAGATCCACGAACCAGCAACAGTTCGTACGCACGGCTCCTGGCACGCTCTATGCATAAAATAAAAGAAAAACAGGGAATGACGGCCAATGCGCGACAGTCTGCTTGAATATGTGTTCCGCCTGGGCGACGATGCCCTGATCCTGGGCCAGCGGCTCAGCACGTGGTGCGGCCACGCCCCCAATCATGAGGTAGACCTGGGCTTGTCCAGCCTGGCGCTCGACCTGGTTGAACAGGCCACCGATTTCCTCGATCTCGCCGCCGCCATCGACGGCAAGGGCCAGAACGCCGACACCCTGGCCTTTCACCGCGATCCGCCCGACTATCACAACTGTCTGCTGGTCGAGCAACCGAACGGCGACTTCGCCCAGACCCTGGCGCGCCAGTTCCTTTTCTCCAACTGGCAGGCCGTCTATCTCGATGCCCTGTCCGGCTCAGCCAATGCCGACATCGCGCGCATTGCTTCGAAGGCCCTGCGCGACGTGCAGTCCCACGTCGAATTCTGCCGCGACTGGATGATCCGCATGGGCGATGGCGACTGCGTCAACAACAAGCGGCTGATCATCAGCCTCGACACCATGACGCGCTATGTCGATGAGCTGTTCGTCATGGACGACGTCGATACCGAGTTGCTGGCGGCGGGCATCGCGGTCGACAAGCCGGCTCTACGCGCCGAGTTCGACGCGCGGGTCAACGCCACGCTACGTCAGGCGCGCCTGGCCCATCCGCGCCCAGCCGAGCCGATTATTGGTGGCCGCCGCGGCCACCACAGCGAGCACCTCGGCCATATGCTGGCCGAGATGACGTTGCCGATGCGCGATGCCGGCGCCCGCTGGTAAGAGCGATATGCCGGGAAATGTCCGCGGTTCCCAGCTAAATATCGCGACAGAATAAAAGCTTACTTTTTCACGTCAATCTTAGGCAGGTGGGAGATCGGTTCCACGGTGATGTCCCGGAACCAGGTCTCCGCCCCTTCGGATTGCAACTGGATGCTGCCGTGGGTCAGCGGCGCGCAGGCGCCGGTCGGCTCCGGATCACACAGGCCCCAGACCTCCATGACCGGCACACCGTTAACGACGTGGATGGCGCGATCGCCGACAACGTAGAGGTCGAGCATGTTCCACTCGCCAACCGGCTTATCGGCATTGAAATTGTTCTCGATATTCCAGTCCGCCGTATTGCCGATGGCGGCGCCTTCCGGCGCACCATGCATGTAGCGCAGTTTGGGCGCGATCAGGCTTTCGTCCTTGGCCACCGCTGACTTGACCACGATGCCATTGCCGACGGGCACGGCCATGCCGACCGATCCCGTCATGATTTCAAACTCGACTGAGCGGCTCCATGTGCCCCAGACGGCGCCGGGCTTGCCGTGGCTGTGATAGAGCAGGCCATTGTTTTCCGGCTCGTTCAGGCGTGGGGCGTGGCGCTTGCCGCCCCACTTGTACTGCAGGCGCAGATGATAGTTTGAGAAGTCGCCCTTATGGACGAGGCTGCCCCAGGTCTTGCCTGAGATGAAGATCGCCGGACGCCCGTCGATTTCACGGACGTCGAAAATATCGCCCTTGCCGCCAACACCCAGCGACGGACCGTGGTCGGGCCGGTAGGTTTCGGCCGGATCGGCGTAGCCCAGCCAGGCGTCCCAGGCATCGAGGTCCTTGCCGTTGAACAGCTCGACCGCCGGTCCCGTCGCCTTGGGGAGGTTGGTCAGCACCAGGGTCTGCGGCTTAAAGGCTGGCATCTCGGCGGCCAGAACAGGCGTCGCGCACGCCGCGAGAAAGACGGCGGCCAGAAGAGGTCTCAACATGGGGGCTCCCTTAATTTTATACCGCACACGCTAGTCATGACAGCGCTTACCGTCAAGCCCATAACGGTGGTTCACCGATCGCCCCCCGACTATTGCGGCTTAGCCGCTTCCATCATCTTGTAAACGTTCATGACCATGCCGTTCGGCATGCGCATGTCGCCGGCCTTCATATCGGCCGGACAGGCACCCTGCCGTTGGCCATCCATGATGACCTTCGATTCCGTCCGCCCCATCATGGCCGGGCTATAGGTGCTGTCGATCGTTTGCTGGAAGGCCGCGTCGCTGGCGGAAACGATTTCAATATGGCTGGTCATCGTTGTGCCATTCATGGTGCAGACCTGGTCGATGACCGCACCGTTCGCCGTGCCACGGATATCACGCTGGGCGCACTTGATGTCGTTGCTCATCTGGCCAGCCATCTGGCTCATCTTGTCGCCGAGCGCCGCATCTACGCAGATTGTCATCGGCATGGGCGACGGCGCGCCATCGACCGTATGGGTAATCCGCCACAGGCCGGGCTTGCGCCCCAGCGGATTGGCCTGCATCGGATCAACCTTGGCCGCCATGGCCGGAGCAGTCTTCGATGCAGCCTCATCGGCGTTCGGCGCGGGCTTGTTGCACGCCGCCACGGTCACACACAGCACGGCCAGCAGGGCCGACGTACCTAGGTTCATACGCATACCCATACTGACCTCCTCTGTTATCGAAGTCTATTCGGCCGCTTCGCTTTCTGTGGCTTGCCCAGCGGGCGCGTCCATGTGCACAGACTCTTCCAGAGCGCGCTCGGCCGAACGCGCCTCAGCCTCGGACATCTCCGACGCAGGCACTTCTCCGGGATAGGCACGCGGCGCGTCGTCCTCCTGGGACTGACGCCCACAGGCTGCAAGCAGAACGATAACACCCAGGCAGAGAATTAGGCGCATGAAATCTCCCTGTAGCGGTGCATCTGCATAGCGTCGATCACGCAAAGTGTAAATGCCGCCGTCACGATTGCGCCGGATCCGCCGGTATCCGCCAATCGATCGGATCGCGGCCATTGGCCTCCAGAAAGGCATTAGCCTTGGAAAACGGACGGCTGCCGAGGAAGCCATTGTGCGCCGACAGGGGCGATGGGTGGGCTGAGCGGATGACCAGATGCCGCGAGGTATCAACAAAGGCCGCCTTCTTTTGGGCGTAGGCACCCCACAGGATGAAGACAACCGGATGCGGCTGATTATTAACGGCGCGGATGACGGCGTCGGTGAACAGCTCCCAGCCCTTGCCCTGGTGCGCGGCCGCCTGGCCCATCTCAACCGTCAGCACGGCATTGAGCAGCAGCACGCCCTGTTTGGCCCAGTGTTCCAGAAAACCATGATGCGCTGGGGCAATGCCGAGGTCGGCCTGCAATTCCTTATAGATATTGACCAGAGACGGCGGAATACGCACGCCCGGTCGCACCGAAAACGACAGGCCATGCGCCTGCCCCTCACCGTGGTAGGGGTCCTGGCCGAGGATGACGACACGCACCTTGTCGAGCGGTGTCAGGTCGAGCGCGCGGAAATATTCACTGCCCTTGGGGAAGATGCGCGCGCCATTGCTCCGGCGGTCCTGCAGAAAAGCCTTGAGCTTAGCCATATAGGGCTTGGCGAACTCTTCGTTCAGCGCGGCCCTCCAGCCCGGCTCGAGCTTTACGCCCGGAGCTTCCGTTTCCAAGGTGTCGGCGGCATCACTCATCATCGGCGTCCCTCAAAGTGGTATAAGGCTTTGTCGAGCCATTCCGACAGAGCGTCAAGCCACCAATCACTTTACACAGGCGCCGGTGGCGCGGCCGCTCATTGCCATGGCGCTTTCCAGCGGTCCCTGACGCGCGGTGACCGTGCCGGTGAAGGCCTTGCGATCTTCGGAGAAAACCAGCTTGCCCGCCCCTTCCGCGCCCCCACAGGTGCCGGTCCACGTCAGCGTATTCCCCACAATCTGGAAGTCGCGCGCCGTGCACTTCAGCCCACCCAGTTCCGCCGGCGGACGGTTAAGCTCTGCATCGCTGATACAGACGCTGGCGGTGGACGTGGCCGGCGGCAGGTCGCCGATGCGCGTGTTCGAGGTCACCTCCCACATCTGCGCCGGGTCATGCTTCACGCCCGGAGGCGCCGGCGGCGTGTTCATGGGTTCGACCGGCTTTGCGACCGCTGGCGGCGGCGTTGGCGCCATGGGGTCCGGCGTCGCTTCCTGGCGCGCCAGGACGGGCGCGGCAACAACAAGGCAGGCGATACCGGCGCCGATGAAAAGAGGGTAACGAATGGATGGCATGACACCTCTCCTGAATGACATCCGGAGAGGTTAGGCAGGTGCGCGATAAGCGCTCAATCAGGGCCAGGGCCGCTGAGATTGCGAAACCATCAAGTCCTTCCGCTATTGATAATGTGCGCGTTCGGCCTCGCGCTCGGCCTTCCAGGTCTTTAACAAGGCCGCGCGGCGCTTAGGGTATCGCCGGTCGAGCGGCTGCCAGCTCTGGACACGGTCGGCGCGGAAGTGGCGGAAGCTGTTGCGCAGCTCACACCAGACGATCAGGAGGCGGACATGGTCGAAGAAGCCGAGCGCGATCGGCCAGACAATGCGGTTGGTTTCCACGCCCTTGAGGTCGAGATAGGCCATCTCGACGCAGGTTTCGCGGCGGATGGCCTCGCGCATGTCGCCCAGGTCGACCATCGGCTTTTCCATCGGCGGCCATGACGGCGCCACCAGCAGGCCGGTGGATTCCAGGCCCTCGCTGACATCCTTGGGCAGCACGGCGGATATCTTGGTCAGGGCGTTCTGCGCGGCTTGCGCCAGGCGCATATCGGCGCGATCGACCACCCAGCGCGTGCCAAGCACGAGGGCTTCGAGTTCTTCCTGGCTGAACATGAGCGGCGGCAACATGTAGCCGGGCCGCAGGACATAGCCCACGCCAGGCTCGCCTTCGATATGCGCCCCCTGCGCCTGAAGCGCGGCGATGTCGCGGTAGAGGGTGCGCAGCGAAATATCGAGTTCCTGGGCGAGGTCGGCGCCGGCCACAGGATAGCGGTGGCGGCGAAGCAATTGCAGCAGGTCTAACAGGCGGGTGGCGCGGGACATGGTCGTCTCAAAAGCGGCTAAATTGGGATACGCTTTACTGAAACGCTTACTCATGTTGCGGGGAGTACCGGAGCATGGTGACAAATTATGGCAGCATGTTTTGGCATCTGGCAAGCACTTGACTTTCACATATCATTGATACATACCGGTTGGTATGAATATAAAGCCTCACCCCCGCAAGAATCCGGCCCAGACACGCGATCGCTTGCTGACGGCCGCCTTTTCGGAAATTTACACCACCGGCTATCAGGGCAGCGACCTGAACAGCATTCTCAATCGCGCCGGTGTCACAAAAGGTGCGCTCTATCACCATTTCGGCAGCAAGGAGGTGCTGGCCCACGCCGTCATCGATCAGTTCATCGCCAGGATTACCAGCGATAAATGGCTGGCGCCGCTTGATGATGTCGATGATCCGATCGACGCCCTGATCGAGATTGTCGAAGGCACGTGCTTTACCGAAGAGGCTGTGTCCGGCGGCTGTCCGCTCAACAATCTGGCTCAGGAAATGTCGCCGGTCGATGATGGCTTTCGCCTGCGCCTCAACCGGCTGTTCAGCGAATGGATCGGCGGCGTCGCCGATGCGCTGCGTCTCGGCCAGGCCAACGGCAAGGTGCGCCGGGATATCGACGCCCGCGAAGCCGCCATGTTCATGGTCGCCGCCTATGAAGGCTTCATTTCCCTGGCCAAGACGGCCCAGGACCCGAGCCTGCTGCGATCGGGTGTCCGGCAAGTCATTGTTTATCTGAATGGTTTACGCCCGTAACAACAGGAGATTGTCATGGATAGCGCTGCCCCTCTGACTGCCCCTAATATCGCGTCGCGTAAAGACTGGCTCGCGGCCCGCCAGGCGCTGCTGGTCAAGGAGAAGGCCCTGCTGCGCCAGATGGACGCGCTGGCGGCCGAACGGCGCACCCTGCCCTGGGTCAAGGTCGACAAGCTCTATCTCTTCGATACGCAGGACGGCCCGCGGAGCTTAAGCGACCTGTTCGAAGGGCGAAGCCAGCTCCTGATCCAGCATTTCATGTTCGGTCCTGACTGGGAGGAAGGCTGCGTCGGCTGCTCCTTCGGCGCGGATCATATGCACGGCATCTGGATCCACCTTGAAAATCACGACGTCAAGTTCACAGCCGTGGCGCGGGCGCCGCTTGCCAAGATCGAAGCCTTCAAGGCGCGCATGGGCTGGGGTTTCGACTGGGTGTCGTCGTTTGGCAGCGACTTCAACTACGACTACCACGTCTCATTCACCGAGGCGCAAAAGGAAGCCGGCCGGGTATTCTACAATTTCCGCGAAGACGATTATGCCTGTGACGAACTGCCCGGCATGTCGATCTTCGTAAAGGGCGCTGACGGCGCGATCTATCACACCTATTCGTGCTATGCCCGCGGCACCGAGGTCTCGGGCGCTCTTGGTCTGCTTGATCTTACACCGCTTGGCCGCAATGAGACCGGCCCGAACGGTGACTTAAGCGACTGGGTGCGCCACCATGACAAGTACGACGACACGAAGGCCCAGCCGGCCTGCTGCGGCAAATAGTTTGTCGCGCTTTTTATCCAAAAACCGCAATGCACTGTTTGGAAAGGGCTTGGCCTAGCGCTTATACGGCACGCCGAAGACCTGAACCCAGTACAGCCCCTTTCCCGAACGCCCCGGCGTCACCCAGACGCCGGTGTCCTCATAGCGGCAGTTGAGGATGTTTTCGCGATGGCGCATGCTGTGCATCCAGGCGTCGACGATCTCTTCGGCTGACGCATCGCCGTCGCTGATGTTCTCGCCGATTAGGATGAAGTAATAACCGCTGGCGTTGGCGCGCCTGCCGACGGTCGAGCCATCGCTGCCGACGTGGCCGATGAACCGGGCCAACGCCATATCCTCGCTATGCTTGCGCGCGGCGGCCGTCAGCATGTCATCGAGCTTCAGCACGCCGCAGCCGGCCTCGACGCGTTCCAAATTGACCTTATCGAAGACGGTGATGGCCATTGGCACGTCCTGGAGCCGGCTTTCGCGGTCAAGGGCGTGCGCCGAGGTAGCGAGCATCGCAGCAGCGACAAGGATGGCGCGTAACATGGTGGTTCCCCGGTGGCCTGAAAGCACTTTAACAGCGCCACGCCCATCTGGCGAGTGTTCACCCGCCGCGAATGCGCTCCATCATGACCGAGAAGTCCTGCTGGCTGTGACCGTCAGCGCACAGGGCTTCGTAAAGCGCGTGGGCGTGCGCCCCCAAGGGCGTGTCGGCGGACGCCATTTGCGCAGCCTGCATGGCCAGGGTCAGGTCCTTCAGCATTAGCCCCGCCATGAAGCCTGGCTTATAACCGTTATTGGCGGGGGACGCCGGCACCGGGCCGGGCACGGGGCAGTAACTGGTCAGCGACCAGTTCTGGCCCGAGGCTTTCGACGCGATATCAAAAAAGACCTGGTCCTCGAGCCCGAGCTTTTCGGCCAGGGCAAAGGCTTCGCACGTGCCGATCATGGTGATGGCCAAAAGCATGTTATTGCAGATCTTGGCCGCCTGCCCTGCCCCCGGACCTCCGGCGTGGATGACGGCCTTTCCCATGGCATTCAAGATCGGCCGGGCACGTTCGAACGCCGCGACCTCACCACCGACCATGAATGTCAAGGTGCCGGCATTAGCGGCGGCGACACCGCCCGAGACCGGTGCGTCGACCATGGCAAAGCCTTCAGCGGTGGCCTGGTCGTGGGCCGTGCGGGCATTGGCGACATCGATGGTCGAACAGTCGATCAGGAGCGCGGAGGCCGGCGCGGCCCTTCGGACCGCCTCTTGGACGGACAAGACGTGTTGCGCCGCAGGCAGCATGGTCACTACCGCGTGGGCGCCCCGGCAGGCTTCGGCCACCGAAGATGCGGCTACGGCACCGGCCGCGACGGCCCGCGCGACGGCTTCGCGGCTCAGGTCAAACGCCCGTATGCCATAACCGCCCTTTACCAGATTGACGGCCATGCCCGAGCCCATATTGCCCAGGCCAATGAATGCGATTTCCATAGACGCCTCCGTTTAAGGCAGCTGCAAATCCATATTCCCCAAGGAGTCGAACATCTGTTCGATCAACGGACCAAGGTCCGCGCCAGCCAGCCAATCGGGCGCATTGTCCTTGTCTTCGATGACCGCCCGCACACCTTCGGAAAAGTCGCGCGTGCGCGTGATGCGGCACGCCAGCCGGTATTCCATCTTCATGACCTCTTCGAAGGAGGTCATGCGGCGGCCTTCGCGCAATTGTTTGAGCGCCACGGCCAAGGATTGCGGCGAGCGCTTGGCCAGGATTTCCGCCTGCTTCAGCGCCCAATCACTGCCGTCTTGGTTCAAGGCAATGGATATCTGCGTCATCGTGTCGTGCGCAAAACAGCGATTTATCTGCTCAATATGCGAAAAATAAGAAGGCCGGGCATGGTCAGGAGCCTCGTCCTCTTCTACCGTTCGAATCGTCCCAGGATGCTTGCTTATATATTCAGCTGTCACCCTTCGGATGATCTCTCCAAGTTCTTCAGGGGTGCGTTCGATGGCGTCCCTCGATCCACGCACAATGAAGTAAAAGATCGTAGAATGCTTCGTGATGATTTGGTCCAAATCATCATTAGCGGTTGACGCCAGCAGCGCCGCTTTCAAGGCTTCAATATGATCTGACGGTACGAAATGCGTGCCGATGCGCGCATGCACCACGTCCTTGCCATGCAACTTGGCGCCGGTAAGCGCCAACCAGGTGCCGAGTTCTCCCTCCAGACGCGGAAGGAACCAGCCGCCGCCGACGTCGGGAAACAGCCCGATCCCCGTTTCCGGCATGGCAAAGACGGTGCGCTCGGTGACGATCCGGTGCGAGCCGTGCACGGAAATCCCGACGCCCCCGCCCATGGTGATGCCGTCCATGATGGCGATATAGGGCTTGGGATAGTGCTTGATCTGATTGTTCAGCGTGTATTCGACGCGGAAAAACTCGGCCGCTTCGACGCCGTCCTTACGGCCGCTTTCGGCGACTTTACGGATATCGCCGCCGGCGCAGAAACCGCGCGTGCCTTCGGCGTGATCGACCAGGACGGCGCGCACCGCGTCGTCGTGTTCCCACGCCGTGAGCGCCTCGGCCATCGCCGCACACATCTCGGTCGTCAAGGCGTGCAGGGCTTTTGGCCGATTGAGTGTGATATGGCCGATGCCGTTTTCGACGCGGATTATGACTTCAGTCATGCCGTCTCCATATGGCGGGCGATAATGACGCGCATGATTTCGTTGGTGCCTTCGAGGATCTGATGCACGCGCAGATCACGGACAATGCGTTCGACGCCATAGTCGTGCAGATAGCCATAGCCGCCGTGGATCTGCAGGGCATCGTTGGCGACCTTCGAGCCTATATCTGTCACGAAGCGCTTGGCCATGGCGCACCACTTGGTCGTGTCAGGCGTCTTGGCATCCAGTTTCAGCGCAGCATCGTAAAGCAGCGAACGCGCCGCCTGAAGTTCGGTTTCCATGTCGGCCAGCTTGAACTGCGTCGCCTGAAACGCGTCGAGCGTCTTGCCGAACTGTTTGCGTTGTCCTGCATAGTCGCGGGCGCGGTCGAGCGCATCGTGGGCGCCGCCCAGCGAACAGGCAGCGATGTTCAAACGCCCGCCATCGAGCCCCTTCATGGCGAAAGTAAAGCCCTGCCCTTCGTCACCCAGCCGGTTTTCAACGGGGATGCGGACATTGTCAAAGATCACCTGGCGCGTCGGCTGGGCATTCCAGCCCATCTTCTTTTCATTGGCGCCAAAGCTCAGTCCCGGCGTGTCCTTCGGTAAGATAAAGGCCGAAATACCCTTGGGACCGTCTTCGCCAGTCCGCGCCATGACGACGTAGATGTCCGAGACACCGGCGCCCGAAATGAACTGCTTGCTGCCATTCAACACATAGGCGCTGCCATCGCGGACGGCGCGCGTGGCTAGGGCTGCGGCATCCGATCCGCTGCCCGGTTCCGTCAGGCAGTAGCTGGCGATAGCGTCCATGCCGACCAGATGTGGCAGCCAGTGCGCGCGCTGGTCTTCCGAGCCAAAGCTGTCGATCATCCAGGTGCACATATTGTGGATCGACAGAAACGCCGCCGTGGCGATGCAGCCGCGCGACAACTGCTCAAAAATCAGCACGGCGTCGAGGCGCGAAAGGCCCGAGCCGCCGTGGTCTTCGCGGGTGTAGATCGAGGCGAAGCCTAAGCTAGCCGCTTCGCGTAGAACATCGACCGGGAAATGTTTTCGTTCGTCCCAGTCGCCGGCGTTCGGCCGCAAGCGGTCATACGCAAAGCGCTTCGCCGTGTCCTGGATGAGCAACTGGTCTTCGTTAAGCAGCATTTTTGTCCCTGTTTAAGAACCCCACCACCGCATCTAGCGCTTCGCGCGTCGTGCGGTCCCCCTCCCCGACAAGTCAGGGAGATATGCCCTTTATACCTCCCCAGCTTGCTGGGGAGGGGGACCATGAGCGCAGCGAAATGGTGGTGGGGGTTCTTGCTTGTTTTTTATAATCCTCACCGCATCGTCGGAATAACAAAGGCCTGGTCGCCCAGGTCGCCGTCGGGCCAGCGCTGGGTGACCGTCTTGACCTTGGTATAGAAGCGCACGCCGTCTTCGCCATACTGGTTCATGTCGCCGAAGGCTGAGCGCTTCCAGCCACCAAAGCTGTGATAGGCCACCGGCACCGGGATCGGCACATTGATGCCGACCATGCCGACATTAACCTTGGCGGCGAATTCGCGCGCCGCCAGTCCATTGCGGGTGAAGATGGCGACGCCATTGCCGTAGGCGTGTTTCGACGGCAGGCTTGCCGCCTCTTCAAGCGTTTCGGCACGCACGACCTGGAGCACCGGGCCGAAGATTTCGTCCTGGTAGGTCTTCATACCCGGCTTGACGCGGTCGAACAGGGTCGGGCCGATGAAATAGCCGTCCTCGTGGCCTTGCAACTTCAAACCGCGGCCATCGAGCAGCAGGTCTGCGCCTTCATCGATGCCCATCTGGATATAGGATTCGACCTTGGCCTTATGCGCCGCCGAAATGACCGGCCCATAGTGGGCGTCGGCATCGGTCGAAACACCGACTTTCAAGCTCCGCGCCGCATCGATCATGCGTTCGACAAAGGCATCGGCGGTCCTGGACCCGACCGGCACCGCCACCGGCAGGGCCATGCAGCGTTCGCCGGCCGAGCCATAGGCCGCCCCGACAATGTCCTTCACGACCTGGTCGAGATCGGCGTCGGGCATGATGATGCCGTGGTTCTTGGCGCCGCCCATGGCCTGGACTCTTTTGCCATGCGAAGCACCCGTCGCGTATATATACTGGGCGATATCCGACGAGCCGACAAACGACACGGCCTTGATCAGATCGTGGGTGATCAGGGCATCGACAGCCATCTTGTCACCGTGGACGACTTGAAAGACGCCTTCGGGCAGGCCGGCCTCGAGCAGCAGTTCGCCGAGGCGCACCGGTACCGACGGGTCCTTTTCCGAGGGCTTGAGCACAAAGGCATTGCCGCACGCCAGGGCCACGGCCGCCATCCACAGCGGGATCATGGCCGGGAAGTTGAACGGCGTGATGCCGGCGACGACGCCCAAAGGCTGACGCATCGAATAGACATCGATGCCCGGCCCGGCGCCTTCGGTGTAGTCGCCCTTCAGCAGGTGCGGTATGCCGCAGGCGAATTCGACGACCTCAAGCCCGCGCTGGATATCGCCTTTCGAGTCGGCGATGACCTTCCCGTGTTCGGACGACAAAAGGTGCGCCAGTTCGTCCATATTGGCTTCGATCAGCCCCTTGAAGGCGAACATGACGCGCGCCCGGCGCTGTGGATTCATCTGCGCCCAGCCCACCTGCGCGACGGCCGCTTTTTGAACGGCATCATCGACCTCGGCCGCCGAGGCGAGGGCGACGCGCGCCTGCACGTTACCGGTGTTCGGGTCGTAGACCTCGCCGAACCGGCCGGATGTGCCCGGCACGGGCTTGCCGTTCAGGAAGTGGTGGATATCGCGCATCGCCCTCGCCTTTCAAAATATCAGGCGACAACCTTCGTTCGCGCCCTTGCGGCGCGGAGTTTAGCCTTCGCCATGGCGTCGGCAACCTCATTTGTGATCACATTTTCGCTTTTCGACCGGGCGAAGATTTCGTCGAGACGCGGACCGATGGCATCGACCGCCGCCGTTACCACCGCCTTATCGTTGTTGCCGGTGAGTTCGGCGTTGACCATGATGATGCCGCCGGCGTTGATGACATAGTCCGGCGCATAGAGGATGCCGCGCTCGGCCAGCAGGCGGCCGGCTTCGGGTGTAGCGAGTTGGTTGTTCGCAGCCCCGGCGACAATGCCCGCACGGATATAACGCGCGGCGTATTCGCTGATCGTGCCGCCCAAGGCACACGGCGCCACGACATCCACGTCCTGGGTCAGGATATCGTCGACACTGACAGCCGATGCGCCAAACCGTGCCTGGGCTTCACCGACGCGCGCAGGATTGATATCGGCCACAACCAGGTTGGCGCCGAGAGTGTACAACTCTTCACAGAGATACATGCCGACGTGGCCGAGCCCCTGGACGGCGATCTTGAGGCCGGCGACTTCCCGACGGTTGAGCCTGGCGCGGACGGCGGCTTCGATGCCGACGCGAACGCCGCGCGCGGTATAGGGCGACGGATCACCGCCCGACTTGCCGGCCGCGGCCGACAGGCCGCTGACAAACTTCGTTTGTGTAGCCACAATCTCCATATCGGCAACACCGACGCCGACGTCTTCGGCCGTGATATACTGGCCGTTCAGGCTGTTCACGGCGCGGCCAAAAGCCTGCATGATGGCAACACGCTTTTCTGCCGCGACCGGTCCGAGGATCACCGCCTTGCCGCCGCCCATGGGGAGGTTGGCCATCGCGTTCTTGAACGACATGCCGCGCGACAGGCGCAGCGCATCCGACAGGGCCGCCGCACTGCTGTCATAGCTCCACAGCCGGCATCCTCCCGCCGCCGCGCCCAGCGCCGTCGAATGGACGGCGATGATGGCCCTGAGGCCCGAGGCTTCGTCCTCCACCATCATTACCTTTTCGTGGCCGTCGAAGTCGGGATGATCAAACATGCACATGGTCCTTGGTTCTGTCGAAAAGAATGGCGCGGCCCTTGGTGGGCCCGGTGGTAACGGGTTCGGATTTTGCTGGCGCTTCGAAGCGCGTCAGCAGGTCGGCCTGACGGAGCGCGACCTTTTCCATATTGGCGGCCTTGATGTGGCCAAAGCCACGGATGTCCTGAGGCAGGCCGGCCAGGGTCACGGCGAGGTCGAGATTGGCAGGCGTGAGTTCACGCGAGACGCGGCCCATCAGGGCGAAATAGTCTTCGACCAGACGGCGTTCGGCGCGGCGCTCATGCGTGTAGCCAAAGATATCGAACGGCGTGCCACGCAGGCCCTTGAGCGATTTCAGGACGGCAAACAGCTGGAACACCCACGGGCCGAACTTGCGCTTCTTGGCGTGGCCGTGGACGTCCTTTTCGCCGAGCAGCGGCGGCGCAAGAAAGACGCGGATCGCCTTGGTATCCTCGAACTGCTCGGCCAGGGCTGCCTTGAACGCCGGATCGCAATAGAGGCGTGCGACCTCGTACTCATCCTTGTAGGCCATCAGCTTGAAGGCGCCGCGCGCCACGGCTTCGGTCATCCGAAGCGAGCCGTACTGCCCTTCGGCGGCACGAACCGTCTCGACCAGATGCGTGTAACGGGCAGCGTAAGCACCATCCTGATAGGCGGTCAGGTCGGCAACGCGCGCGGCGACAAAGGCATCCAGATCAAACGTCGGCGCGGGCGTTTCCGCCTTGTCCAGCCGGCCGGCTGCGTAGGCGCGGCCAATGGCAAAGGCGCGCTGGTTGGCCGCAACCTCGGCGCCGTTGAGCGCGATGGCGGCCTCAATCGCCTGGCGCGACAGCGGCAGCAGGCCGGACTGCCATGCCGCCCCCCACATGATCATCAGGGCATAGACGGCATCGCCGAGATATTTGCGCGCCAGGCCCGCGGCGTCGAAGCTATCGAGCGATTTGACCGCGGCCTTGACCTTGCGCGTCATGTTGAGCGTATCGAAGACGGTTTCGGGTTCCAACGTGAACTCGGCGGTTGGCGTCAGCCGGTTATTCAGCAGGCCGCGCGTCCGGTCCACCGACAGGAGCGGGAGGCTCGACTTGCCGTGGGCCGTCACCATATCGGCGGCGATCAACACGTCGGCTTCGCCCAGCGGAATACGGCCGCCGGGCAACATGGTTCCGGCCCTGGCCAGGCGCACGTGGGCATCGACCGCACCCCCGCGCTGCGCCAGGCCGATCTGGTCGACACACAGCACTTCGGCCTCATCGAGGTGCGCGGCCATGCCGAACATGGCGCTCAAGGAGGTGACACCCAGACCGCCGATACCGGTCA
Organism: uncultured Asticcacaulis sp.; assembly: GCA_965650705.1. Classification (GTDB taxonomy): domain Bacteria; phylum Pseudomonadota; class Alphaproteobacteria; order Caulobacterales; family Caulobacteraceae; genus Asticcacaulis. Next base: position 2,981 of record CBFGPQ010000036.1, on the reverse strand, counting down.
GCAGGACGTTGAACGGCTCACTCGTCAGGGCCGGCGGCCTAATGTCCGGCAGGTCCGCGATCAGGTGATCGACGGCATCGGGCGCGGCCTTCTTCAGCTTCGCGCCTTCCAGTGAAACGAAGCTGGGGCAAAAACCCTTGACGCATGACGTGTCGACATTGCACGCCGACTGATCGATCTCGCGCTTGCGGCCGAGTTCCGTGTCCTTGGGGCCAACGGCGATGCAGTTCGACTTGACCGAACAGTCGCCGCAGCCTTCGCAGACGGCGCTGTTGATGAAGATGCGCTCTTTCGCTTTTGGTTCCAGCCCGCGCTTACGGCGGCGGCGCAGTTCGGTGGCGCACATCTGATCATAGATCAGCACCGTCGTGCCGGGGATGGCCTTCAGTTCAGCCTCCGCGGTTTCGATATCATCGCGGTGATAAAAGCTGACGCGCGGCGGCATGTCGGGATGGCCGCGCCAGCGGTCGGGATCGTCCGACACCATGACGATGTGCTTAATGCCTTCGGCTGCGACCTGTTGCGCGACCGTCACCGGATGCAGTTGGCCGTCAACGTGCTGGCCGCCGGTCATGGCGACGGCATCGTTATAGAGGATCTTGTAGGTGATATTGACGCCGGCGGCGATCGACTGGCGGATCGCCAGCAGGCCCGAATGAAAATAGGTGCCGTCGCCGAGATTGGCGAAGATGTGCGGCTCGTTGGTGAACGGCGCCTGGCCGACCCAGGTGACGCCCTCGCCGCCCATGTGCGTGCAGATCTCCGAATGGCGCGCCGGCATGAACTGGACCATGTAGTGACAGCCGATGCCTGCCGTGGCGCGGCTGCCGTCGGGCACGGTCGTCGAGGTGTTGTGCGGGCAGCCGGCGCAGTAGAAGGGCTTGCGCGTATGCAACTGCACGACATTTTCGCGGCTGTCGACGCGGTTGTGGAGGCGGTCGACGATGGCCTGGCGAGCCGGTGTCCGGAGCGTTTCGGGAAGGACATCGAACAGTGCACTCGCAACATGAGCCGTATCGAGGTCCATGACATCGCGCACCAGCGGGCGGCCGTCGCGGCCGGCTTTGCCAAGGACCTGCGGACGCGTGGGAAGGTCATAAAGCACGTCACGCAGTTGCGGCTCGATCAAGGCGCGGCGTTCTTCGACGACCAGTACGGTTTCAAGCCCCTTGGCGAAAGTGCGGGCCATGACCGGGTCAAGCGGCCAGGCCATGCCGACCTTCCAGATGCGCAGCCCAAGGGCCGCCGCCTCGGCGTCGGAGATTTCCAGGAGGCGCAGGGCATCGAGCACATGCAGATAGCCCTTGCCACTGGCCGCGACGCCGAAGCGCGGGGATTTGCTGTCGCGGACAATCGGATCGAGACCATTGGCGCGCGCAAAGGCCTGGGCCGCGGGCAGACGGAAATGGCGGTGGCGGACTTCCTTGGCTTCGGGCGTATCGCCCAGCCGGATGCCTAGACCGCCTTCGGGCATGTCAAAATCGGGCGTCAGCGCCGCATAACGGTCGGGGGCGATATGGGCCGAGGTCGAGGCATCCATCAGGTCGGCGATGGTCTTGATGCCGACCCAGCAGCCGGCGTAACGCGACATCTCGATGCCCTTCATGCCAAATTCCAGTACCTCATCGATGGTCGATGGGATCAGGACCGGCATTTCAGCGTCGGCGAAGGCGAATTCCGACTGGTTGGCCAGGGTCGAGGACTTGCACGAGTGGTCGTCGCCGGCCAGAGCCAGGACACCGCCCAAAGGAGAGGTGCCGGCAAAATTGGCGTGTTTAAAAACGTCGCCGGTGCGATCGACACCCGGTCCTTTGCCGTACCACAGGCCGAAGACACCGTCTCTCAGGTGGCCCTGAAACAACGGCACGTGCTGCGTCCCCCAGACGGCGGTGGCGCCCAGATCTTCGTTGATGCCGCGCTGGACGACAATGTCGTGAGCGTCGAGCCAGGCCTTGGCCTGGGCCAGTTGCATGTCATATGTGCCGAGCGGTGAGCCGCGATAGCCGGAAATGAACCCAGCCGTATTCAACCCGCGCTTGATGTCCGCCTGGCGGATCATGACCGGCAACCGGACCAGTGCCTGCACTCCGGTCATAAAGGCCCGGCCACTTTGCAGTTCGTACTTGTCCGCGAGGGTTACATTGGCCCGCATCGGCGCGTTTCCGTGTTTAGCTATAATTACATATGAGACTATACCTCCTGCCAGGAATGTCCTTCTGAAGTCGTTGCGCGACAGCCTTGTCACAGGAATAATTTTCTGCAAAAATCGATATCAATAGATAAATTATTTGCTGCGGAGCACAAAAACCGATGGCACGTTCTAAATCGGCCTATGAGATCGACGATATCGACCGCAAAATTCTCCGGCTTCTGCGCGAGGATGCGCACCTGACGACACAGGAAATCGCCGACAAGGTCGGGCTGTCGCAGACGCCGTGCTGGTCTCGGATCAAGCGGCTGGAGGACCAGGGCGTCATCGCGGGTTATGTCGCCCTGCTCAATCCTGAGCGGATCGGCAAGCCGATGTCGGTCATCATCGAGATCAATCTCGATATGCACGACGACGAGAAGATCGAGAACTTCTCACGCCACCTAGCGCAGTTGCCGGAGGTGACCGACGCCTATCTCACCACCGGCGAATACGACTACGTCATCATGGCGGCGGTCGAGGACACCGAGGATTACGAGCAATTCCTGCGCAAGCGGCTATTGAAGTTTCCGGGTATCCGCCACGCCAAGTCGACCTTCTGCCTCAGGCGTCTGAAGCGCGATCCGTCACCGAGTGTTTAGGGCACCGGCTAGCTCCTTAGTCCCCTCTCCCCGTTTACGGGGAGAGGGTTAGGGTGAGGGGCAATTGGAATGAGATGCATGTGCGTACAGAGTGTCTGCCCCTCATCCGGTCCTACGGACCACCTTCTCCCCGTAAACGAGACCTCTGCAAAACAGGTTTGTTTTGCGGATGGGGGCGCTGCGTTGGTCTG
>CBFGPQ010000035.1:0-27513 GCA_965650705.1 uncultured Asticcacaulis sp. | reverse complement strand
CGCGCCGCCAGTGCACGCCAGACATCCACAAGGCCAGGGATCGAGATGACGCGTTCACGCGATACGTGGCCATACTTGGCCGCCAGCCACTTATAGACATCGTATTCCAGCTGGCTGTCGATCGTCAGGTCCGAGTGGCCGCCTTCGCACGGCATGGCCGTATAACCACCCATGCCGTCCGGCGCCAGACTGGACTGGCCTAAGCCGTTATGGGAATTGATCAGGGTGATGACCTGCTCGGCCATTTCCTCGCCACCGCAGAGTTTCACACGCTCGTCCGGTCCCAGACGCGGAATGGCCAGGGCTTTGGCAACGCAGTCGTTGACGAGGTTGAGCCGTTGTATACCCAAGAATTCGCGCATGTCGGCTCGGCCGACCTGGAACTTATGGTTCGGCATGGCCATGACGCCCTGCTGTTCCCAGCCGCCGGCGGAAATGGCCGCGCCCCTGAGCGCCGGCTTGCCCTGCGCATCGAGGAAATCGCTGATGGCGGTCTTGAAATCCTCGAGGCTGTCGCAGGTATAGTGCGTAGACTCGTCCGGCCGGCCACCCCTCGGCGCCAGAGCGAGCTTCATGTAGAGGCCATTGCTGATGTCACTCAGCAGCACTTGGTCAGCCATTGCCATGCCTTGTAAACGTTTCCGGACTTTTTATGTTTTATTTTGTTTAACTACGAAAGGTTAATTTTGGGTACTTGCTATTTGCTGTCCAGCGGGCCAATGACCCCGGAAAATAAAGGTTTCTTATGTCCATTTCCGCCAAGATCTGTGGAATTTCCTCATCCGCCGCCGCCCAGACAGCGATTGCGGAGGGCGCGGGCTTCCTTGGCTTCATTCATTTCTCCAAGAGCCCGCGCCATATCGAACTGACAGCGATGTCGGAACTTATGCTATCGCTTCGGGCAGGCGGCGCAACACAAAAGCTGGTGAGCGTGGTCGTCGATCCCGATGACGCCATGATCGACACTCTGCGCGAGCACGTCAAACCCGACCTTATCCAGCTCCACGGCAAGGAGACGCCGGACCGCCTTGTGGCAATCCGACAGGCTATGGGCACTCCAGTCATCAAGGCGCTCAGCATCAGCGAGGCCGCCGACCTGACCGCCGCGCAAGCCTTCGATCCAGTGGCCGATTATCTGCTGTTTGACGCCAAGCCGCCCAAGAATGCAGCCCTGCCCGGAGGACTGGGCTTGAGTTTCGACTGGACCCTGCTTCGCGGATACCATGGTCAAAAGCCATGGTTTCTGGCCGGCGGGCTAAACCCTGACAATGTCGCAGAGGCTGTTACGATCAGTGGTGCGAAATTGGTGGACGTATCGTCTGGGGTTGAATCGGCGCCCGGTATGAAGGACGCCGATCTGATTTCGGGCTTCCTTCGTACTGTAAAAGCGCTATAACGCTGGCTCTTTTTCGCCACCCCTTCTTTTATAAGGACTTTGTTCAGTGAACGACCCCGTTCTCCGCTCCAACGCCTATAGCCAGCCCGACGCAAAGGGCCGCTTTGGCGAATTCGGCGGTCTCTATGTGCCTGAGACCCTGATGCCCCTGGTGCTGGAACTGAACGAAGCCTGGCAAGTCGCGCGCAATGATCCGGCCTTTTGGGCAGAGTACCATTCGCTGCTGAAGTTCTTTGTTGGCCGCCCCTCACCGCTCTATTTCGCCGAGCGACTGACCGAGCATTTCGGCGGGGCCAAGATCTATTTCAAGCGCGAAGAGCTCAACCACACCGGGGCGCACAAGATCAATAACTGCATTGGCCAGGTTTTGATGGCCAAGCGCATGGGCCGCACCCGCATCATCGCCGAAACCGGCGCGGGTCAGCATGGCGTTGCCTCGGCCACCGTCTGCGCCCGCTTCGACCTGCCTTGCATCGTCTATATGGGCGCGCTCGACGTTGAACGCCAAAAGCCGAACGTCTTCCGCATGAAGCTGCTGGGTACCGAGGTCGTGCCGGTCACCAATGGCAACGGTACGCTGAAGGACGCCATGAACGAGGCCCTGCGCGACTGGGTCACCAACGTTCATGACACCTATTACATGATCGGCACAGCCGCCGGCATGCACCCCTATCCGGAAATGGTCCGCGAGTTCCAGACGGTCATTGGCAAAGAAACGCGCCAGCAGATCCTGGAACTGGAAGGCCGCCTGCCCGATGCCGTCATCGCGGCCGTTGGCGGCGGATCGAACGCCATTGGCATGTTCCACCCCTTCATCGATGACGAGAGCGTCAGGATCGTCGGCGTCGAAGCCGCGGGTCATGGCCTCGACGTCTATAACGGCCACGCCGCCTCGCTGAACGGCGGGCGTCCGGGCGTCCTCCACGGCAACCGCACCTACCTGCTTCAGGACGATGACGGCCAGATCCTGGAAGGCCACTCGATCTCGGCCGGCCTCGACTATCCGGGCATTGGCCCCGAGCACGCCTATTTGTTCGACATCGGCCGTGCCAAGTACGTCACCGCCACCGACCAGGATGCGCTCGAAGCCTTCGCCCTGACTTCCAAGCTGGAAGGCATCATTCCGGCACTCGAATCGTCGCACGCTATCGCGCGTGTCGGCGACCTGGCCAGGGAGGTCGGCAAGGGCGGCATCGTCGTGCTCAACCTGTCGGGCCGCGGTGACAAGGACATCTTTACTGTCGCCAAGGCGATGGGCGAAACCATGGGGGGACTGTAACATGCCGGTTTCGCGCATCGACCAACGCTTTGCCGACCTGAAGGCCCAGAACAAAGGCGCTTTCGTCGCCTATATCATGGCCGGCGATCCCGACCTTGAGACCTCTTTTGAGCTGCTGAAAGGCCTGCCGGCCGCCGGCGCCGACCTGATTGAGCTCGGCTTCCCCTTCTCCGATCCGATGGCGGAAGGCCCAACCATTCAGCGCGCCGCCGAACGGTCTTTGAAGAATGGCACCAAGATCAAGGACGTTTTCGAACTGGTCCGCCGCTTCCGCGAGATCGACCAGGACACGCCGATCATCCTCATGGGCTACATGAACCCGGTAGAATCGCGTGGCTATGCCACCTGGGCAGCCAGTATGCGCGAGGTCGGAGCCGACGGCCTGATTGTCGTCGATTGCCCGCCGGAAGAGGCCGACGGTTTGACCGATGCACTCGACGCTGAAGACCTGGCGCTGATCCGTCTGGCGACGCCAACCACCAATGATAACCGCCTGCAAACCCTGGTTCGCCGCACGCGCGGATTTATCTACTATGTGTCCGTCGCCGGGGTGACCGGCGTCAAGGAAGCCGACGCGAACGCTATTGCCGCCCCGGTATCACGCGTTCGTGAAGCCGGTGGCCTGCCCGTGGCCGTGGGCTTCGGAATCCGAACCCCTGAAAGGGCTGCCGAGGTTGCGCGTGTTGCTGACGCCGCCGTCGTAGGTTCCGCGCTGGTTGAAGAAATCAAGAATTCTTTACCCCAATTAACGGACATTAAGACAAAAGTACTGGAAAAGGCCGCAAATTTGGCTCACGCTGTTCATACGGCGCGATGAACCATAGTTAGGCAGTCGCAGGAGTAGCAAAGACATATGGCAATGGCTGATTCCACCAAGGGTCCGAAGCTTCCGCCCGCCGCCAAGCCCGCCGAACGCCGTGAGCGTGGCGGATGGCTGGCCAAGATCGCGCCCGGCGTCTCCAAGCTGGTCAATCGCCGTGGCGAAACCCCTGAAAATCTGTGGGTCAAGGACCCCGACACCGGCGATATGATCTATCGTTCGGACCTGGAAGCTGCCCTGTGGGTGACGCCTTCCGGCCGCCATATGCGCATCGGCCCGGCCGCGCGTATGAAATACACTTTCGATGACGGCCAGTTCGAAAGCCTGCCGACACCGGACGTGGTCGAGGATCCGCTGCACTTTTCCGACGGCAAGGCCTATAGCGAGCGTTTGAAACAGGCGCGCGCGGCAACCGGCGAAAAAGACGTCATGGCCATCGGCTACGGCAAGGTCCAGGGCGTCGACTGCGTCGTGCTCGTCCAGGACTTCGCCTTCATGGGCGGGTCTCTCGGCATGGCCGCCGGTGAAGGCTTCATTGCCGCAGCTAAAGCCGCTATTGAACGCAAATGCCCGATGGTCGCCTTTACAGCCGCCGGCGGCGCCCGCATGCAGGAAGGCGCGTTGTCGCTGATGCAGATGGCGCGAACGACCCTGGCCATCAATGAGTTAAAGGCGGCGCAGCTGCCCTATATCGTCGTGCTGACCGACCCGACGACGGGCGGCGTGACGGCGTCCTATGCCATGCTGGGTGATATCCACCTCGCCGAGCCGGGTGCGCTGATCGGCTTTGCCGGCCCACGCGTCATCGAGACGACCATCCGCGAAAAGCTGCCGGATGGTTTCCAGCGTTCGGAATATCTGGTCGAAAAGGGTATGGTCGATCGCGTGGTGCCGCGTTCGGAGCTGCCGGAAGTGCTGGGCGCATTGATGTCGATGCTTATGAGCGGCCGCCGCAAGGCTGCGTAACCAGGGTCCGAAGGACCCTGGACCCATAGGTTTTCTTTCGTGTGGCTCGGGGGGAGCCTGAACGATGAACAAACCTCTGAAATCCGTTGTGGCTTGCGTCATTGCTTCGGCGCTTGGCGGCCAGCTTGGCTATATGACAATAGGTTTGATTCAAGCCATCCGGCAGACCCCTCCCCCTTATTTTCATCTTGATCCGTGGGGAATATTTATAGGGCTCGTTTTGGCGGGCGTGCCGATGGTGGTCGTCGGCATTCCAGTTCAGGCGATCCTTCAACACTTCAAACTGACAGACTATTATTCCAATGTCGGGCTATCCACAGTTTGCGGAGCCCTGCTTGCCTGGTATTTCGCGACTTCCCTGGATGACATTCTGCTTTTCACCCTGTTGGGCACCTGGGTGGCTTTCCTGACCGGCTCGATCGCCTGGCTGATCCGTCGGCCCGATAAGGATCCAAACGCCAAATCAACACCTTAATTTGCGCGCAGTATATGACAGGGCGTGATAGGTTCGACGCCTTTCCTGGATACGACGATGCGTAAACTGCTCATACCCCTGCTTATCGCCGCCGCGCTTATCCCCCTGCCCGCCCTGGCGCAGGAGCAAACCTCAGCCGAAGAAGAATGGGACCCGAACGCCGTCGTCATCACCAAGCGCTATCCCGGCCCGGCCTTGTGGCGCGTCAAACGCGGCGACTCGGAGGTCTATATCCTGGGCGGGCTTCCCGTCATGGTCCGGCGCTACGACTGGGACCGTACACGCATGGGCAAAATTCTCGACCGCGCCAATGTGCTGCTGACCGGACCCGAAGCCAAGGCGGGCCCCATTGCCTTTACCCGCTGGCAGTTCGCCAAGGGCAATGGCCCCTTTAAGTCCCTCTACGACGTCTTGCCCGGGAAGATGGGCGGCAAGTTCTGGCGCATTGCCGAAAAGAACGGTCTCGACCCCAAGGATTACAAGGACTACTCGCCCGTTTATGCCGTCATGAAGCTGCGCGAGGACGTCTACGAAAAGCACGGCCTTAGCACCAATGATCCGGAAAAGATGCTGATCTTCATGGCGCGCGACCGCATGACACCGATGAGGCCCGTGGCGAAATATTCGGCATCCAACCTGATCGGCAAGCTGGGCGACATGAGCAAAGAGGCCAGAAATGCCTGCGTGGCTTCGACACTGAACGAGATCGATTTCGCCGTTGGCCACGCACAAAAGGCCATGACCGCCTGGGCCAACGCCGACCTTCTGACCGCGCGCGCCAATTCCCCCAGCTCCGCGACCCTGGCCTGCCTGGAAGGCGCATCGTCAACCCGTGCCATGTTGGATCGGGCTACTGACGACACGGTTTCCGCCATCGACGCGGCGTTGTCAAAACCTGGCAAGAGCGTCATCGCCGTGCCGTTGAGCGTGCTGCTACGGCCCGATGGCGCCCTCGAACGCCTCAAGGCCAAGGGCGACGACATTTCCGAACCGGAGATGTGATGGACAGGCCGGTTTAACCAGATTTTTTACTGGTCGCATGCTTGGCCCGAAAAACCGGTTTCCACTTTTTCGGAGCATGCTTTAAAGCCTGCCGCATGACCGACCGCCTCCTGCCCTTCGACGCGCCGCTGGAACGGCTGAAAGCGCTGCATCCCAAGCTGATCGATCTCAATCTCGATCGCATGCTCAGGGTGTGCGCGGCGCTGGGCAATCCGCAGGACAAACTGCCGCCGGTCGTCCACATCGCCGGCACCAACGGCAAGGGATCGACCCTGGCCTATTTGCGCGCCATGGCGGAGGCGCAAGGGTTGCGCGTTCACGTTTATACCTCGCCGCACCTTGTGCGCTTTGCTGAGCGCATCCGGCTGGCCGGCAAGCTGATCGACGATGACTATCTGACCGATGTGCTCAACCGCGTCGAGGAGGCCAATGCCGGCCAGCCCCTGACCTTTTTCGAATCCACGACAGCCGCGGCCTTCCTGGCGTTTTCAGAAACACCGGCCGATCTGCTCCTGTTGGAAACCGGGCTTGGCGGGATGCTTGATGCGACCAATATTGTCACGCATCCGAAGCTGACCATCATCACGCCGATCGACTACGATCATCAGGGCTTTCTCGGCGACGAACTGAACCAGATCGCCCGCCAAAAGGCCGGTATCTTCAAGCGCGGCACACGTGCCCTATCGGCGCGCCAACGCGATGAAGCGGCCGCCTCTCTGGAACGACAGGCGCTGAAACTGGGCGTTACGCTCATCACCATGGGTGAAGGCTTCGATGCATGGTCCGAACACGGACGATTGGTGTTTCAGGACGAGGATGCGCTCTACGACCTGTCGCTGCCGCGCCTTGCCGGCGAGCATCAGATCGCCAATGCGGGCGTGGCGATCAAGGCGGCGCTGATGCTGGGCCTGACACCCGAAGCCATCGACAAAGGCCTGCAAACCGTTAGCTGGCCGGGGCGCCTGCAACAGATCAAGGCCGGGCCTCTGTTCAACGCTCTGCCCAACACAGCCTCGGAACTGTGGCTAGACGGTGGGCACAACCCGCATGCCGCACGCGCCTTGCGCAGTTTTATCGACGGCCTGCAGGCACGCGACCCCAAGCCGTTGCAGGTTATCTGCGGCCTAATCAACACCAAGGATGCGGGCGAGTTCTTCTCGTCGTTCGAGGGCCTCGACGCGCAATTCGCCTGCGTCGGCTTTTCGTCGGACGCCGCCATCGCGCCTGCAGACCTTGTCGTCGCTGCACAAAACAAAGGGCTCGAAGCGGTCGCCGCCTCAAGCCCTCTGGATGTCATTCAAACGCTAAGCCCGGAAGCGCATCGCGTCCTGATCTGCGGTTCACTGTACCTGGCCGGCGATGTTCTGGCGATGTCGCCCGAAACCTGGCCGACTTAGTCCCCTCTCCCCGCTTAAGGGGTATAGCACCAGCGAAAGTATAGCTTTCGCCAGCGATGGGCTAGGGTGAGGGGCAATCGGAAGGACCGCATCCGCGGAAAGAGTTTCTGCCCCTCATCCGGCCCGTTGGGCCACCTTCTCCCCGCAAGCAGGGAGAAGGAAAGATCAGGCGATCGAGTTCTCTCCTAGCCACTCCAAAAGCTTCGCCTTCGGCATGGCGCCTACCTTCATTGAGGTCATCTGGCCGTTCTTGAACAGGATCATGGTCGGAATGCCGCGCACACCGAAACGCGACGGGGTCATCGGCGAGTCTTCGATGTTGAGCTTGGCGATCTTTACCTTTTCGCCCAGGCCTTCGGCGACTTCTTCCAGGATCGGCGCGATCTGCTTACACGGGCCGCACCATTCCGCCCAGAAGTCGACCAGAACGGGGGTGTCGGACTTCAGCACGTCGGCTTCAAACGATTCGTCGGTAATCTTGTGGGTGCCCATGATGGCTTTCCTTTCGCGGCATCTGCCGCTCTCACTCTCTTGACGAATATGTAATTGTCGCCGTGTCAAAAATCAACGTGACAGAATTTCGGCAAGCCTGAGATTTACTAAGGTCTCACTTAAGGGCGTGAGCTTGGGACCATCGGTCCACAAAAGCGCGGCCTCTACTTTCCGTTCCGGATAGATGCCGCGCAGCAGCGCCACATAGCCGGCCATCTGGCGCTGATAGGCGACGGCGGCGTCTTCGGCACGATCGGGCGCCGGACGGTTCGATTTGTAGTCGATGACCAAGACGCGATACGGCGTGACGACCAGCCGGTCGATACGGCCCGACAGCATGATGGCCGCGCCAGCCTCGGTCTCGCCGATCTGGCCAGCCAGGGCGACTTCGGCGCGCGAGGCTGGCCCGAAGGCTTCGGCAAAGCGGTCGTCGTTCAAGACGGTCATGACCGCCTGGCTCATTTCGGCGCGCTGGTCGTCATTGAGATCGGTCTGGCGGTTGAGAAAACGGCGCGCCACGGCCTCACGCATGTCGGGCGAGACGTCCGGCAGCATTTCGAACAGCTTGTGGATCAGGTTGCCGCGCCGATAGCGGCCGATACCATTGGCGGTTTCGAGCGGTGATGGCGCAGGCTCATCGGCTTCGCGGTCCTCATCGCCCATCTGCGAGATCGCCTGCCAGCGTTCGGATTCGATATCGGCCTGGGCGACCAGTTCGGCGACCCAATCCGGCAGCTTGATCTGGGCCGGGACGACCCGGGCTTCGGCGGGCACCAAGGGTGCGCGTTCGCCAAAGACCTGCACCACCGCCTCTTCCGTCTGTTCGGCGTCATCAAAAGGTGCGACCAGTTTCATCGGCTCGTCCTGCGTAACCATGCGGCCAAAGGCATCGCGCGCCAGGTCGTACCAGCCGGGGAAATTGGCGACCGGTGCGGCGCGCTTGCCGGCATAGGCGCACAGGGTCAGGCGATCGCGGGCGCGCGTCAGAGCGACATAGAAGAGACGCAAGCTTTCCTGGTCGTCCTTCAGCGCCGACGCGTTGCGGATATCGGTAATGGCCGGGACATCGCATTTACGGCCACCGATGCAGAGGTAGAGCCGACCATCCGGATCGGTCAGCAACAGCTCTTCGCGCCGCGACGACTTGTGCTGAGGCGCGATCGGCAGGATGACCCACGGCGCCTCAAGCCCCTTGGAGCCGTGAACCGTCATCACCCGGACGCTGCGGCCACCTTCTTCCTGTTCGCGCTTGATTTCAGACGCGTTGAATTCGAACAGGTTCAGGCATTCCGACAGGCTGTTGGCGCCGGCGCCTTCGGCCTTGAGCGCCAGTTGCAGGGTTTCCTCCAGCACGTCTTCGCATTCGTCGCCCAGCCGCGTCAGAAAACGCTGCTTCATGCTTCGGCCGGCGGCGTCACGGCGGTTCAGCACGCGCGACAGAAAGTCGAAGGCCGGCAGCTTGTTCGAGGCGTCGAGCGCCCACAGCAGCAGGATGCGCGCATCGGCGATCGGCCCCTCTTCGCCGCGCGCGTCGATTAACGCGCCCCAAAGCGAGGTGCGGCGGCCATAGGACAGCTGGAATAGCTCGTCCTCGCTGACGTCGCACAACGGGCTTCGCAGCACACAGGCCAGCGCCAGGTCGTCCTTTGGCTGAAGGCAGAAGCGCATCAGGGCGCGCAGATCCTGAAAGGCGATGTGCTCGCCAAGCTTCAGCCGGTCGGCGCCCGAGACCGGCACACCGGCGACCTTCAGTTCGCGGATGATGTGTTCAAACAGGATATCGCGCTTGCGCACCAAGATCAGGATATCGCCGGCATGAAGCGGCCGGCGGGAGCGTTTGGCGCGGTCCCAGACGCTGCGGCCCACCGCGATCTCGTCGGCGATCGTCGCCGCCAACTGCCGCGCCAGCCGCTTGGCCGGGTGCGCCTGGCCGGGATCGTCAACCGCGCGGGCCTCGTAGAGTTCATCCGCATCGCGATCGGCTGAGTCTATCGGCTGGACCTGCGGCCACAACTCGACGCAAGCGGGGGCTTCGGAGCGGCGCGCCTCGTGGACGATGGTTTTACCGGTGAAGTTCAGCGCTTCGGCCAGATCGGGCCGGTCAAACACGGTATCGACAAAGCCCAGCACCTGCGGCAACGACCGCCAGCTTTGCGTCAGTTGCGGCGCGACAAACTTTTCGCCGGCGGCGTCGATCACCTGTTTGTAACGTTGGCCCTGTTCAAGAAACTGCGATGGCTCCGCGCCCTGGAAACCATAGATCGACTGCTTTTCATCACCCACGGCAAAGACGGTGCGCGTTTGCGATGTGCGGCCATGTCCCGAAAAGAACTCATCGGTCAAGGCGCCGACTATGGCCCACTGGTCTTCGGACGTGTCCTGCGCCTCATCGACCAGGATGTGCTCCAGGCCTTCATCGAGCTTGAACAGCACCCAGGCCGCCATGCCGTCGCGCGTTAGCAGGTTGCGCGTGTGGTTGATCAAGTCCTGAAAATCGAGCCCGCCGACATCGCCCTTGGCTTCGCGGTAGAAGGTACTGAAGGCGATGAAGAGATAGAGCGCATCGAGCGTATTGGCGGCGATCTCGACCGCCTTCAGCCGTTCGGCCAGTTCCACGACCTCGGCAAACAAGCGATCGAGCAGGATGGCATCGCCGGCTGAGGTTTCCTTGGTATAGGGATTTTTGCGCGGGTCGCCCGTCTTGGTGAAGAAGACAGCCTTAAGCTTGTCGAAATCGAAGCCCCGGCCATCGCTATAGGCCATGTGCAGGTCGAGCAGCGCCTGACCCGCCTCAGTATTGGTCTTGCTGCTGCCAAGGCTGAGCGACTGCGCCAGGTCCTTGATGATCTCCCATTCGAGCCGGTCCGCATAGGCCTCCAGGCAGTCGTGCGTCGTGCACGGCATATCGATGCCTAGGCTGCGGAAAATCTCGGCTGGCCAATCTGGATGATCGCCGCGCAAGGTTTTAAAAGCAGCGTCTATCTTGTCATGCTGCGCAACAAATTGGCCGAGCAGTTTCTCAAAACCGAAGGGTTTCAGCTTGGAAATCAAGCGGGTACGCGCTTCGATGACCGGTGCCTGTGTCGGTAAAATCAGCAGGTCCGATGCCGCACTTTCCTCGATCTCAGCGCCTTGAAAATCGTCGATGACCGAAAAGGCTGGCGACAATCCGGCCTCAAGCGGAAAGCGGCGCAGCAGCTTTTCACAGAAGGCGTGGATAGTCTGGATCTTCAGTCCGCCCGGCGTCTCAAGCGCTTTGGCGAACAGGGCGCGGGCATTGGCCAGGTCGCGCGGATTCTCATCGATCGCCGCCAGGTCCTCGGCTAGCTTGTCGTCTTCTGCGACCGCCCAATGCCCCAGCCGCTCGAACAGGCGCGCCTGCATTTCGGCGGCCGCGGCCTTGGTGTAGGTAACGCACAGGATGCGGTCGGGCTGGGCGCCGCGCAGCAGCAGACGCGCGACGCGGTTGACGAGCGTGGACGTCTTGCCCGACCCGGCATTGGCGGTCAGGAAACACGACGCCCTGGGGTCGGCAGCCTCGTTCTGCGGATTGCGGCTCATATCGTTCATGCCGCCTCTCCGTCTTCGCCGGCGTCACCTGCATCGTCTTCGCCCAAAACATGCCACTCATAGAGCCGCGCCAACTGATCGTAGTCGCCGCCGCGCGTCTTCAGAAACTGCGGCGCGATCCAAGACCGGTAGCCCATGTCCGGGTTCATATAAATCTCAAGACGGCGTTTCAAACTGGTAAGGGCCGCCTCGGCCAAATCGGCATTCGGCACGCCTTTTTCATAGATGCCGCGCGGCGTCACCTGATCGGAGGCGACGCGGACATACATCATGTCGCCGACCTCCTTGCCTGAAATGCCCTTGAACCCCCCGTGGCGGAGGATGGCGGCGGTCAGGGTCAGCTGGGGGTAAAAGCCCGCCAGGACCTGCTTGAGCGAGGCGGGATAGCCGGTCTTGAAGTCGACGATATCGACGGCGTCGTCGCGCACCTCCAACCGGTCGGCACGGGCCTTGAGTGTAAACTTCCGGCCACGGACATTGAATTCTATTTCGCCCGCGCCTTCGATCAACAGTTTCGGCCTGGCCGCCCGGCGTTCGGCTTCGAACTCGACATATTTGCGCGCCATGGTCGGCAGCAGCGGCTTTTGAAGTTCGATCTGCGCCGGCGAATAGTGCGTGTTGGCCAGTTCGTTTTCCAGCAGGCCGGTCAGGCGGCGCACGCCCTCTTCACTCAGCGGTGTATCGTTTTCAACAAACTGCTCCAGACTGGCGTGGATGGCCGTACCGCGTTGCCGGGCTTCGACGGGTTCATTCGGCCGGTCCATGGTGCGCAGGCCCAAGACCCGCTTGGCATAGATGGCGTAGGGATCGCGGACGAAAACCTCGACCTCGGTAACCGACAGGCTGTCCGGACGTGCTTCAATCGGCGGCTTCGGATCGGGCTGGCGCGCGGGGCGCAGCGACAGCGGCTTATCCTTCAGTCCGCAATCGAGCGCGCGCGACCAGTCCTGGACTTCAGGCCGCGTCGGAATGGTAACGCCCGCCCCTTCGCACAGGGTTTTCAGCCGCCACAGCCAGCGCGACTGCACCTGGGGCTCGCCTTCGCGGCGGCGGCGTGTGATGAGATAGGCTTCAGGCGAGGCGGCCGCCTGCAGGAAGTCGTGGGCCGACAGGCCGATGCGGCGTTCGGGCGTCGGCAGGCCCAGTTTCTTGCGCATCGGCCGCGACAGGAAGGGGTCAATGTCCGGCGCCTGGGGCCACACGCCTTCCTCGAGGCCTGCCAGGATGATGCGGTCGGCCTTGATGATCCGGGCTTCGATGGCGCCCAGAATCTGAAGACGCGGATGGGTATTGCCGCCGGTCCGCACCTTGGCGTCGCGCAGGATGTGGGTGAGGATATCGGCGAATTCTCGCGCGCTATTGATACGGTAATCGGCGCCTTCGTGCATCAGTTCGGCGATCAGCGATGAGGCGAGTGATCCGGCTGCCCCGGCCCAGAGGGCATCTGCATTGCGTGCCAGACTTTGTGCGACGATGGAAAACAGCGTCAACGAGGCGCCGAAATTGGTGAAAGGCTGGTCGAGGATAGGCGTGATGGCGTCACAATAATCCGTCCACAGAGTATGTGCGTTCGGATGCAGTGTGCCGGCGGCCTCTAACCGTGCTGCGATGGTGTCGAGACCATTGGGCCGCGCCCCTCTCAGGCCGTATTTTTCAAGATCGCTCAGACCCTGCTCTTCGGCAAAACGGCAGAGCGGATTGCGCCACAGGCTAAGCAGCAGCACGGGGTCGTGCGGTTCGAGCACCAGGCCTACCAGATCGTGCAGGAAGCGGCCGGTTAAGCTGCTGAACAAGGGTTCACCGCCCGAGGCGTCGGCGGCCAGCCCCCAGCGCGACAACCGCGCCGATACGCGCCGCGACAGGCTGAGGTCAGGCGTCACCAACGCCACCGTCTTGTCCGGAGTCTCCAACGCTTCACGCATCAAAAGCGCAATGACGCTGGCAGCGTCTTCGTCGCGCGCCGTGTCGATCTCAACGAGCCCTTCCAGACCCTCTTCGACCGTGCGCGCACCTTCCTCTTTCAGGATGGCGATCTGGGTGCGCCAGTCCTTGGTCGCTTCGGCCGGGCGGAGGGCTTCGTTCAACAGGCGGCGGCGCGATTGGGCCCGCCTGTCGGCGTCGAGCGAGGCCGGCCAGACCTGAACCTCGGCCCGCGTGACCTTGTGGCGGTCGATCAGGCGTTTCAGCGTCGATTGCGGGTGCGAGTCCTCGATCTGCTTCCAGGCGTCCTCGGCCAGCGACAGGTCGAGCCCCGGCAGCACCACCGACCCCATGCGCGCATTGGCAACGACATTGGCCATGTCGGCGGTCGACGGCGCCGAACCGGTCGTACCGGCGAGAATAAGCGGCGTATCGGGCGGGTTCATCCGCCACTGATCGACCAGGCGGCGGATCAGGGCCACCTGGCGCTGCGACGGGTCCATGGCGCCCAGGATCTGCAAACGGCGCGGCCATTCGCGCACTGCGATTTCCAGAAAGCGCGCCGACAATTGCCAGTGCTCGGCCCACGTGCCGAGGCTGTACTGGTCCTCGCCTTCGTCGTGGACGAGGCGGTCGAGCTTGTCCTCGGCGTCGACCTCTTCAAGCGCCAGCGAGTCGAAAAACCGCGCCAGGCTGTCGGCCAGTTCCAGCGCCAGACGGCCGGAAATATGGGAGATGCCGGTATATTTTTCGGCGATCAGCCGCGCCAGTTCGAAGCGCCGGCGCACCGGCGATAACGCCGGTGGCAGATCGAGGCCGAGGGCGTCGAGGTCAAACGGCGGCTCGCCCTCATCGAGATCACCGATCGCCCGCACCTGCGGCAGCAGCAACGGCTTGCCGCGCGCCTGATGCGAAAAGGCCCGAGCCATGGCGCGGGCGCCGCGCTTGGTCGGCATGAGGATGGTCGCCTGCTCCAGCTGGCCATCGAGCGCCTGACAGAGACCTAGCGCCAGGTCGTCGAGAAAACAGCGGCCCGATGGTATAGTGAACCAGCGTGGTCCGGCCCGGCCAAAGATGTCGCTGGCGGGGTTCATACCCGCTCTCTGGCCACCTTCAGGCGGGCATCGGCCTCATCGCGCGCCCCGGGATCGCCGACATGCATCCAGTCGCCATCCATCACAGCCCCTTTCAGCCGGCCTTGTGGGGCCAGGTTGCGCCACAGCTTCGACAGCGAAAAGGCCTGTTCCGCGACGTCGTCGACAATGCCGGGCCAGGTAATGTGCACGCCCATATAGACGTAAGGTGCGGTAGGTGCGTCATTGCGAAAGGTCAGGCGGTGGGCGTCGTCCTTGAAAAAGTCACCGGCGCCGTCAAAGCCCGTGGAGCGGTTCATATCAGCCAGCAGAAGCGCCGCGTCTATGCCACCTTCGTTCCAAAGGGCGGCGAGCTGTTTTAACGCCTGACCGTCGTCGTGTTCCAGCCAGACGCTGTCGGTATTGGCGATCCAGATCGGGCCATCGCCCAGCAGCGGCCGCGCGTGCTTCAGACCACCGCCGGTTTCCAGCAGGGTGCCGCGTTCGTCCGATATGACGATGTCGAGGTCTGTGCGCGTCTTTAAGTGCGCTTCCAGCTTGTCCGCAAAGTAGTGGACGTTAACAACAAATCGCTTCGCGCCAGCTTCTGAGAGCCGATCGAGCATATGGTCGATCAAGGTCTTATCCCCGACCTCGACCAGGGCCTTTGGGCGGTCATTGGTCAGGGGCCGCATGCGGGTCCCCAGACCCGCGGCCAGGACGAAAGCGGTTTCGGGAATCATCATGACGCCTTCAGCCTGTCGGAGAAGCCATAGCGCAGGAACCAGTCCTTGAGGCCTTCCATGCCCGGTGCCTCGAGGTTGCGGCCGAGGTGACGCCACATGCGCGGCATGAAGGCTTCATAGCGTGGCTTGTGGTCGCGCACGATTAGGCGGGCGAAGATGCCGAGGATGCGCGCCTCATTCAGCGTCGCCAAGGCCGTATAGCCCTGCATAAAGGCGGGTATGTCGGTGTCGGGACGCAACGCTAAATAGTGATCGAGCGCGGCCCTTTCCAGTTCGGGCGAGACGTCGCGGCGGGCGTCCTGAAGCAGGGAATGCAGGTCCCACGACGGGTGGCCACGCAGGGCGTCCTGAAAGTCGATCATGCCGACGCGCGCGGCGCCTTCGCGTCCCGGCAGCCACAGCAGGTTTTCGGCATGATAATCACGGTGAATAAAGACGGTTGCGCCGGCTTCGGAACGCTGGCGCAGCGGCGCCCACAGGTCTTCCCATTCCGCCAGCGCCTTGTCATTCAGCGAATGGCGCATGTCGAAGCGCGGATACCATTCGACGAACAAATCGGCACCGGTCTTCAACGCGAGGTCGTCATAGGTGAGAAGCGGCCAGCCGGATTCAAGGGGTTTATTAGCCAACGTATCCGGCGGAGTCAGTTCATGCAGGCGCGCCAAGGCTTCAACCGCCGACAGATAAAGCGGCGTCTCGTCTTGCCCCGAGGCGATCAGGCTGGCGAACAGGTCGTCGCCCAGGTCCTCGCTGATCAGCAGGCCGTTCGGGGCATCGACCTCATAAATCTCCGGCGCCGACAGGCCTTGCGCGCGCAGATAGTTCGACGCCGCGACAAAGGCTTCGATACGGCCGGCGGCCAGGCGCGCCATAGCGTTGTAGCCCGAGGCACGGCGTTCGGCTTCGGTTTGCGACGGCAGGCAGGGCTGGCTTTCCAGCGCTGGCGCCTGGTCCATCAGCATGAAGGACTGCGCACCCTTCTTCAGGCGTTCATAGCGGCGGGTCGATGCGTCTCCGGGAAGGGGGTGGCGTTCCGCATCGCCGAAGCCTGAGGCCGTCAAAAACCGGCGTTTGGTCGCCTCTCTGTCATTCATTACGCTTATTCTTCCCGGTAACGCCCGGCGGGGGCCAGTCTGGCGATGCGGCCAGATACGGGTCCCTCCGGAAAATTGGTCTTATCGGGCAGTTCTAGGCAGATATCCAGCCGGTCGTCAAAGCCCAAATGGTCAAGCCTGTCCGGCCATTCGATCACAAGCACGGCATGGGGGAGCGCGTCGTCCAGACCCAGTTCGTAAGCCTCTTCGGGCGCCGTCAGGCGATAGAGGTCGAGGTGCAGGATTTCGAAGTCCAGAGTGTCATAGGACTGGATCAAGGTGAATGTCGGCGATGGGACGTCCTGATCGGGGTTTGTCAGGGCACGGATCAATCCGCGCGCTAGGGACGACTTGCCCATGCCGAGCTCGCCGTGCAGGTAGAGGACGTCGGATGGTTTCAGTTGCGCAGCGATCAGTGCGCCAAGCTGCGTCGTGGCCGCTTCGTCCGGCAGCCACAGGGTTTTCGGCTTGGTAAGGTCGAGGCTGGAAAGGTCCGAGGGCGTTTGCATCTTCAGCAGGCCCCCACCACCGCATCGCCTTCGCTTTGCTCAGTTGTGCGGTCCCCCTCCCCATCGCTGCGCGACAGGGAGGAGAAGATGTAGCGCAATCTCTCCTCCCTGTGCCAAGCATGGGGAGGGGGACCATCTGCGGAGCA
The DNA here is from genome assembly GCA_965650705.1 of uncultured Asticcacaulis sp. Lineage (GTDB taxonomy): Bacteria > Pseudomonadota > Alphaproteobacteria > Caulobacterales > Caulobacteraceae > Asticcacaulis. The sequence continues at coordinate 10,628 of CBFGPQ010000035.1, read as the reverse complement.
GATGGTGGTGGGGTCTCTTAAAATATCAGACACAATTTCCATGCTCACGCCGTATAGCGCCGATCAGGATCAACACTCAATTCCCGTTCGACGTAGGCCTTCAGCCGCTCGGTCTCGACACCATCCGGCGCAACAGCCGGCCCAACCGTCAGGTCAAATCTTTGCCCGGCCTTGTTCAGAAACTCATGAAAAAGGGTGATGTCGCGCAGTTCCTGCGAAAAGCGGTTGAACAGGTGGAACCAGAAGGAGTTCGGCCCCTTGAGATGCATCGGCACAATGGGGGCTGCGTATTTCTGCGCCATTGATACCGCCGTCGGCGCCCAGGGCGGATCGGCCAGTTCGCCGTCTCTATTACGCCGCGCCAGCCGTCCAGCGGGAAACAAGACGACGCAGCGCTCGGTCTCAAAAGCAGCCTTTGCCGCCTGAAGCGTCACCCGCGTCTTTTCGCGCGTCCGCTTGGCCTCGACCCACTCCACCGGGATCAGGCTTTCGGCGAAGCGCGGATTGACGCGCAAGGCATCGGCATTGGCAAAGAAGATGGCGTCGGGCCGGCGCTGCATGACCGCATCATACACTGCGATACCGTCGGCAATCCCGGTGGGGTGATTACACACCACCACGCACCGTCCACTTTCCGGCAGGCGTTCAAGACCGGCCGCCGTTACCTTCAGGCGTAGCAATCTGGAAATATAGCGCAGGGCCTCGTCACCGCTGACCTGACTTACGGCATCGGCCATGCTGACCGCGCGGCCATAGTCGAGGATGGCGTAAAGCACCGGCTTGGCCACCGGCCACAGCTTTGAGCCGACAAGCTTCGGTGCGCGCTCATGGATCAATTCTTCGACGATATGCAGTTGCCGCCCAGCCATTCGTTACTTTTTTGCTTTATCGCGATATTCAACTAAAAACCGCTGCACACTTTTTAGCATATCGCTTTAGTGCTGACGCGTTCGGGGCTTTTTGGCAAGGCTTTTCAATGCTAAGTAGCCGGTATGAGTGAACCCGATCCTCAGACCCAAAACGAAGACCGCCGCCGTCCGAAAGCCACCCTACCCTACGCCGCCCTGTGGGTGACCTGCGTTGTGTGTGTGATTTTTGCATGTATGGCCATGCTAAATCGGGCCTGACCCGTCAGGCATTGCGGACGTGCGCGCGAAATTCCGTGATTTTTCCGCGCATTTGCGTTAACCATTCCAAGAGGGCTGTCAGGACCACCGTTTAACGGGTCCGGGGAGCGGCTTTGCGTGCGTCGCAATCGCGTTTTATAGTCAAGCGTTCAGAGCCAAAACGAGGGATGGGGTAGTTTCATGAGCAGGAAAGTCCTGTTGTGGGCCATGGCGCTGGTGGTCATTATTCCGGCGCTGATCGGCACCGGATACTGGATCTGGTGGGACCAGTTCCAGCGCTACGCCCCTACGACCATCACGCGCAACCAGGCGGAAATCCAGGTCCTGCTCGACAAGGCCGGCTATGTCTCGCCGGGCCGTGGCCCCCAGGCCATCTATGTCATCACCCACCGCTCTTGCGAGACCTGCCGTGCCTTCCAGGAACAGGAGTTCCCGAAATATGATGCCGCCGGCATCGATACGCGCGTTATCGTCTTCGCACCCGCCGACGACCAGGGCCTGAAGCGGTCTACCGCCGCCGAGCGTTCGACCATCGCCGAACTGTGGCTGACCCGCAGCTGGCCGATCTATCAGGCCTGGTTCATGTCCAGCGACGCCAACTGGAAAGCCACCGGCCTGCCGGTCGCCGATAATGACTTTGCCCGTTCGGCCGTCGTCGACGCCACGCGCAATTACGTCTCGCAAATGTCGACGCTTTTGTCGGCCAATAACGTCCGCGTCGCCTATCCGCTGGTTATCTGGCGCGACCAGAACAACATGCTGAAGGTCTGCGCCTGCGGCAACGAAAAGGCTTACCATTTCATCCGCGAAGACCTGAGCGTGCCGAACACCATTTCCGGCCGCGAAGGCCCGATGTTCGAAATTCCGGAAAATGTGCTGTCGGCATTCGGTTCGCCGTCGTCCAGCGCATCGAAGACAGCCCCCGCCCAGGTACAGCCTGCACCTAAGGCTGTAGCGCCTGCCCCCAAGGCGGTGGTTCCTGCTGCTAAGCCCGAGCCTGCCCCTGTTCCCGCCTCTGCAGCCGCCAAGCCGGCTGCGACCACGGCCAAGACTGCCCAGGTCAAGAAGACCGAAAGCACAGCAACCACACAGACGCGATATCCGACCGATTTCGGACCGGACAGCTGAGTTTCCATCTGTCATTCAGTCAAACAAAAACCCCGCCGGTGCGATCCGGCGGGGTTTTTTCATTCGATTACCGATAAGTCTTACGACTCGGCGTCGGCGTTGCCCGAAGAGGCGGCCGAAGCCATGGCGGCGCGCAGTTCGTCACCCTTCGAGCCGCGCGTCGAGTTCATCGAACGCTCGACGATACGGGCCGACTTACCACGACGGTCACGCAGGTAGTACAGCTTGGCGCGACGGACGACGCCGCGGCGCTTGACTTCGATCGACTCGATCATCGGCGAGACGAGCGGGAACTTACGCTCGACGCCTTCGCCAAAGCTGATCTTGCGGACCGTGAAGGTTTCGTTGATGCCGGTGCCGGCGCGGGCGATGCAGACGCCTTCGAAGGCCTGGACGCGCTCGCGCTCGCCTTCCTTGATCTTGACGTTGACGCGCAGGGTGTCACCGGGCTGGAATGCCGGAAGCGTCTTGCCAGCCTTCAGCTTGGCGACTTCTTCGGCTTCGATCTGCTGCAGCAGGTTCATGTTAAACTCCTTAATTGTCGTCGTGTGGTTAAACACGCTGTTGAGGCTTAGGTGCCTTTTGCCTGTGATTTGGAAAGATAGGCCGCCCAGAGATCCGGACGCCGCTCCTTCGTGGTTGCCTCTCTTTGCTCTTGCTTCCACTTGGCCATCTTCTTGTGATCGCCACTGAGAAGCACTTCGGGGATGTCGAGGCCTTCAAACGAACGGGGCCGCGTATATTGCGGCTGTTCGAGAAGTCCATCCTCGAAGCTTTCATTATCGAGACTGGCCGCCGCGCCGAGAACCCCCGGAATAAGCCGCAACGTCGCCTCAATCGTCACCATCGCCGCCGCTTCTCCGCCCGCAAGGACGGCGTCGCCGACGCTGATTTCCTCGAACCCGCGTGCGTCAAGCACACGCTGATCCACCCCTTCGAACCGGCCGCACAGGACGATCAGTCCAGGTGCGGTGGCCCATTCCTTGACTTTCGCCTGGGTCAGGGGCCGGCCCCGGGCGGACATATATACCTTAGGGCGGCCAGAAACTTCAATTGAATCAAGCGCTTTGGCGATAACATCCGCCTTCAGCACCTGACCCGGCCCGCCGCCTGCAGGGGTGTCGTCAAGAAAGCCGCGCTTATCGCTCGAAAAGTTGCGAATGTCCAGAGTTTCCAAGGCCCAGAGGTTAGATTCTTTCCACGATGTGCCGATCAGCGAGACGCCGAGCGGGCCGGGAAAAGCCTCGGGGAACATGGTCAGGACGGTGACGGCGTAGGGTGCGGACATGGTGCGCGGCCCTTAGCATAATCATGTCTAAAAACAAATGACGTCAGATGAGACCAATGACGTTTCAAATCGCCGCTATTTTTCCATGCGTCGATCAAGTTCATTCTTCGTCGCGCTGTAGGTGGCGACGCAATACGGCACGACAAAGTTCAGCGCCACATGACCCCAGGCAATACCGTCCCATGCCAGGATCGCGGCGCCTTGGTTAATGACGTTCAAAAGCGTTCCAATAAACAGCGCGATGCGGATGGCGTTAAACGCCACCCGCTTTGACAGGGCAATTGTCCAAAATTCGCGCATCACCGACGCAGGCGAAGGGTCAAACCATAGGTCCGGGGCTGGCCCATAAAAGCGTCGAAGGTGCCCGCCTGGAACGGCGCCGAGAAGACGACCTGGTAGTAGTCGACATCGGTCAGGTTGCGGCCCCACAGGTCGAGCGCCCAGCGGCCGTCCGGCGCGCCGAACGATATCTGACCGTCGTAGAGCGTATAGGCCTTCTGGATCTTGATCGGGTTGAGGTCCGAGCCTGTATTGTAGTCGCTGTTATACTTGCCGTTCAGTGTAGCGGTCCACATAAGGCCGCTAACCTCGCCCGTATAGTCGATGCCATAGGCCGCCGACCATTCCGGTGCGAACGACGCCGTGCCGTTGGCGACGAGCGCCAGACCCGGCACCGCTTCGGGGCCGAACTTCGCTTCGTTATAGACCGCGCTGGCGCGTAAAGACAGCGCCCCGACGTGATACTGGCTTTCCAGTTCCACACCCTTGGAGCGCAGGTGCGGCACCGAGTTGACGACGAAGTTGGTGCCAAGGAAGGTATTGAGCTGGAAATTGCGGAAATGGGTGTCGAACGCCGCGACATCGAAGACCAGCCGATTGCCGAAATAACGGCTCTTCAGGCCGATCTCATAGGACTGAGAGGTTTCGGCCTTGAACGAGGTGTCGGGATCAACGCTTAAGTCCGACTTCTGCTCGCGGTCGAGGTTGAAACCCGCGCCCTTCCAGCCCTGCGACACGGATGCATAGGCCATGACCGCGGGCGTCGCCTGCCACTTGACGCGCAGCGAACCCGTGCCGGCGTCTTCGCCATTGATCTGGGCCAGACGGAAAGATGTGAAGGCGGGATTGGCCCACGGCTGGCAGATCGTGCCCTTCGATGCCGTCGCCGAGCGGCAGGCGATGCCGCCATCAGTCGTGGTATAGCTGCTCGACAAACGCTTGGTCTGGCGGTTGAGACGTGCGCCGGCCTGGACCGACAGGGTGTCGCTCAGGTCCCATTCGGCGTGACCGAAGACAGCAAAGTTGCGCTCGGTCTGTTGGTGGATGTCACGAGCGCCTTGGCCCTGAACGAACGACTGGCCGACGGGGCGGCCGGTCAGGGCCGAGACGCGGTTGGCGTCGGCGCCACCGGACAGCAGCAGGCCGATATAGGCCTCATAGTCGGCGCCATAGAGATTCTGGTCGTGGCGGGTCAGTTCTTCCTGGTCGAGGAAGACGCCCAGCATCCAATCGACCTTGCCCGTCGTGCCGTTCAGCCGGACTTCCTGCGATAGGGTGTCGAAGCGGTTGCCGAAGCCGCCGTCCGGATCGCGGTAATAAATGTCGGCCGATGAGAAGTCAGCGTCATAGCCATTGGTGTGGTCCCAGTGGCGGATAGCCGTCACAGAGGTCAGCTGGATATTGTCGGTCACGCGCAGGTCGACCTGGGCCGATAGGCCGGCGTCGGTAATCGACTGATCTGTCGCGCGGTTCGACCAGGCGCGGCGGGCATGGACATCGGCTGCCGTCGCTGTCCCTTCGTCGGTCGCCAGGCTGTCGACATAGGGGCGCGTGCCGCCGACGACAACAGCCGTACCAGCGCAGCAGACTTCGTCGCGCCTGGTGTAGTCGGCGACCAAGCGAACGCGCATCGACCCGTTCGGCACAAAGAGCAGTTGACCGCGCGCCGACCAATAGTTCTGGTCGCCGTCATCGGTGCGCGTGCGAGGGCCTTCACCGACCGAGACCTTATACTGGCCGTCGCGCTGGCGCTTGACCAGGCTCAGCGACCCGGCCCAGTGTTCACTTAGGGGACCCGTGGCATAGGCGGAAACACCCAGCGCATTCATATTGCCGGCGGTCAGGGCCAGTGAGTGGGACTTCGTAAACGACGGCAGTTGCGACACGACCTGGATGACGCCGGCCGAGGCGCCCTTGCCGTAGACATCCGATTGCGGGCCTTTCAGGATTTCGATGCGGTCAACGGGGCCCAGGTCGCTCATGGCCGTGGCGGTGCGCACGCGGGTGACGCCGTCGATGACGACGCCGACCGACGATTCCAGGCCGGGATTGTCGCCAACCGTGCCGACGCCGCGCAGGCGCGCCGTCGTCTGGGCTTCGTTGGCCGTCGAAGTGATCAGGAGCGATGGCGTCAGCGTCTGAAGGTCTTTCAGGTCGTGGGCGTAGACCCTGTCCATCGCTTCGCCGGTCACCACCGCCACCGACAACGGCGTGCGGCTCAGGCGCTCGGGCTTCTTCTGCGCCGTCACGATCACTTCGCCTGACGCGTCCTGGGCCAAAACAGGCGCCGCGAAGGAAACAAAACCCAAAAATCCACTCAGGGCCGATGCGGCCAACAGACGCGATGACAATGACATAAAGCTTTCCCGGTAACGACCCTTTGCGCGGGCCTTGTCCGGCGCGATAGTCCCTTTGGCGGGTTCGCGCAAGCGCTTATGACCCGTCGCGGGAAGAAAATTGACCTTACGTAAACTTGTCTGAGGTAAACACGAACCGTCGCTGGTCCAGCCTATGCGGTGGCGTTACGACCTGCTATAGTTGCCGTTGCGCATAAGGGCGCAGCCGGTCCGCGGGCAGGGATTTTCCCACCTTCTCTATCTTTTTTCTCACGAACAGCTTCCAGCCCTTTACGCGGACAGGTCGGGCATTACGGAAAGGCGTTCGTTATGAGCATGGCTCCCAAACAACTATCAAAGACCGCAGACCTTAATCTCGAATTCTACAAGAAGCAGGCCAAGGCCTTGCTAAAACGTGCCCGCTCCGGCGACGCTGAGGCCAATGCGCGGTTGCGCAAATATGCCGGGGACGACACGGCGCTGCACGTCGCGCAACTGGCCATCGCCCGCGAACAGGGCTTTGCTTCCTGGCCGCGCTTTCAGGCCTTCATCATCGAATCCAACCTGGACTTTCAAGGCCTGACCGATCGCTTTATCGACGCCGCCCTGTCGGACGAAGCACGCGCGGCCACCATGCTGGCCGACCATCCGGAACTGGCCGAAGCCGGCTTCTATGCGGCGCTGGTCCTGGGTGACTGGGCGCGCGTGGCGGCGGCGCTTGAACTCGATCCGGACCTGACCATTGCGCCATCGGGCCCCAAGGCGTGCGAACCGCTGCTTTATGTCTGCTTCTCACGGTTCGGCCGCAAGGGCGCCGAGCGCGAGCAAAAGATTGCCCTGACGGCGCGGCTGCTGCTGACCCGTGGCGCCGATCCGGACGCGGCCTTCACCGCCGATCACGGCCCGCTGTCGTGTCTTTATGGCGCCAGCGGCATGCTCAACAATGCCGAACTGACACGCATCCTGCTGGAAGCAGGCGCTGATCCGAACGACGGCGAGTCGCTCTATCACGCCACCGAGCATCGCGACCTGGAGTGCCTGAGGGTGCTGCTGGAATTTGGCGCCAGCGTCGATGGCAGCAATGCCATCAAGCACATGCTCGATCGCGAGGACCCCGAGGGATTGCGCCTGCTTTTAGAGGCCGGCGGGAATCCCAATGAGACCAATGGCGAAGGCGATACGGCCCTGCACTGGGCGGTGCGGCGCAATCGGTCGCCACACATAATCAGTATGCTGATTGATTTCGGCGCTGATCTCGATGCCGCTCGCGAGGACGGCCGTACGGCTTATGCCATGGCGGTCGTCAGCGGGCAGACGGCTGTCGCCGAGCTGCTGGCGTCGCGCGGCGCGGATACGCGTCTGAGCGCCATCGACACGGTTATTGCCGGCGGCAGCGGAGATGTGCCGGCCGAAAGCGCCAATTCGCCCGCCAATGCACGGCTGTTCACCCAACTGGCCGAAGCTGGCAATCTCAAGGCCGTCAAGGCGATGCTGGAAGCTGGTGTGCCGGTCGAAAGCGCGGGCGACGGTGGTATAACGGCTTTGCACTATGCGTGCTGGCGCGGCGATGCCGACATGATGAAGCTTTTGATCTCCGAAGGCGCACCGCTGGAGCTCGCCGACACCATGTACGGCGCTACGCCTGCGGGTTTCCTGCATCACGGCTCGACCAACTACGGGCGCGGCGATTATGCCCGTGGGGCCAGGTTGCTGATCAATGCCGGGTGTTCGATGGCAGGATGCACCACACCGAGCGGCAATGCCGGGCTCGATGCCGTGTTGAAGCAGAATGGGTTGATTTAGATCCCCTCTCCCTGCTTGCGGGGAGAGGGTGGATGGCGAAGCCAGCCGGGTGAGGGGCGAACGGAAAGAGTTATACGTGCGGAAAGCGTTTTTGCCCCTCATCCGGTCCTCCGGACCACCTTCTCCCCTCGCGAGGGGAGAAGGAAGTCTACCGCACCTTCAATCCCAATTCGGCCAGCAGTTCGCTGGCTTGGGCACGGGAGATGGTCGCGCCCTTGAAGCGTTTGGCGTCATCCAGCCGCACGCCGCCAATATCCGTGCCGCGCAAATCCGCGCCTTCGAAACGCGCATTGTTCAACAAGGCATCGCGTAGCGAACAGTCTTCGAACACAGCATTGCGGAAGTCACAGCGCTGAAGATCGGCATTGTGAAAATCGAGTGATTTCAGGTGCTGCTTATTGAACGAAATATCGTTTAGCCGCGCGTCATTCAGCCGACACTCCTCAAAGCTGATATCGAGCGTTTTGGCTGTGTTGAAGTTCGCCCCCGTCAGCTTGCACCGCTTGAACTCGGACTGCGCCAGGGTCGCGCCGCGGAACAGAGCATTGTTAAAGTCGCAGCCGGTGAACTTGGCTTCGTTCATGATCGCGCTGGTGAAGTCGGCATGCGCGCCCTTGCACTTGATGAACTGCGCGTTTTCCAGCTTGGTGGAGGTGAACTTCGCCTTCTTCAGGATGCAATCGTCGAACACCCAGCCATTGAGCACGATATTCGACAGATCGACCTCTTCCAGCTCACAGCCTGTCAAGGTGACGGGCTCACCCTTTTCCGCCAGCTTCTGTATGGCGGCGCGGTCGAGAAGCTTGTCTTCAATCGTCGTCATTGTCTGCGTCGCGATCATAGGGTTCGTACTCACCCGTTTCAAAATTGCGCATGAAAGCCGAACCGATGGGCGCGTCAATCAGGTGGAGCCAGCTATCGTCGGCATTGAGAACTTTACCTAAGGCAATATATTGTGCCTTCCGCGCATCCAGTTCTTCATCCGTTATGTCCCGATAGTCCCCACGTATGCGCCAACCGCTGTCGGGATATTTGTCTCCCGGCTCATCCATATCGGGTTGTTCCCGGTAAACATAATAAACCGGAACGCCTTCATCTAAAACGCAGCGATCTACAAAACAGCGGTCCCAGTATTGTTTTTGGGCGGGCTCATCGGCCGGCAAATCTCGTTTGGTGTCAAAATCGATAATGTGAAATGGCTGAAAATGGATGATTTTGCCTAGTCTTAGCTGCGGCATATCGGTGGGTATGTTTGCAAGCTTACCGACGACACAACTTGGCGTCCGTCCGATTACGTCAACCCACATACGTTCTCCCCCGTATTTAAGCCCGGTCGGGATGCTCCTAAATACAAGCTGAACACAATCTCCCACCGCAACGCTGTCCTGACGCATCTCTGATGGCAGGTAAAAGGTATAGGGGGCCTCCTTGTGAACAATACGGGGATCTTCCAGTTCGTAGATGCCGAACCACCGCCGGTAGAGGTTATAGAAGGGCTTCTTGATCGCGGTCCACATGCCTGCCGTTCTAGCTCTATCGCGTATTGGGGTGAAGGGGTCCGCGACCCCTTCATCTTCTTTTAGAAATAAAAAGGGCGACCCGCTTAAGGGATCGCCCTTTTTATTTCTTTAAGGCGAGGGTCACAGACCCTCGACCCCATTACACAACAGCGTTAGTCGCGACGACGACGACGCGGACGCGGGCGGTCGCCACGGTCCGGACGATCACCGCCTTCGGCCAGTTCCAGTTCGCCTTCATCGGCGTCTTCACCGGCGGCAGCGCGGGCCGCCTGACGCTCAGCGCGTTCGGCTTCCAGCTTCTCGGTCAGGTCCTCACCGGTTTCCTGATCGACCACCTTCATCGACAGCTTGGTCTTGCCACGGTCGTCGAGGCCAAGGAACTTCACCTTCACTTCGTCGCCTTCGTTCAGGACGTCCGAGACCTTGGCGATCTTTTCCGGCTTGATCTGCGAGATGTGGACCAGGCCGTCCTTGGCGCCGAAGAAGTTCACGAAGGCGCCGAAATCGACGATCTTCACGACCTTGCCCTTGTAGATGGCGCCGATTTCCGGCTCCGAGGCAATCGACTTGATCCAGTCGCGCGCGGCGTCGATCTTCGACTGTTCCGAAGCCGCGATCTTGATCGTGCCGTCATCCTGGATGTCGACCTTCGCGCCGGTCTTTTCGACGATTTCGCGAATAACCTTGCCGCCCGAACCGATGACTTCGCGGATCTTGTCGACCGCGATCTTGATCGTTTCGATCTTCGGAGCAAACTCACCCAGCTCTTCGCGGGCGCCCGAAATGGCCTTGTTCATTTCTTCCAGGATGTGCAGGCGGCCGTCCTTGGCCTGACGCAGCGCCTTGGTCATGATCTCCTCGGTAATGCCGGGGACCTTGATGTCCATCTGCAGCGAGGTGATGCCTTCCGAGGTACCAGCGACCTTGAAGTCCATGTCGCCGAGGTGGTCTTCGTCACCCAGGATGTCCGACAGAACCGCATAGCCGTCCTTTTCGAGGATCAGGCCCATGGCGATGCCCGACACCGGACGCTTCAGCGGCACGCCGGCATCCATCAGCGCCAGAGAGCCGCCGCAGACGGTGGCCATCGACGACGAGCCGTTCGACTCGGTGATCTCCGAGACCAGGCGGATGGTGTAGGGGAAGT
>CBFGPQ010000034.1:0-27518 GCA_965650705.1 uncultured Asticcacaulis sp. | reverse complement strand
TATTGCGTAGGCATCGGCATGCGCCACAGGTTTTCCGACACCGACTTCGACGCTTCACCCAAACGTTCAGCCAGTTCATCGTTGTTGCTGAAAACACCGGCATAATCGGTGCCGAGCGCAATAATCATGGCGCCGGTCAGGGTGGCGAGGTCAATCATGAATTGCGGCTTGAACCGGTCCTGGCAGTACCAGAGTGCGTCAGCCAGGACCAGGCGGCCTTCGGCGTCGGTATTGATGACTTCGATCGTGGTGCCCGACATGGCCTTGACGACGTCGCCGGGACGCTGGGCATTGCCGTCCGGCATGTTTTCGACGAGCCCGATTATGCCGACCGCATTGACCTTGGCCTTGCGGGTCGCCAGCGCGATCATGGCGCCGACGACGGCGGCCGAACCGCCCATGTCCCATTTCATGTCCTCCATGCCCTCGGCCGGCTTGATCGAAATGCCGCCGGTATCGAAGGTCACGCCCTTGCCGACAAAGGCCACGGGTTGCGCATCAGCGCCGGCGCCGTTCCATTGCATGATGACGAGCTTTGATTCCTTGCGCGAGCCCTGCCCCACGCCCAGCAGCGAATGCATGCCAAGCTCGGCCATTTCCTTTTCGCCCAGCACCTCGACGCTAAGGCCGGTGCCGGTCAGGCCTTTGACGCGCTCGGCGTAGGATTCCGGATAGAGCACATTGGCGGGTTCGGACACCAGGTCGCGGGCGAAGAGAACGCCGTCGCGGATGGCGGAAAGCGGCAGCCAGGCAGCCTCGGCCGCGGCAACATCGTCGCATACCACGGTGATCGACTTCAGTGTCGGCGCCTTGTCGGCCTTGGCCGGGCCGAAGTATTTGGCGAAGCGGTAGGAGGCCAGGTGCAGCCCCAAGAGGGCGCGTGCCACCATGTCCGGGCCGTAGCCGGTGACGTCCAAGCTTAGCGTTTCGATGCCTGCGGATTTGACAGCGTGGTACAGCGTGGCGGCGGCGTGTTCCATGCCGGCGGCATCCAGAGCCGTCAGGTCGCCGACGCCGACAAAAGCGAGCGCGGCGCCGTCAAAGCCCGGCGGGGCGGCGACGACCTGGGTCTTGCCCTTGGCGGCCTTGAAGCCGGTGACCGACAGCGCCCGGCGGGCATGGTCGGCCACGGCGGCGTCGAACGCGCTGAAGCCCGGACTTGCCGCGTCCCCTTCACCGAGGATGGCCGCGCGGATGGCATTGGCGGGGGCAAGGGTTGCAAGTTCGATATGCATGAGCGTCTCCGGTAGGCTGGTAGTCGATCTATGCGCTTTTTCGTCCGACGCAATACGCTTTTTTCGCAAGGGCGGTGTTATGCGTCATATTTTGCCGGAAAGGCCGCTTAGTTACTTGTAATTAACCGTGCATGCGGTCAAAAGGAAGCGACGAAACCGGTGGGTTTGGCGCCCCGCCCTTGCCCAAAACGGACAGCCTTCCCGACCGCATGCGCATTCTCGACCGCTACATATTCCGCCAGTTGATCGTACCGGTGCTGGGCGCCGTCGCGGCGCTCACCGCGATCGCGCTGCTCAGCCAGTCGCTCAGCCAGTTCGACCTGATCGTGGAACGCGGCCAGAGCGCCTGGACCTTTATTCGCGTCACGCTCCTGTCCCTTCCCCAGCTGGCCGGACTGATCTTTCCCATTGCGATTTTCGTCGGCGCGCTGATCGCGCTGACACGCCTGCAAAGCGAGCACGAAATCACCGCCATGCGTGCGGCGGGGACATCGCTGATGCGCCTGGCCTCGCCGATGATTCGCATTGGCGTGTGGTTTGCCCTGATCAGCCTGATATCGAACCTGTTCCTGCAGCCGCTGACGGCGCGGGCCATGCGCGGTGAGATGTTCCGAATTCGCAACGACCTGATTTCCAGCCTCGTCAAGGAAGGCGCCTTCTCGACCGCGACATCGGGCCTGACCATCTACGTCCAGCGCATCGACCAGAACGGTCTGCTGCGCCAGATATTCATCCGCACGCCTGAAGCCAACGGCAAAGACCGCACCTATGTCGCCAGTGAAGGCAAGATCAGCAATGTCGAGGGCGCGAACATCCTGATCATGCGCCGTGGCTCAACGCAGCAGATCAACGATGACGGCGCCATCACCAACGCGACCTTCGACGAGACCAGCTTCGACGTGTCGCGCTACTTCTCCAGCGACGACTTCCTGCAGTACAAGGAAAGCGACCGCTATATCCACGAGCTGTTCTTTCCGAACATGGCGCTCGACTGGGAAAAGGGAAGCTGGAAGAAGCTGCAGGCCGAAGGGCATGCCCGCCTGGCCGGCCCGCTTTACAACCTGACCTTCATGCTGCTGGCGATTGTCGCCGTGCTGGGCGGGCAGTTCAGCCGTGGCGGCTATGGGCGGCGCATCGCGGCTGTCGCCGGCATAGCCGCGGTCGTGCGTATCTTAGGGATTGCGGCGGAAACGGCGTCGGCCGGAAGCGTGGTGATGAACGTCCTGCAGTACGCCGTGCCAATCATCCCCATCGTCATCTGCCTGCGCCTGATCCATAAGCGCGACAGCAAGCGCGGCCTCCCTCGCGCCCAGGGTATGTCCGCGCTCGAACCCCTGAGGCCCGCCGCATGACCTGGCAGACCGCGCTCAGTTACCTGAACCCGTGGCGGCACAGCCGCATCGAGACCTATATCCTCAAGGCCTGCATCTCGATGTTTGCGTCCGCCCTGGCGGTCGTGTCCAGCCTGATCCTTTTGATGGACTATATCGGCGTGTCCAAGCTGGGCGCCGAAGCCGACCTGTCAGGCGTCGATGTCCTGCTGCTGATCCTGCAGAAATCGCCCAACCTGATCCTTGTCCTGTTGCCCTTCGCCTTCCTGTTCGGATCGATCTTCGCCTTCATCGGGCTCAACCGCCGCAGCGAACTGATCGCCATGCGCGCCGCCGGCATGTCGGCCTGGCGCTTCGTGACGCCGGCGGCTGTCACGGCCTTCGCCTTCGGTATCCTGACCATTGCAGCGCTCAATCCGATCGCGTCGCGGATGCAGGAAAGCTATGATCATCGTGTATTAGCCATCCAGAAGGCCGGGCCGGATGCCGCCGACGCCGGCGGCGTCTATATCCGTCAGGGCGGCAACCGAAAACAGACCATCATCCGCGCCGACGCCGGCTCTCCTGCCGAGGGGCGCCTGCAAAAGGTCACCTTCTGGACCTACGAACTGGATGCGCGCAGCGTGCCGGCCTTCACCAGCCGCGTCGATGCCGAATCGGCGGTCCTCACGCCCGGCTTCTGGCAATTGCGCAATGCGCGCGAAACCAAGCCCGGCGAACAGCCCCTCTATTACGAACGTCTGTCGATCCCATCCAATCTCGACGCCCAGGCAGCCTTCCGCCGGCGTGCCTCGACCCAGTCGGTGCCATTCTGGGAGCTGCCGGTGCTTATACAGCGCAACGCCACCGCAGGATTGCCGACCACCGTCTACCGCCTTAAGCTGCACCAGCTTCTGTCCACGCCGCTGATGTTTGCCGCCATGGCCATGCTGGGGGCTGTCTTCTCACTGCGGCTGATGCGCCTCGGCGGGCTGACGGCCTTGGTCGTATCAGGTGTATCGCTAGGTTTCGTGGTCTTCTTCGTCAACCAGCTGTTCTCAAGCCTTGGCATGGCCGACCTGATCCCGGTGGAACTGGCCGGCTGGTCGCCCGCGGTCCTGGCCATGCTTGGGGCCATGACCCTGCTTGTCTACACCGAGGACGGCTAAAAGGATCGAAGGATTGTTCCGGGGATGGCCGGGACGGATTTTGTGCTATAGAACCGTGACCGCGAATAACAAGGCCGAGATGAATCGCAATTCTTTCAAGCTGGGTGTGGGCCTCATGTCCCTGGCCATCGGCGCCGGGATCGGACCGGTCGCGGGTGCGCAGGGCCGTGACGCCTCGCCCGCGCGCATGGCGACCGGATCGCAACTGGCTTTCGAACTGGCCATGGCCCAGGCGGCCCAGGCTCAGATAGGACAGGCCCAGGCGGGCAAGGCTCAGGCGTCCTCGGCGCCCGCCCAGCAGGCGACGGAGACGATTCCCGGTCCGGACGGCCTGACCAAAGGCGCGGCCTTCATCCAGTCGCAGGAACTGACGACGACGGACAACGATACCATCGTCGCGCGCGGCAATGTTGAAATGCGCCAGGACGACCGGCTCATCCGCGCCGACAGCGTCACGCATAACTCCAAGACCGGCGTCACGACCGCCGAAGGTAATACGCAAACCATCAATGCCGATGGTTCTGTGCAGTATTCCGACCGCATCACCTATGACGACGAAAACCAGTCCGGCGTCAGCGAGAACTTCGCCGCCATTGCCGCCGATAATTCCAAGGTCTTCGCGCGGCGCGTCGAGCGCGTCAACGACTTCACCACCCGGCTGAGCAACATCATCTACACGCCCTGCCAGCTGTGCCAGAAGAACGGCGTGACGCAAGAGCCGTCATGGTCGATCCAGGCCAGCGAGATCACGCAGCGCAAAGACAAGAAGATGGTGTATTACAACAACGCCGTCGTAAAGCTTAAGGGCGTGCCGGTGCTGTACATGCCCTATATGTGGTCGCCGGACCCGGAGCTGGAGCGCGCGTCCGGCTTCCTGCAACCCGACGTCCAGTTCACGCGTAAACGCGGCGGTTTTTCGTATCAGCAACCCTATCTGTGGTCGATTTCGCCGTACTCGCACCTGATCATCAGCCCGCAACTGAATGCCGGCGTCAATCCGATGCTGGCGTTCGAGTACGGACGGCATTTCTATTCGGGTAAGCTGCGCGTTCGCGGCGGCTTCACCAACGAAGCCTATTTCGACAATTCAGGTGAGCGGATTGGCGAGGCGGAGACGCGCGACTACCTGCTGGCCGATGGCGCCTTCACCATTAACCCGGACTGGCGCTGGAACTTCACCGCCCAGCACGTCAAGGACAAAAGTGGCTTTGTCGACGGCAACGGGCGGCCGTACGACAACGCCAACTTCTTCGAGCGGTACAATGTCGACGACGTCTACGAGGAGAATGTCGGCGAATGGCAGGCAGAACACCGCCAACTGGTTAACCAGGCTCACCTGATCCGTCAGACACCCAACAGCTACGTCCAGTTTTCGATCGCCAACTACCAGAGCCTGGCAGTCGGCGGCTATATTGATCCCATTACCGGCGGGGCGCCCGATCCCGTGCTTTATCCCAACGGCATCACCGACTATCCCATCGCGGTCAATTCGGACCTCTATCCCGCCATTGCGCCGATGGTACAGGCCTACTGGTCGCCGCAGAGTCGCCTGCTCGGTGGCCAACTGACCCTCAGCGTCAATGCCCTGGCCCTGCAGCATAAGTTATACACCAGCGCCGGCGCGCCGGACTTCTTCCGCCAGCCTGGTGTCCTGCCGTCGCCCTACGACACCGCCCGCGCCAGCATAGGCGCGTCGTGGTACGGCAACATGACCACGCGCGGCGGCCTGCGCTGGGGGCCGTTTTTCGACTACCGCCACGACCAGTATACAGTGTCGCACCTGGATGCCGCGGGCCGCGAGGAGTCGATCTCGCGAGACCTTGGCACGGTCGGTTTCAACTTCAGCTACCCTATGGTGCGCAAGTTTGAGCACTTCACCGCCGTGCTGGAGCCCATGGCCCAGTTGGCCGCATCACCCGAAGATCAAGTCAGCCCCTTCCTTCCGACCGAGGACAGCCAGTCCTTCGAGTTTGACACCACGACGCTTTTCCAGGCCAACAAGTCGCCGGGTTTCGACGTCTACGAAGGCGGCACGCGCCTTAGCCTCGGCCTCAGGTCGCAGCTTCAATTCACGTCCGGGCTGGAAGTCCAGGCGATGGTCGGGCGGATCCTGCGCAACAAGCCGGAAGACCAGTTTCTCAATACCGTCCGGGCGCGATTCAACGGTACAGCCTACGACAGCTACACCTATTATAACGGCGTGCCCGACACCTCACCGCCCGCCGGCTATATCCAGCGCACCTACGATATTTCCGGCCTGGGCAACAAATCGTCCGACTGGGTCGTCGACGCCAGCTTCGACACGGGCAAAGGGCTCTATGGCTATACCCGCCTCCGCCTCGATTCGGACAGCTTCCGCCTTGCCCAGGGCGAAGCGGGCCTGAGCGCGTTCACGGTCAATACCACGGCCACACTGCGTTACATCTTCAACGACGTGCTGATCCAGCCGAGGCTCGATCCGGACGGCAAGCTCAGGCGGTTTGGCGACAATTACCGCAACCTGCAGCTTTATGCCCGCCACTTCTTCACCAAGAACTGGGGCGTGAGCGCCCGCCTCGACCGCGATCTGGTCGAGAACCAGTGGCGCCGCTCGACCGTCAGCGCGATCTATCGCGACGACTGCATCTGGTACGAGCTGGTTTACCAGCGTAACGATACGGTCCTGACCCGCTTGAACGGCAAGCCGCAATCATCGATACTGTTCCGCCTTAACCTCGCCACATTGGGCAAGTCTGGTGCAGACTTCGCCAATGTCCGCTAAACACCGGGTCACCTGTTTATCCATGCCGATCTTGTCCTCGTTCCGAACCGCGCTGAAACTTCACACGGCCCAGGCTTGTCTTATCGGGGCGTGCGCCAGCCTCCTGGCGTTAGCTGGTCCGGCCTTGGCCCAGGAAGCCACGCCCGACACGGGTGACGCCGCGCTGGCCTCGGCCTCGACGCTGGGGCACACCCAGGCGCCGCAATTGCCGCCCTTGGGCGAAGGCATCCTGATGTCCGTTAACAAGGACATGATCACTTCCTACGACCTCAAGCAGCGCATGCTGCTGCTCATGGTCACGTCCGGCGTCCAGGTGACCCAGGAGAACTATTCGTCCTTCCAGCAGCAGGCGGTGACCTCGCTGGTCGAGGAGCGCCTGCAGAAGCAGGAGCTGGAGCACTGGAAGGTCAAGGTCGAAGACAAGGAAGTCGACGAGGAAATCGAGCGCATGGGCCGCCAGAGCGGCATGACCGGCGCTCAGTTGCTGGCCGAACTCAAGAAGCTGGGTATCGAACCCCAGACCCTGCGCGACCAGATTCGCGCCCAGACCGGCTGGAGCATGCTGGTCGGCGGCCGCTATCGTTCGAATGCCGCCGTCGGCTCGGCCCAGGTCGAAGCCACGATGGACAAGGTCGTCGCTGACGGCCAGAAGCCGCAATACTACGTCGCCGAAATTCTCATCGACCCGGCCCAGGCGGGCAGCCTGCAAAACGCGCAGGCTGGCGCCCAGCAGTTGTATCAGCAGATGCAGGCCAAGGTCGCGCCTTTCCAGGCCGTAGCGCGGCAGTTTTCGCACGCCCCGTCGGCCGCCCAGGGCGGTGACGCCGGCTGGCTGGTATCCGGCAATATCGACCCGCAGGTCGAAGCGGCGCTGGCCGCGGCCAATCCGGGCGACATGATCCCGCCGATCACCACCAAGGACGGCGTCTACATCTATCTTCTGCGCCAGAAGTCCAATGGCAATGCCGACATGGTCTTCCACGTCCGCCAGGCCGCCGTGCCGCTCAGCCCGAATGCCTCCCCCGCTGAGGTCAGCCGCGCCGAAGCCGCGCTCAACGCCGTCCGCGCCAAGGCCCGGACCTGCGAGGACATCGACGAGCTGAAAGCGTCCGGCGTCCAGGTTACCAATCTTGGCGAGGCGCAACTGAGCCTGCTGAAGCCGACCTATGCCGAGGCCCTGCGTCCGCTCAAGGCCAACCAGACGACCGCGCCGATGCGCAACGACCAGAACATGAACGTTCTCTACGTCTGCGACCGGCAGCTGGCCGGCGATAACGCCGTGACCCGCGAACAGATCCAAAGCAGCCTGGTCAGTGAGCGCATCGCGATGCTGGGCAAGCGCTACCTACGCCAGCTCCGTGCCGGGGCGACGATCGAACAGCATCAGTAGGTTTTACGCTTGACGGTGGCGGCGGCTAAGCCTAGCTCCCGGGCATGACTTCCCTGCCTCCCCTTGTCGTCAGTCTCGGCGATCCATGCGGCATCGGTCCCGAAATCGTGGCCGCCGCCTGGGCGACCGTGCGGCATGATCGCGGCCTGGCATTCTGTGTTGTCGGTGATGCGGGTGTCATGGCTGACCAGGGCGTGCCAGTAGGTGTGATCGCACATCCCTCCGAAGCTCCAGGCGTGTTTGGCATTGCCCTGCCGGTGATCGCACACCCCTTGGCGGTGCGCCCCGTGGCGGGGCAACCCAATCCCGCACATGCGCCGCACATCATCGATTGGATTAAGTCAGGCGTCGGCTATTGCCGATACGGATCGGCGCGCGGACTGGTGACCGCACCAATCGCGAAATCGGTGCTGTACGCCTCGGGTTTCAGCTTCCCCGGCCATACCGAATATCTGGCCGAGCTGTGCCGCCACGGCGATGCCCCTGCGCCCATGCCTGTGATGATGCTGGTGGCCAGGGATTTGCGCGTCGTGCTTGCCACCATCCATACGCCCCTGGCTGAGGTCGCCGCGCGCCTGTCGGGCGAGGACGTGGGGCGTCTGACGCGGATTACTCATGCCGCGCTGATCCGCGATTTCGGAATCGACGCGCCGCGCCTGGTGATGGCGGGCCTGAACCCGCACGCCGGCGAGGACGGCACGATCGGCCGCGAGGAGATCGACATGCTGGCGCCGTTGGTGGCGTCGCTGCGGGCCGAGGGTATCAATATCCGCGGCCCCTACCCGGCCGATACGCTGTTCCACGATGAGGCGCGTGCAGGCTATGATGCCGCCGTGTGCATGTATCACGATCAAGGATTGATCCCCTTGAAGACGCTCGACTTCTGGGGCGGGGTCAATATTACCCTGGGGCTGCCTATCGTGCGTACTTCACCCGACCACGGCACGGGCTTCGGCATTGCGGGCCAAGGCGTAGCGCGCGCCGACAGCTTCATCAATGCACTGCGCATGGCCGACACGATCAGCCGCAATCGGGGCCTAACATGAACGACCTTCCCACTCTGCGCGAAAGCCTCGAACAGCACGGCCTGATGGCCAAGAAGGCGTTCGGCCAGCACTTCCTGCTCGACCTTAACATCACGCGCAAGATCGTCCGTCTCGGTGGGCCGTTCGATGGCGATGTGGTGATCGAGGTCGGACCAGGTCCCGGTGGCTTGACGCGGGCGCTTTTGGAGACAGAGGCGGCCAAGGTCATCGCGGTCGAGAAGGACGCGCGGTTTATCGCGCTGCTTGGGGAACTGAATGCGGTCTACGGTGAGCGGTTTGCGGTCATCGAGAACGACGCGCTGAAGGTTTCGGAGGCTGGACTGGCGCCAGCCGCGCACATCGTGTCGAACCTGCCCTACAATGTCGGCACGCCGCTTCTGGTCAAGTGGCTGACGGGGCCATGGCGGCCGCTGTCGATGACGCTGATGTTCCAGTTGGAGGTTGCCCTGCGCATTGTCGCCCCCGTGGGCGACGACGACTACGGCCGCTTAAGCGTTCTTGCCCAGGTCCTGTGCGACTGTGAGAAGATCATGGATCTGCCGGCGCGGGCCTTTACGCCACCGCCGAAGGTGGACAGCGCCGTGGTGAAGCTGGTGCCCAAGGCGGTGCGGCCCGACGATGCGATCGTGCGCAATCTGGAGAAGATCACCGCTGCCGCCTTCGGCCAGCGCCGCAAGATGTTGCGCTCGTCGCTAAAGGCCCTGGGCGGCGAGGCCTTGCTGGAGAAGGTCGGAATCGAGCCGACGTCGCGTGCCGAGGTGGTATCACCTGCGGATTTCCTGCGGTTAGCGGAAGTGCTGTAGTTTTATACCTCCCCAGCTTGCTGGGGAGGGGGACCGCACGAGTGAGACATTGCGAAAGCGATGGCGAACGAGATGTGGTGGTGGGGGTTCTTGTTTCTTCGTCAGCACCCAATGCCCCCGCCAGTCTTGCTGGGCCAAGCAAGAACCCCACCACCACATCTCGCTCGCCTTCTAGCGATGGCTCACTCGTGCGGTCCCCCTCCCCGGCAAAGCCAGGGAGGTATAAGATTAGGGCTGTCAATCCGTGATTTTGGTATCAGGATCGGCGGGATCAACAAGACATATCGACTGTGCTGTAAATCGAATGGTTACTTGAACCAAGTTGCCATGCTGGTCAAAGCCTTCGACGCTACAGGATATCTGGTATCCGGCTTGGCCCACTCGCGGCTCGGCTGCCAGCTCATCTATGTAACCGTTCGGCCAAACACCGACCGGCTCGATCGCCACATACTGAACGCCGTCGAAAACAATCAGGCCGTCCTCGATATCTTCGTCGCTGTAGAAGTTCCAAGTTTCACTGCGAACACGCGATATGCAGTCAACCTGCAGCGCCAGCCGGTCGTCCCAGGTATCTAGACGTATGCCTTTAAGGCCTCGATCGCCGAGATAGACGGTCTTCAGGAACGCGGAGATATCCTGCCGCATAAGTATCAGATTTTCTCCGCCATCAATTCATCGACAAATGGCGAGATCCACAGCCCGCGCGAACGCCTTGAAATTTCGGCATGGTAGATGTGCACCAGTTCCGCATAGGACCGGTCGAAGTCGTCGTTCAAAATGACATAGTCGTATTCCGCCCAGTGCGAAATCTCGCTCTTGGCGCGCTGGATGCGGCGGGCGATCACGTCCTCGTCGTCTTGGGCGCGGGCGTTCAGGCGGCGGTTCAGCTCGGCGATCGAGGGCGGCAGGATAAACACGCGCACCACGTCCGAAGGCGCGCGCGCCGAAATCCGCTGGGCGCCCTGCCAGTCGATGTCGAACAGCACATTGTGGCCCTGGCTCAGCGCCTTTTCGACCGGATCGCGCGGCGAACCGTAGCGCGCGTCGTGCACCGACGCATGTTCCAGCAGGGCCTGTTCCCGGATCAGCCGGTCCATCTCGGCATCATCGATGAAGTGGTATTCGCGGCCGTCGCGCTCACCGGGGCGCGGCCCACGCGTCGTCACGGAGATCGACAGTTCGAGGTCGGAGTGATCCGCCACCAGCCGACGGCACAAGGATGTCTTGCCTGCCCCCGACGGCGCGGCGACGATCAGCATCAGGCCACGGCGAATCCGCTCGAAACTCATATGGGGGTTGGGCGACATCATTTACTCCAATAGATCGGTCCGACCGGATTACCGCAAAAACCTGAACAGACTATTCTACGTTCTGAACCTGTTCGCGGAACTGGTCGATCACCGCCTTCAGTTCCAGGCCGGTCTGGGTCAGCTCGATAAAGGCCGCCTTGGAACACAGGGTGTTGGCCTCGCGCATGAATTCCTGCGCCAGGAAATCGAGCTTCCGGCCCGGCGCGGTCTCCCCGTCGATGAGCGCATGCGCCTGGTCGAGATGCGAGGACAACCGGTCGAGTTCTTCGCGAACATCCGCCTTGGCCGCCAGCAATGCGGCTTCCTGCAGGATGCGCTCCTCAAGACCCTCTTTCGAACTGTCAGGCAGGATCTCGTCCAGGCGCCGCGTAAAGCGTTCGCGGATAACCTCGGTCTGTTGGTCGGCGACGGCCTTGGCGCGTTCGACCGCCGCGCCGATGGTCACCAGATGGCCTTTCAGCACGGATTCAATAGCGCGCCCCTCGCTGTCGCGCGCCGCCTTCAGACGATCGAAGGCCTCGGCAAGCGTCACGGCCAGGGCCGCTTCGCCGTCCTCGGCCAGCCCGGTACGGTCTTCGCTGGCGGCTTCGATGACACCGCGCAAGGAGAGAAGACCATCCGAGGTCGGCATGACCGCCTTGCCTTCGGCCAACAGGCGATCGCTGGCCGCCAGGTAGACGTCCAGCACATCCTCATTGATGGTGACCCCGGCGGTCGTGCCTGGCGTCTGGACCTGTAGTGTCAGGTTCATCTGACCGCGCTGGAACCGTGCCTTCGACAGATCACGCCCCAGCCGCTCGACGGCCTCATAACCCGGCGGAAAGCGGTATTTGATGTCGAGGTTGCGGCCGTTGACGCTGCGGACCTCGATCGTCCAGCTGATGTCGCCAATGCCGCCGTCGGCGCGGGCAAAGCCCGTCATGGAGGACAGGGACATGTCTAGTTCTTGCCTTTCACGGGCGCCACGGCCGAAGCGTTGACCGCTACGTCATAGGCCGGTGTCGTGTACACGCTCACCTCGGCCTCAACCTTACGCCACTTGGCGACATTGGCCAGGTGCTCTTCGTAGGTGGCGGCAAAGACGTGCCCGCCCGTGCCGTCGGCCACGAAGAAGATGTCCTCGGTCTTGGCGGGATTAAGGACGGCGCGCAGGGCCTCGCGGCCCGGATTGCCGATGGGCGTCACCGGCAGGCCGTCGATAAGATAGGTGTTCCACGGCGTCTTCTTGTCGAGTTCCGAGCGCAGCAGGCCGCGGCCCAACGGTTCGCCATTGCTGATGCCATAGATGACGGTTGGGTCGGATTCCAGCCGCATGCCCTTGCGCAGGCGGTTGACAAAGACGGCGGCGACGCGCGGGCGTTCCGATGCGATGCCGGTCTCTTTTTCGACGACGCTCGCCAGGATCAGCGCCTCTTCCTTGGTCTTGACCGGCAGGTTCGGCTGACGCTTCGCCCACTCTTCGTCGAGCGCCTTGCGCCCGGCGTCGAGCATGCGGTCGAGCACCGCCTGGCGCGTTTCGCCGCGCTGATAGTCATAGGTTTCCGGCAGGAGCGAGCCTTCGGGCGGCACGTCGATATCGCCCGTCAGATCAGTCACGGCCTTGAGAATGCGCACGGCCTGGGCCGAGGTCCGTCCTTCGGGGATGGTCACGAAGCTGCGGATGACGCGACCGTCCTCGATCTGGTGCAGGACGGTCATCATCGACGCCCGCGCCGGGAACTGATAGGTGCCGGCCTTGAAACGGTTGGCCTTGCCGCCCAAGCGCGCCGCGACGCGGAAGACCAGGGCCGAGCGGATGATCTTCTTGTCTTCGAGCTGGCGCGCCATCGCGGCGACGCTGGTGCCGGGCGCGAAGCTGATTTCGGACACTTCCGCCGGGCCCGGACCGAAGACGGTCGACCAGGTGAACAGGAGCGCCGCCAGACCGAGCAGCAGGATGCCTATGCCAAGTCCCGCCAGCGGGCCTTTCAGCCCCTTGCGTTTGACCGGCGGTTCGGCACCCGGCTCAATGCGTATCATGGCTCGACCTGGCCGAGGATCAGTGCCGCGTTGGTGCCGCCAAAGCCGAACGAGTTCGACATGACCTTCTTGACCGTCATTGTCTTGGCCTTGTGCGGCACCAGGTCGATCGGGGTTTCAACGTCCGGATTGTCGAGGTTGAGCGTCGGCGGGACGATCTGATCGCGGATGGCCAGAGCGCAGAAGATGGCTTCGACGGCGCCGGCGCCGCCCAGCAGGTGGCCGATTGCCGACTTGGTCGACGAAACGGTGCCGGTCTTGGCGCGTTCCCCTAAGAACTTCTCGATGGCCTTGAGCTCGATGCCGTCGGCCATGGTCGAGGTGCCGTGCGCATTGACGTAGTCGATCTCGGCCGGGTCGATGCCGGCGTCCTTTGCGGCCGCGACCATGGCGCGGTAACCGCCGTCGCCGTCTTCCGAAGGCGCGGTGATGTGGTAGGCGTCACCCGACAGGGCGTAGCCGAGGACTTCGGCGTAGATCTTGGCGCCGCGCGCCTTGGCGTGTTCGTATTCTTCCAGGACGACGACGCCGGCGCCCTCACCCATCACAAAGCCGTCTCGGTCCTTGTCATACGGACGGGAGGCGCGCGTCGGCTCATCGTTGAAGGCGGTGCACAGGGCGCGGCAGGCGATGAAGCCGGCAATGCCGATCGGCACGATCGCTGATTCCGCGCCGCCGGCGACCATCAGGTCGGCATCGCCGTGGGCAATCAGGCGGGCCGCGTCACCGATGGCGTGGGCGCCCGTGGCGCAGGCCGTGACGACCGAGTGATTCGGCCCCTTCAAGCCGTGGCGGATCGACACCTGGCCAGATGCCAGGTTGATCAGAGACGACGGAATAAAGAAGGGCGAGATGCGCTTGGGGCCCTTGTCGCGCAGTTCCAGCGCGGTGTCGGCGATGATGCCCAGGCCGCCGATACCGGAGCCGATCATGACGCCGGTGCGGATCTTGTCCTCTTCGCTTTCGGGATGCCAATTGGCATCTTCAAGCGCCTCGTCGGCGGCGGCGATGGCGTAGAGAATAAAGTCGTCGACCTTGCGCCGTTCCTTGTTGGACAGGACTTTCGAAGGGTCGAACGAACCTTCGATATCGGGTCCGCCGCCGCCGCGGCCTTCAACGGTCGGCACTTCACAGGCCACCTGACAGGCATAGTCGGTCGTATCGAACGCCGTGATTTTTCCCGCGCCGGACTCGCCGTTCAAAAGACGCTTCCAAGTGATATCGACGCCTGCGCCCAAAGGCGAAATCAGACCCAGACCTGTAATGACAACGCGACGAACCATGTAGTCTCCACCCTGACGGCGTGCGGCCCTTCACGCGGCCCCGCCATTACTGCCCCTGGCCATTCCGTGCGTTTCCCCCGGCACGGCACTCAATGCAGTCATAGTTGGCTGCAATTCACGCCGCGTTCAACCCTTTCTGCCGAAAAAGCCTGCCGTAACGGAAATAACCAGCCTGAAACGCTCTTTAGAAATGAAAGAAGCGCGGTCAAACCCCGGAATGAGGGCCTGAGAACCGCGCTCCGTGAAAAGCCGTTTCCCGGCCTTAAGCCGCCAGCTTTTCCTGAATGTAGTTTACGGCGTCGCCGACGGTCAGGATGTGTTCGGCCGAATCGTCGGGGATTTCGATATCGAATTCCTCTTCGAAAGCCATGACCAGCTCGACGATGTCGAGGCTGTCGGCTTCCAGATCGTCGATGAAGCTCGCCTTTTCGGTGACCTTGTCCGGATCAGCATCCAGGTGGTCGATCACAATCTTGCGAACACGTTCAAGAACTTCAGACATTTAACGTCCCTTCAGAGGTTTAGACATTCGGATACCTCGAGAGCGTTCGCCTGCGGGGCCATCAGAATCCGGGTTTGACTTTTATTCACTCAATTCGCGCGATTCAAGCGATTTCGCGCCTTGTTTAACCAACAGTCCGTTGCGCCGCAAGATATGGCGCGCTTATCCGTACGGATCGGTACAGTTTGTTGGGTTAAATCATCGCCATGCCGCCGTTAACGTGCAGGGTCTGGCCCGTCACATAACCGGCTTCATTGCTGGCCAGATAAACGGCGGCGGCGGCGATATCGCTTCCCTTGCCGAGATCGCCGGCCGGGATCTTGGCCAGGATCGTCGCGCGCTGGGCCTCGTTCAGTTCGTCGGTCATCGGCGAGGCGATGAAGCCCGGCGCGATGCAGTTGACCGTAATGCCTCGCGAGCCGACTTCCTGCGCCAAAGCCTTGGAGAAGCCAATCATGCCGGCTTTTGATGCCGCATAGTTGGTCTGGCCGGGATTGCCGGTGACGCCAACGATCGAGGTGATGCCGATGATGCGGCCGTGGCGGCGCTTCATCATGCCCTTGGTGGCGGCGCGCGCCAGGCGGAAATAGGCTTCCAGGTTGACCTTGATGACCGTGTCCCAGTCCTCGTCCTTCATGCGCAGGATCAGGCCGTCCCGCGTGATGCCGGCATTGGCGATCAGGATGTCGAGGCCGGCGCCCGCGGCCTCTTCGGCCCTGGCGACCAGGCCGTCGACCGACGCCGCGTCCGACAGGTTGGCGGCGGCCACATATGCGTTGTCGCCCAGTTCGGCGGCCAGATCGTTGAGCACGGTTTCGCGGGTGCCCGACAGGACGACCTTGGCGCCTTGCTTGTGCAGCGCGCGGGCGATTTCGGCGCCGAGGCCACCCGTGGCGCCGGTGACAAGGGCGGTCTTGCCGGTCAGTTCAAACATGTGATCTCCTATCTGATGGCGCGGCGCTTTAAGCCAATCTGCCAAATGGGGCAAGGAAGGTTTTAACCACGAACCACACGAACAAGCACGAACAAGATTGAGTTCTCTATTTCTACACAACGTAATTTCAAGGAAGCGACAGCGCTGTGCGCCGTCATTCGTTGGCGAGTTAGGACGCCACTCGACCAGGTTGCGCTGAACCGTTCGTGCTTGTTCGTGCGGTTCGTGGTTCGATTTTTACTTTAACGACTGAGCGAACGTCTCGAAATCGGCTGCGGAATTGAGCGCGATGGCGGTGGCTTCGGGGGCGATGCGCTTGATCATGCCCGTCAACACCTTGCCGGCGCCGAGTTCGGCGATCGTCGTCGCCCCACCCTCACCCGCCAGCCATTGGACGCTCTCACGCCAGCGCACGCGGCCGGTGACCTGTTGCACCAGAAGGTCGGTGATCTCGGACTTGTCACCAATCGGGCGCGCCGTGACATTGGCCACAAGCGTCGAGACCGGCGTGTTGATCGTAGCCTTCGCCAGCGCGGCGCGCATCTCCTCGGCCGCAGGCGCCATCAGCGGCGAGTGGAAGGGCGCCGACACATTCAGCAGCATGCCCTTTGCACCCAGTTCCTTGGCCTTTTCGATCGCCAGTTCGACGGCCGGCTTCATGCCGGAAATGACGATCTGGCCGGCATTGTTGTCATTCGCCACAACCACCACGCCCGCCGCCGAGCCCGCTTCGCACGCTTTTTCCGCCAGTTCGAGATCAGCCTTGCCGATCAGGGCCGCCATGGCGCCGACACCAACGGGCGCCGCGCGCTGCATGGCCTGGCCGCGCAGCTTGAGTAAACGTGCTGTTTCTTCCAGCGAAAAGGTACCGGCCGCCGCATGGGCCGAATATTCGCCCAGGGAGTGGCCCGCCACGTACTTCGCCTCCGAACATGGAATGCCAAAATCGCCTTCCAGCACCTTCGCGACCGCCAGGGACACCGCCATGATTGCCGGCTGGGCGTTTTCGGTCAGGGTCAGTTGGTCCTCAGGCCCGTCCTTCATCAACTGGAACAGCTTTTGGCCGAGCGCCGCGTCGACGGCGTCGAAGACCTCACGCGCACGGGGGAAATTGTCGTAAAGCTCAGCGCCCATGCCGACGCTCTGCGAGCCCTGACCGGGAAATACGAAAGCCAAGGTCATGACGCTGTCTCCGGAATCTGTGGTTTCGCGGCCTGACTAGGCCAAAGCTCCGGTGTCGGCAAGCCCAAACCGCTTGGCGCGATTGTCCCCAAACGGACCGTTACAAGTAGAATTTCGGGGCTGACACGCGCATACGCCGTGATATGGTTGCAATTGATAGGGACTGTATCGGGGGCTTTCCATGACCATCAACCGACGCCACACTATTGCCTCGGCAGTAGCGCTTTTCCTCGCGCCCGTAGCCGGCAGCGCACTTGCCGCCGCCAATCCGCTAGGGTCGCCGCCGCCGATGGAAGTGTTCGGCCGTTTCGACGCCGTCGACTTCATCGCCCTGTCCCCCAGTGGCAATCGCGTCGCCATGGTCATGCGTACGGGTGACGACCGCGTACTGATCGATTTCGACCTGACGACTCAAAAGGCGCTCAACAAGCCGCTGGGCAAGGTCAAGGTGCGCAGCATACAGTGGGCGGACGACGAGCGCATCGTCGTAACGGTAAGCCAGACCGCAGTTGTGGAAAGTTTCTCGGGCCAGCCACGCGAGTACGGCACCGTCATCGTTCTCGACATGGCGCGCAACAAGTCCTTCGTCCTGTTTGCCACCGATCCCGACTATCATCCCGTCGTCGCCAGCGGCGTCGGCGTGGTTACTGTTGGCGGCAAGAAATATATCACGGCGGCGGGTATCAAAAGGCAGGGCGGCGTTCAGCTACTGAGCCGTTTCGATCCGGCCACGGGCCGCGCCTCTCCGATCGATCAAGGGTCCGGCTATACACAAAGCTGGATTCTTGCCGGCGACGGTACGCCGGTGATCCGCAAGGAATTCCGTCAGGACAACCTGAAGCACTCCGTCCTTATCAACGCCGGAACGGGCTGGAAAGAGGCCTACGTTGAAACGTCCGGGCTCCAAAATATCGAAGTCTGGGGCATTGGCCGCGACGGAAAGTCGGCCATCGTGACTTTCGAAAGTGGTGATCGCGCCAACCGCCTCTTCCAGATGGCGCAGGACGGCGGCCTTACCGGTCCGCTGGAAAGACCCCATATCAAGGGCAATGTCTACCCGTTGTTCGACCCCACAACTCGCCTGCACAACGGCTTCGGTTACCGTGATTTCGGGGCCGACGAGGCGCACCACGAATATTTCGATCCGGCGGACCAGAAACGTTATGACGCCGTCAAGAAGGCCATGGGCGATTACCGGGCGAGTTCGGTCGAGACTGCCGACGACAAGGACAAGCGTATCGTCTTTTCCGAGGGATTCGACGATTCGGGCACCTATTTCTTCATGAACCTGGCGACGGGAAAGGCATCGACCATTGGCCGTCAGCGCCCGGACCTGTCCCCTGAATGGACCGCCGAAACGCAGGGACTCCGCTATAAGGCCGCCGATGGCCTCGAAATCCACGGGTACATCACCTTCCCGCCGGGGCGTGATGCCAAGAACCTGCCGATGATCGTCATGCCCCACGGCGGGCCGCAATCGCACGACACGATCGAATGTGACTGGATGACGCAGGCCTTCGCTTCGCGCGGCTACGCTGTCTTCCGTCCCAACTTCCGCGGCTCGGATGGTTACGGCCAGGCTTTCATCGAAGCCGGATACGGCGAATGGGGCAAGAAGATGCAGACGGATTTGTCCGATGGCGCGCGTTACCTTGTGTCTCAAGGCATCGCCGATGCCAAGCGTATCTCGATCTTCGGCTGGTCATATGGCGGCTATGCCGCCCTCGCAGCAGCGACCTTCGACCCCGCCGTTTATCGCTGCTCGGCGGCTGGCGCTCCCGTATCGGACCTCAACGCCATGATGACGTGGGTTGGGCAACAAAGCGGAACTCAGCGGTCCGGCGCCTTTGCCTACTGGAAGCGATATATGGCTGAGGACAAGGGCGGCCTTGCTGCCGTCTCCCCCGCCCTCCACGCCGACAAGGTCAATATGCCGCTGCTTCTGATCCACGGTACCGACGACACCACCGTGCCGATCAACCAGAGCGAACGTATGGTCGCCGCCATGAAGGCCGCCGGCAAGCCGGTGGAATATGTGACGCTGCTGCGCGAGGACCATTGGCTGACGTCAAGCGAAAAGAACCGGACCGACATGCTGAAAGCGGTCGTTGCCTTTATGGAAACGCACAACCCGGCCTACTGAGCTGGATCTTTGGGGGGTAATCATGCGTCTGTTCGCAACGGTCTGTTCGGCAATCGCCCTGCTTTCAGGAAGTGCCCAGGCACAGAATCCTTTGGGCGCCCCGCCGCCGCTGGAGGTTTACGGCAACCTGCCCGCCATCCGCCACGTCGACCTGTCGCCGTCCGGCACTCATGTCGCGATGATCCTGCAACAGGGACCAGATCAGTATGTGGTGGACTACGATGTCACCACCCAGCAGATCGAGAAGCATCCCGTCGGCAAGCTCATCGTCAACGGCGTCAGCTGGGTAGACGACACCTACGTGACCGTTACCAACAAGGTGACGCTGTTCAAGGGCGACGTGACAGACCTGCTGCAAGGCCGTCTACTCAATATCCGCGAGCACATTGCAAAGCCGCTTGGCCGAGGCATGCACGAAAGCGCCTACCTCTACGACCTCCCAAAGGTCGTAGAGAAGGATGGCAAAAAATATGTCGCCATCCTGGCCGAGAATGCGGGCCTGGCCTTTATCGATCCTTTGACAGGCAAAACTGACCGCGTCTGGACCGACGTGCCGGTCGACGACATCATTCTCAGGCGCGACGGCAGCTTTGTCGGCGGCGTCGAGTACAAGTGGGACCAGAAGCAGTGGCGCCTGAAGTTCAATCAGGACGGCAACTGGAAGACGGTCTACGAAACCAAGGGCCGTCTCGACCTGCCGTCCACTGGCTGGCTGGGCCGCGACGGCAATTCGATTGTTCTATACATGAATGAAAAGGGCGACGGCAGGAACGGCTTCTACGAAGTCAGCCCGGACGGCACATTCTCGGCCGAACTCAATCCCGACCACGCCTATAGCAGCGCCATCTACCACCCACAGACCGGCCGGCTGTCCGGATTCGCTAACTGGACGGACTGGGTCAGCTACGACTTCTACGATCCGGTAATGAAGACCCTGCCGCCGCTCATGGCCAAGGCCTTCGAGGGCTACCGGACCCAGCTTGCCGGTTTCGCCGAAGACCCACGCAAGGTTATCGTCTATACCGAAGGCGCCGATGACGCGGGCACCTATACCTTCATGGATTTCGTCAAGGGTAGCTATGCCGAGATCGGCCGGACCTATCCGGACCTGCCGATCGAATGGATTTCCGAAAAGAGGGTGATAAACTACAAGGCGGCGGACGGCGTTGCCATAGAAGCCTACCTGACCCTGCCGCCGGGGCGTGATCCGAAGAACCTGCCGCTGGTCGTCATGCCGCACGGAGGACCGGAGGCGCGTGACGACCTGTCGTTCGAGTACGATGTCCAGGCGTTGGCGTCGCGCGGTTATGCCGTTCTTCAGCCGAATTTTCGGGGTTCCGACGGCTATGGCCTGGCGTTCAATGAACTGGGCTATGGCGAATGGGGCCGCAAGATGCAGACCGACCTCAGCGATGGCGTGCGCCACCTGACGGCACAGGGCGTCAGCGACCCGAAGCGTGTCTGCATATGGGGCGCATCGTACGGTGGTTATGCGGCCCTGGCAGGTGCGGCCTTCGATCCGGGCGTCTACCGCTGCGCCGTGTCGGTGTCCGGTGTCAGCGATCTGCCGGAATTCCTGGCATGGGAGATACATGAAAGCTTTGGCGAAAACACCGGCATCGCGCTGTATTGGAAGCGCCTGCTGGGCGACCCGGAACTGCTTGACGATTATTCCCCGGCGCGCCACGCGGCGAAGATCGATATCCCCGTCCTGCTGGTCCACGGCAAGAACGATACGAATGTGCCGTTCAAACAAACCGAAATGATGGTCAGGGCTATGCAAGCCGCAGGGAAGCCCTACGAGTTTGTCGAACTTAATGGTGAGGATCACTTCATGTCGACCGGCGAAAACCGCCTGAAGATGCTCCAGACCGCTATCGGCTTTATCGAGAAAAACAATCCGGCCTATTGAAGTTTTTGGGGGTGAATGTGCGCCTTGTCTTGCTTTGCTCCGCTTCCGCTCTTCTCGCGGCCGGGAGTGTCTGCGCCCAGAACCCGCTGGGTCCGCCGCCGCCGCTGGAGGTCTTCGGCAACCTGCCTGAGGTCGAGCACGTCGACCTGTCGCCGGACGGCGCGCATGCCGCCATGGTCGCGAGCCGCGCCGGCAAACGCTACCTGGTCGATCTCGACCTGAGGACCGAAAAGACGGTCGCCCAACCTCTGGGGGACATCCGTGTGCGCGACGTCTTCTGGGTCGGCAACCGCCACGTCGCCCTGGTCAAGTCGTGGACCAGCACGGCCAACATCTATTCGATCTTTAAAAACGACGTCTTCAGCGTGAACCTCCAGGACATGGCGACGGGCAAGTCGCGTCAGTTGTTCGATGGCATGGCCGCGGAGGGCATCGACCCCATCGTCACGGGCGACGTCCACGTCGTGAAGGACGAGCGCGACTACCGCGTCACGGCCTCGACCTTTTCGACCGCCAATGAAGGCAACTACCTGTTCTACAGTTTCGGTGCCAACGACAATCAGACCAGGCAGATCGACTTTGCGGGGCGCAACGTCATCGAATGGGTGCTCACGCCGGAGGGCAAGCCGCAGGCGCGGTCGGAGTACGACTTCGACCGCAAGATCTGGCGCCTGCGCTTCCGTTCCGGCCGTGACTGGACCGGCGGCGTCGACATCCCGTCCACGATCGATGTCCCTGACATCAGGGGACTGGGACGCGACGGCAAGTCGGTCATTGTCTTCCAGGATGGCAAGGGACTGACCGAAGTCTCGCCGGACGGCGGCACGACCGACATCCCCACGCCCGCTTATTTCAGCAGCCTCTTTCATCCGGTCACCGGACGCTTCAACGGCGTTGCCAGCCATGGTGGCTGGGTCAGCTACGATTTCCTCGATCCCGAGATGAAGACCTTGCCTGACAAGGTCGCCAAGGCCCTGCCCGGCTACAGGACGCGTTTTACCGCCTTTGCCGAACAGCCGCAGAAGGTCATCGTCTATAGCGAAGGCCCCGGCGATCCCGGCTCCTACACCTTCATCGACTTCACGACGGGCGAAGCCGTACCCGTCGGCTCAACCTATCCCGACATCCCCGAGGCCTGGGTGCCGGTCAAGCAGGCAATCAAGTACAAGGCCGCTGACGGGCTGGAGGTCGAAGCCTACCTGACCCTGCCGCCCGGCCGCGACGCGAAGGCCCTGCCGCTGATCGTCCTTCCGCATGGCGGACCCGAGGCGCGCGACGACCTGTCGTTCGAATGGGACGTGGCGGCCTACGCCTCGCGCGGCTATGCGGTGCTCCAGCCGAACTTCCGCGGCTCGGCGGGTTATGGCGAGGACTTTCTCGCCGCCGGCTACGGGGAATGGGGCCGCAAGATGCAGTCGGACCTGTCGGACGGCGTGCACTACCTGGCCCAGGGCGGGCTGGTCGATGCCGGCCGCGTTTGCATTGTCGGCTATTCCTATGGCGGTTACGCCGCCCTGGCCGGGGCCGCGCTTGACAAAGCATATCGCTGCGCCGCCTCCTATGCCGGCATCAGCGACCTGCCGGCCTTTGTGTCCTTCATCTCCAGCAAAACCTATAGCGACGCCAGCTTCAGCTCGCTGTACATCCGGCGTTATCTTGGCGACGAAGCCAACTGGCCCCTCATCTCACCCATCCGCCACGCCGCTGACGTTACTATCCCGGTCCTGATCCTCCACGGCAAGGATGATACCGTCGTGCCATTCGCGCAATCCGCCGCCATGCGCGACGCCTTAAAGGCCGCCGGCAAGCCTGTCGAATTCGTCGAGCTGAAGGGAGAGGACCATCACCTGAGCCGTGCGGATACGCGCCTGAAGATGCTGATGGCTATTGTCGGCTTCGTTGAAAAGCACAATCCGGCCTACTGAACCCGCAGTCTGCAGGCACCTGCAGCTATGCCACGTGGATGCGATCAGCAGACCCGATCTCAGCGTGACGGGCGCAGGGCCGCGCCAAGGCCGGCGGAAACCGCCGCCGCCGTTTCGGCCAGGAAGTCCCTCGCCTGCTCGCTGTCGATCGTCTGCGAGCCATCGATCAGCTTGAGGAAGGGTACGGTCAGGGCAGCGGCGATCGTGCCGTCGAAGCCGAAAACCGGATAGCTGATGTCGGTGACGCCCAGCGTCCGCGTGCTGGCCATCATCTCGTAGCCGCGCGCCCGGACGTCATGGAGCCTGGCCGCCAGCGTCTTATCCGCCACCACATCATTGCCGAAGGCCAGCAGAACGTGGCCCGAGCACGAGGCAGGCAACGGAATCGACGCACCGGTACGCACGGCGAATCCGGTCGGTCCGGGGTTTTCCTGGCGCAGGATCACCAGTCCATGGTCATCGGCGCGGACGACCAGATGGCAGGACTGGTCGATGCGGTTGGCCAGGTCGCGCATCAGGGGCGCGGCGACAAAGGCCAGCTCCTCTGACGGCGTGGCGCGAAAGGCCAGCTCAAGCATGCGCGGCGTCACGCGATAACGGTCGCCGGGTGCCTTGCGCAGCCAGTCGCGGCGCTCCATCACCATGATGACGCGGAAGATCTCGCTCATCGACAGGCCGAGGCCCGCGGCGATCTCGGTCACGGTCAGGCCGCCCGGCGCGCCCGCCAGCAACTCAATGACATTGAAGCCTTTTTCCAACGCCGGAGCGGCATAGCTGGCGTTGCGCGGCGTGGCGGATGAAGCAGGGGTGATTGGTCTGGCCATTTCCCCTGCCTAAAACGATTGTCGCCTTTGTCAAGATCCCGCTAAGAACTTGCGCCCTTTAAAGGCTGGCAATCGCCTTCAAAACGCCATCGCGCGCCCCGATCAGGTCGGGTACGACCGTCGGCAGGTCATGAAGCGCGAAGGCGTGGGTTTGCAGGGCGCGCGTGGGCACAGCCCCTTCGCGGATCAGGTCGATGACGAGCCGGAAGTCGTGATGGGTGGCGTTACGGCTGCCGATCAGCTGCATTTCGCGCTTATGGAATTCCGGATCGGCAAAGGTGATGTCGTCCTTGACCACGCTAACCAGCACGTAACGGCCGCCGTGGGCGACATAACCGAAGCCCTTTTCCATAGCCTTGGCATTGCCGGTCGCGTCGAAGACGGCATCAAAATAGTCGCCTTCGGTGCGCGCGCGCAGCCAGTCATCGAGTTCAGGGCCGACACAGGCCGTGTGCGTCAGGCCCAGCTCCGCGCGGGCATAATCGAGCCGGGTCTGGCTGGTGTCGATCAGGCTCACTTCGGCGCCAGCCAGCTTAGCGAACAGGGCGACGGCGACACCGATCGGACCGGCGCCCACCACCAGCACGCGCTCGGCCTCCGTAACCGAACCGCGCCGGACGGCGTGCATACCGACTGAGAGGAACTCGACCATCGCCGCTTCTTCGGGTGTCAGACCCGGCACCGGAATGACCGCGGCTTCGGGAACGCAGACGAAATCGGTCATGCCGCCGTCAATATGAACGCCCATGACGCGGACATTAACGCAGCAGTTCGGCTTGCCCTTGCGGCAGGCGACGCAGCGGTTGCACGGCAGGTAGGGATTGATCGTCACCAGTTGTCCGGCTTGCAGGTTGGAACCGCCATCGGTATCGACGACTTCGCCCGCCAGTTCGTGGCCCATGACGCGCGGATAGGACAGAAAGGGCTGTGTGCCGCCGAAGATGTGGTAGTCGGTGCCGCACAGGCCGACGCGCCGAATGCGAATCGTGACCTCGCCGTCGCGGCGCACTGGTCCCGGACGGTCGACGACGGTCAGTTCGAACGGCTTTTCACATACTACGGCTTTCATCGCACACCCTGCTTCAGATTCATAATTACCATATACGAAAATTACTTCCATTGTAGAAACTATGCAAGGCACTTGATCAACCGATGAAATCACGCACTATCGCGCGGTAAGCAAGGACGTGTCTATGCCCCGTTTTCCTGGAGAAATGACCCGCCGCAACGCCGTAGTCGCCACGCTGGCCGCGCTGGGTTCGGGCGTTGTTGCCGGCGGTGCGGCGGCCGAGACCGCGTTCAGGCCAGCCGACGCCACCTTGACCGGGACGCCCCAGGCGCCGGTGATCATCCCTGCTCCGCCGGAACCCGCGGGTCTTCTGTCGTACGAGGTTGTGGAGCTGTGGCCCGCCGGGCGGGTGCCGGGAGCCGAAGGCATGACCGTCAAGCGCCAGGTGCTGGAGCGCGGCTCTCCCGCCGCCCACGATCGGGCGGTAATGCACGTGTCCCGACCAATCCTCGAAGTCTTCCGGCCCGAAAAGCCCAATGGGGCGGCCATGATTCTGCTGCCGGGCGGCGCCTATGTCCGGCTGGCGGTCGATAAGGAGGGTGCGGGCGGCGCACGAAGGCTGACGCAGGAGGGCATCACCTGCTTTGTCCTCAATTACCGGCTGCCGGGCGACAAATGGCCTGCCGGTTACGACGTCGCGCTTCAGGACGTCCAGCGCGCCGTGCGGCTGGTGCGGGCCAATGCAGCCACCTATGGCGTCGATCCGAAGCATATTGGCGTCATGGGTTTTTCGGCCGGCGGACACCTGGCGGCCGCGGCGCTGACGCGCTTTGACGCGGAGGTTTATGCTCCGGTGGATGCCATTGACGCGGTGCCGGCGCGGCCGGATGTGGTCATGCTGGGCTACGCCGTTACCACTGTCGGCGCGGCGCCCGTCGGCGTCATCCCGGCCGACGCCGAGGCCGGCAAGCCGTTGCAGGCGCGGGTCCGTGCCGGTCTGGCGCCGGTCTTTATCCTGCACGCCGCCGATGACCGCACGGTGCCGGTGGCCAACAGCCTTTTCATGTATGATGCTTTGCAAGCTGCAGGGGTGCCAGTCAAAATGCACCTCTATCAGGCAGGTGGCCATGGGTTCGGTTTCAGCCTGCCCGACGGCCATCCGACGTCGCGCTGGCCGGACGTGTTTGTGGCGTGGCTCAGGAGCATTGCCTTTATTTGAAGATATCCACTTCCGGCCGGACGATCGCCGGAATACATTATGGCGAATCGCCGTCCAACGGCATAACCCCGGGGTGGCTTCGATGAGCTATGACGAATTGTTGGCCGGGCCGGTTGATTTTGACGACGCTGGCTTCCTGGCGCGTCTCAATGCGCTGCACCGGTCGCGGTCGGACCTGCCTTACGGAACCGTGCCGCTGGTCCTGCTCGGCGCCGGATCCGTCATGGCGCAGAGTTTTGTCCGGCACGCCTGCGAACACCTGAATGTCGTCGGCGTCGTCGACAATGCCCGCCAGGGTCAGACCCTATACGGCCATGCGGTTATCGGTGACGCCCAATTGCTGGCGCTGCTGGCCAAGACGCCGAACGCCATCGGCGTGATTTGCGCCGGCTCGGAAAAGCCCGCCAAGCATTTTCAGGCCCAGTGGGGCGCACACCCGGGCCGGCTGCTGTTCTATTTCGAAATCCTGCCCTATCTCGGCGTGTCCCTCGACGGCAACACCTTCTTCAATGAACTGCAGACCTATTCGGACCGCAACCAGGTCGCTGCCCTGCATCGTTTCGGCAGATCGCTCTTCCGCGATGCTGAAAGCCTGAGGGTCCTGGACGCCATCATGGTCTACCGGCTGACCTGGGACGCGGCGGCGCTCAGCGGTGTGTCTCGTCCAAACAGCAACATATATCTCGACAGCGATCTATGTCCCATCGGTGACGCGGAAATAGTCGTCGACGGCGGCGCCTACGATGGCGATACGGTCCGCGCCATTCATGATCATACCGGGGGGCGTTACCGTCACATCCACGCCTTCGAGCTGGACCCCGCCAATTTCGAGGCGCTCACGGCCAGAACGCACGACATGCCGAACGTCACGCCCTATGCCGCCGGGCTGTGGAGTCACGCCGACACGATCACATTCAGAGCCACCGGAGCAATGGGCAGCCGCATCGACGCCAGTGGCCAGTTGCAGTTGCCTGTGGACGCGCTCGACCATTTCGGCATCGGCGAAGTGACCTTTATAAAGCTGGATATCGAAGGCGCCGAAGGCGCGGCGCTGACCGGCATGCGCGAGACCATCACACGCCACAAGCCCAAGCTGGCGCTGAGCGCCTATCACAAGGCCGACGACCTTAGCCGCCTCATCGGACTGGTGCAGGCGATGCGCGACGATTATCGTTTCGAACTCAGGCACTATTCCGGCATGATCTGGGACACGGTTATCTACGCGGCGTGATTTCACTTCGGTTTGAAACGGGTTCGCCGGCCGTCTTGCCCGACACCGCATTCAGGCTTATCGTTTCACCTGTCCGGTTGATTTGCACCGCCAGGAGGTCCACGATGAAGACTGTTCTCGCTGCCGTTATTGCCGCGTTGGCCTTCGCCTCGCCGGCTTTCGCCGCGCTGAAGGTCGGTGACAAGGCGCCGGACTTCACGCTTAAAGCCGCGACCAATGGCAAGGTATCCGACTTTTCGCTGAAACAGGCGCTGAAGACCGGCCCGGTTGTCGTCTACTTCTACCCCAAGGCCTTCACCGGCGGCTGCTCG
>CBFGPQ010000033.1:0-28085 GCA_965650705.1 uncultured Asticcacaulis sp. | reverse complement strand
CGGCGCCAAGAATGCCGGCGCCACCGATCCGGCCCTGACCTACGCGATCACTTCGGGCAGCCTGGCCGGCAGCGATGTCTTGACCGGCAACCTGACGCGCGCTGGCGGCGAAGACCCCGGCACCTACGACATCAACCAGGGTTCGCTGGCGGCATCCGCCAATTACGACATCACCTTCATCAAGAGCGCCTTTACCATTACGGCGGTGGCGCTGCAGAACAACCCGGTCGTCAATCCGGTCAGCAGTTCCGCCACCTCGTCGAGCCAGCCGGTCATCCAGCCGGCGCCGATTGGCCTCGGCACGCCTGTCGATAACACGTCCGGCTCCGGCACCACGGTTGCCTCCGACGCCGGCGGGTCTTCATCGGACGCCTCGGGTTCAGGCAGCGCATCGGACGACAGCGACACGGCCGACGCCGGTTCCGCGGCAGGCGATGGCAATTCGGAAGCCACCGGCCCGAGCGTCCGCAGCGCGGGCCAGAGTGGCACCACCTGCGCCGACGGCGACGGTTGCGCCAACACCCCCTACCCGACCAATCAGTTCATCTCGAACGCCATCAGCTTCGCAGCCGGTAACTAATTCATGTCCTTGTCGTTCAGTTCCTTCACCTTTGCGGCTGCCTCGTTGCTTCCCATGCTGGTCGCTGCCCAGGCGCACGGCCAGGCCATCGAGCGCCACCTGCCGCAAGCCCCGCAGGCCGCGCCGTCCGAGATCCTGGCGCCCAACGCCATCCCGGCCGAGCAGGACGCGACCCCGATCGGCCCCAACTTGCGCGCCCTGGTCCTGATCGGGCCGCGCGAAAGCGTGCATGGCACGGCTGCGGATGGCGTGACGATCGGCGCGGTCGATCGCCTGCAGGATGACGATGTGGCGACCCTCTTGCGCCCCTTTCTCGGCAAGCCGATTTCGCGCAAGCTGATCGCCGAGGCCGAGGCTGCTATCGCCGGCCACTATCGCGACCTCAACTACCCGTTCGTCTCGCTGTCGACGCCGGAGCAGGAGATCACCACCGGGGTCCTCCAGATCCGCGTCGTCGAATTCCGTACCGGTAAGGTTACCGTCACCGGCGCGAGATCCGATGCCGAAGCCGAACGCCTGCGCGGCCGTATCGGCCTCAAGGCCGGCGACCCCATCAATGCGCGCGAACTGACCTACGATCTCGACTGGATCAACCGCTATCCGTTCCGCAGCACCCAGGCTGTCTTCAGCCCGGGTGACTCCCTGGGCGTCTCCGACCTGACACTGGCGGCGCGTCAGGGTAAGAGCTGGCAGGTCTATACCGGCTACAGCAATGACGGCTCGGCCTCGACCAGCTTCGATCGCTATTTCCTGGGCGGCGCCGTCGGCGGCCTGCTGGGGCCGGACAGCGTCCTGTCGGCACAGACGACCGTGTCGCGCGACGTCCTGGAAGGCGAGAAAAGCCCGCACTATAAGAGCGCCGCCCTGGCCTATACCGTGCCGCTGGGCCTGCGTGGCCAGATCGAAGCCACCATGAACGCCGTCACCACTTACCAGGCTGGCGATCCGTTCAGCGTCCGCCTTAAGGCCGGCGAAGGCGCCCTTGGCTATCGCTTCGCCTTTTCGAAACTGCACGGCGACACCGGCGCCACCGACATGCGCTTCGGCATCGAGGCCAAGCATCAGAAGGGCATTACCTATTTCGCCGGCGTGCCGGTCTATGACGTCGCGGTCGAGGTTTATCAGCTCTATGCTGGCTATCACCATTCGGGCAAGGACGGTTTCGGCGCCTCGGTTGTCGACATCGTTGCCCATATGAGCCCCGGCAATATCAATGCCGGCAACAGCCACGAACAGGCACTGCTCTACTCGCAGGGCCGCCAGAAGGGCGCAACCTACTCCTATCTCAGCGCCACTTACAGCCGCTTCACGCCGCTGCCAAACAATCTGACGCTGAAGACACAGGCCAGCGGCCAGTTCGCCTCGGTCGCCCTTCCGCGCACCGAACAGGCAGGCCTGGGTGGTTCCAGTCTGGTGCGCGGCTACACGCTTGAAAACGGCGCCTTCGACACCGCGCTGATCGTGCGCAACGAATTGCGCATGCCAGGCAAGAGCTTAGGTAATAGCACGCAGGTCAACCCGTTCCTGTTCGTCGATATGGGCTATGGCCGCGACAATGCCGTCCGACTGGCGACTGCTCTGGCATCGACCGGCGCGGGCGCCGAGGTCCGCCTGACGCGCTATGTTTCGCTAAATGTCAATGCCGCCTGCGCTCTGACGCCGGACAAGACAACCCGCGCCGGGCGCTGGCTGGTCCACTCCAATCTGAGTGTCGCTTTCTAGGTCGTAAACTCATAAATATATCCGTCATGGTGCCAGGGCATTTGTGCGGATACCAGGAGAAAAAACGAAGGAAATGCTTACATTTTCGAGATTTTTCGACGCCGTAGTCCGTGCAAATGGACGGCATCGTTCCGACGGCGAAATGGCCTCATCCTGCGGCGTCGACGCGCTTGGCCGTAGGTTGACTACGGCCGGCGCCCATCTCCTGGCATTATTTCGCCATTTCCGCCGCCATGGCGAATATATTTATGAGTTTACGACCTAGTCTAGTGCCTCGTGGTTATTGAATGTCCTTATCGTATTCATCGTGGATACCAGGCGACGCGCTTCCGGGAGGTATTGCGCCAATTGTCGCGAGCCACTCCCTGGGTTGGCACTATCGATCGAACACAAGGGGATTGGCGCAGAAGGTGACATCGAGGTACTGATCATGTTCGCCGATGGATCGGTTCATGGCTTTAAGATAATTGACCTTTCCCTCCTTATGATCCGTAATAACCTAAAACCCGATTTCAAAACTTTTGACTTTAAGAAGTGACAGACTCCGCTGCGCCAAAGGTGGAAATAAAACCGTTGCGGTTCCGGTTTACAATTTTGCTCCTCAAAGCAGACATTCTAAGCCAAACGTATAGTTTACAGCGCTCAGCCTTGATCAAGTGATGCAAGTATAGTTCTGAGCGAACCGTAACTCGACCCGCCTTTGCAATTGGTAATGACGCGCCACACTTATGATTGCTTAGTTGTGATGGGAGAACGATAGTAGTGCGTAAATTAAAACTAGCGGCACCGTTGTTCACCCTGGTGTTGGCAGCTTGCGCCGTATCTGCTGCTACATCGTCTTCGCCATGCGTCAGGCTGAAGAAACGAACGGCAATCATTCACGACGCCTTTGAGCAAATTAACTCGCCTGAAGCACGCCGTGACACAGCTGAGAGCAAAAGGATAAACGCGAGTGCCGACAAAGCGATTTCGGCCGCTCGATGGCCATTTGAGCATACCGGCGAAGGGGGGCTTACGTTTCAGGCCGCAGACTTTGACGGCGACGGCCAGGTCGACAAGATAACAGAGGAATGCGGCTCCGGCGAAACCCGCGTCTGCTTCCTATGGTTCGACAAGCAGGGCGGAAAGCGGTACGAGTTGCAAGCTGGCTTCATGCACATAACCCGGATTGACCGCCGTTTTTACGTGGCGTGGGATTACCTCACTTCACGTGCAAGAATTCTAGCCGGCGGACCGGAAAATCCATTCAGCGAGTACTATGCGATTACATCGAATGGATTTTCTGCAGTCTGCGGGACTAAACGTAAATAGCCTGTTCCGAAGCAAACTTTCAACTTCGCGCCGGCGCCAAAAGGAGAATGCGTGGCGGGGGCCTGAGACGAACGGCATTTTCATCGTCTCCTGTCTTGGCCATGCGGTATTGGCGGGCCATGCTTGCGCGGATTGGGGGATGCAATGATTTCCAAGCGACAACTGGGTCTGGCGACCATTTCAATGCTGCTGGTACTGGCGGCCTGTGGCGGCGGCGGGGGTGGCGGATCGTCAGGAGGTTCCGGGGGCTCCGGCAGTTCCAACTCTTCTAGCGCGGTTCCTGTATCCGACTGGGGAACCTACCAGGGCAATGCCGCCCATACCGGCTTCGTGGACGTCACGCTCAGCCCGGCCAGCTTCCAGCAAGCCTGGACCTGGAGCCTGCCCACGCCCGGCAAGGTGACCGATGCCGTCCATTCGGTCGTCACCGGTGATGGCCGCGTCTACGTCTCGAACGACGACTGGCTGGGACGGCAGCGTGTCTTCGCGCTCGACGCCACCACGGGCACGACGCTCTGGAGCAAGGATTTGGGTGAGATTTCGAGCCAGGGCGCGCCGGCCTATGCGGCCGGGCGCCTGTATACGGAATCGTTCGACTGGAAGACGGCCGAGTTCCTGTTCATGGACATCGAGGCTTCGACCGGAACGGTCAGCCGGACCTATCGGATGTCCGGTCAAACCTTCCCCAACTCCCAGCCTGTCGCGGCGCATGGCGTGGTCGTGGTCAATGCCGGCGACAACAATGTCTGGCCGATCACCTTCTCAACAAGCACCTCGCCCTTTTCATTCATCTGGGCGGCCGTTCCGTCGAACAACGCCATAAGCGGCATTCAGACACCGGCGGTCGACAACCGCTATGTCTATAATTACACTGGTAATTCGCTGGATGTCTTCAACCTGTCCGACGGCTCGCGCGCTTTTACAATCAGCGACCCGGCGATGGTGGGAACCTTCGACACCGGCCAGTACAATGCCTCCCCAATCATCGGCTCGCTCAACAATATCCTCGCCTATTCCGGCCCGAACGACAGCGCCACCGCGACGGCCTCGGTAGAAGGCCGCAAGACTGGGCGCGTCTTTTCTAGCTATGACATTCCCGGCCGCAAGGTGAACTGGCAGACAACCACGCTTTACCGCACCACGCCAGCCGTCAACAACGGGGTCATCTACATTGCGCGCAATACGCCGGATGCCCGGCTGGATGCGCTGAAGGAAAGCGACGGCAGCGTGCTGTGGTCGTGGACGCCGCCGGCGGGCGAGGTCTTCCAGCGCAACACCATCGTGACACGGAACCTTGTCTTCGTCTCCACCGACAAAAACGTGCATGCCATCGACCTAAACACGCACACTGCCGTGTGGTCGTCCAATGCCCCGGGATATATGTCGATGGGCCTGGATGCATCCGGCAAGGCGCGCCTGCACATCGTCAAGAGCCTTTATTCCAGCTACTCCGCCGCGATGGCGATGACCGGCGATATCACCTCGTTCAAGCTACAATAAAAAGAGTCCTTGCCGTGGGTTACGGCAAGGACTTAAGGCTATGGATCATTCCAGAGCGGCAGGGCTGAAATTTCCCTGTCGGCCCTGTACGGCGAACAGACCCGGCAGGACCGGAACCGTGCAGGGGCGTTCAGGCTTCTGTGGAACTCGTTGCGGATGACGGCGCGACTGTGATCACTGACACGGTCCTCCCGCGCCAACCCTACACGAAGGTAGCCGTGGTGGTTGACGGTCAGCCTGTCCGTCTAATCAAGCTCGAGGCCACAGAGCTCAAGCTCAAATTCTAGTGCTTTCGGTGCGCCTGTCTCGATCACAGGCGCACTTGGTTTTTACGAACCCTGGCAATATCTTCGCTCTAAAAGTCTCCTGGCGGCCTGCGCCGCAAGAGGAAATGAAATTGCCTAAGACACGCACCTTCTATCAACGCCTGAAAGCGCACATTCGAGAGTCATTATTGTTGACTGGCACCCATTTGGGTTACAATTTGCAAGCTGCAGAACCGTCGGTCGTTAGAGTCCTATGCTATCCCCAAGGGCCAGGACTTCGGAGACGCATCGGCGCCCGTCCACCCGGTCTATCTGGACCACGATATCGACCATGGATTTCACCAGCACATATGCATTGGCATAGTCGAGGTTGGCCGCGCCCTGCAGGATCATGATCGCCAGTTGCCTCAGGGCGCTTTCTGCACTGTCAGCATGGACAGTTGTGATCGATCCCGGATGCCCCGTATTGATGGCACGCAGGAAGGTATAGGCTTCGGCACCGCGCAGTTCTCCAAGCAGTATCCGGTCCGGCCGCATGCGCAGGGCCGCCTCCAGCAGGTCGTTCGGCGTTACGTTCGCCTCACCCTGCCCTCCGCGGGCGGCGATCAATTGGACTCGGTTGGCATGACCCGGCCGCAGTTCCGCTGCGTCTTCGATGGTGATCAACCGTTCCGATAGCGGAATTTCAGCCAGCAATGAATTAAGCAGTGTCGTCTTGCCGCTCGATGTGCCTCCGGAAATAACAATATTACGCTTTTGCCGGACGGCGTCGGCCAGATACGCCGCCAATTCGCCCGTCGGAGCTGGCGTGCTATGGCGGCTACGTACCGACTCCAGCGAATAGGCGGACAGGGGCATCACTGCCGCGCGATGGCGGCGGATGGCCATTGCGATGTGGGTTTGCGTCGCCGGGGGCATGACGATCTGGATGCGCGCGCCGTCCGGAAGGCTGGCGCTGAGCAGCGGATGCGCCCGGCTCAGCCCCTGGTGCGAAAAGACGGCGACCTGACGGGCCAGGCGCTGCAGGTAATCACTGTCAAGTACAGGCAGGGACAGGCGTGCAATATCGCCTC
The DNA here is from genome assembly GCA_965650705.1 of uncultured Asticcacaulis sp. Classification (GTDB taxonomy): domain Bacteria; phylum Pseudomonadota; class Alphaproteobacteria; order Caulobacterales; family Caulobacteraceae; genus Asticcacaulis. The sequence goes on along the minus strand of CBFGPQ010000033.1, from coordinate 21,633 downwards.
CCAGCCGCTCCCGCCAGATCTCGCCAGGCCGGTTGATATATATATCGGTCGTCTCCGCATCGGCCAGCAGCGGCCGAAGCGGCTCGAGATAGTGACGGAGATAGTCGCCTGGGTAGTCGGTGGTCACCTGGCCGGTCATCGTCTTGGCGTGACCCCCGTGAAGTCCATGTCCCGGTTAACGAAGACCATGATCGGCGTGCCCGCCTCGACCCTGACCGTCGGCGCATTCGCACCCTGCGGCGCGCCTGCCTGGGCGACGTTGCCCGCTGTCTGGGCGGGAACGCCCAGAACCACCGAACCATCACCAGGGCGCGACGCCAGGGCGATACCTACCGTAAGGACCGTTTGAAGCGCGGCGGACCCGATGCGCGCCATCAGGTGATTGTCGACCTTGCCCGCAACCCCCGCGCCGCCCCGCAGGTCGGCTCCCGGCGCGGTCAGCTTGATGGCAACGCCATCGGGCCGGATCAGGCGTGTCCACTGGATCGCCACGCGGCTCTGGTTTGCCTGCGTCGCGGCACGGATTTCACCGATCAGATGGCTGCCACGCGGGATAAGGACGCGCGTCCCGTCGAAACCGCGCGTATCGCCCGTCGTGATGGCACGCACGGCCCCGCCCTGGCTGGAATCGACCGGCGTCTCGATCGCGGCTGGAATAAGCGCCCCCTGCGGGACCAGCATGGCGCGGTTGCGCATGATCACGGCGCGTGCCGGTGTGTCTTCCGGCGCCGGGGTCTCGGCCGGCGTCGCGGACGGCAGGTCGATCGTCATGACCGGCTCTGACAACCGCGGCTCAGGCGCTGGCGGCATTGGCGGCGGACCGGGGCGCTCGACATACTGAATGACCGGCGGCGGTGGCGGGCCCGGGACATAGCGAACTTCGGGCAGCGGCTGGGACGCCGGTTCGGGCGGCGGCGGGGGAATGTCCAGTGGCGCAATAGGCGGCGGAACCGTCATGGCGGCCGGCGCTGTGCGCGGCGCCGCCTTGCGTCCGCCGAGATGGGCCTGGCTGGCCCAGATCACCCCTCCCCCTATGACACATAGGACTACGGCCACGATGACTGGTGAAGGCCCCGCTTTCGGCAGCGCCACCCGAGGCGCCGGGTCATCGCGTTCTTGCGTGCCGCTACCGGTCATTTCCGTCCCTTTTCGATAACGCGTGTCGCCGTCGCCTTTTGATCCCCAAGCCGGAAAACGAACCGGTCGGCGACAAGGTCGATGACGTACCTGCCGTCACGCATAGCACCGTTGATCAGGACCTCGGCCCCCCGGTCATTGACCATGAAGACAGCTGGAACCTGGCCGTCGCTGCGCCATTCCACGAAGGTGGCGGAGCCATTCTCGTACATGGACGACGGACGCAAAGACGCAGCCCCCGTGAAGCGAAAGTCCGACCTCGGCGTATCCTGGGGAGCAGGCTGGTCCAGATATACCGGATAGACAAAACGCAATGATATCGGGGTGGTGGCGTCCGGCACCGGAATGGCGGTCAGGTCGAAATTATATTCGCGGGAATCGGTAACAACGGTAAGATTGGTGTTGGTCGCGCCCTGCATCGGCTTGATGAACAGACGGTCGGCCCTATGATTGGCCACGGCCTGCCAGACGGCGCTGTTGCCCAGCGCAACGTTTTCAATGCGTTCATCCGATGAAAACTCGACAGCCACTGCATATCCCAACGCCACGCGCAGGATGACGACCTCGTCCGGATCGTAGTCGACCGTCTGTATCCGCGGGTCCTTAAGGCCTGGGGTCGGCGTGACCGACGCCAGGCCTGGAGTGGCGGCGACCGGCAAGATGGCGATCATGGCAAGGAAATGGCGGCGCGTTGTCACGGCTCCCTCGCGGCGGATGCCTCTGAGCCGTCCTCTGCTTGCGCCGCATCGCTGGGTATATCTACCCTGAAGACCTGAACCGGCCGTGGCAATGGCGGCGCTTCTTCGTTGCGCCGGTATTTTGTCACCTGAAAGCCCAGCGGGTTGACCAGCCGGTCCTCGGCACGCAGCGGCCCGTTGGAAAACTGATAGGTAATGACCGCGGAATAATAGAGTTGTGTACCGCTTGCGGCGCCTTCGTCCATTCGCGTTGTCGTGAAACGCACGAGGGCCGTCTTCGGCCCAAGCTCCGAGACAGATTCGACATTGACCGCAACCACGGCCGAACGCGGATAGAGTTTAAGGGGACTTTGCGGATTGTGCGCCGGCATCAGGGCGGCATATTCGCCGCGGGCTTGGCCGCCCGACCAAAGCATGACCTTGCGGTAATCGGCGCGCAGGGCCGTAATGTCGAAGCCTTCCCGCGCTACGACATACTGCGCCAGCATCGACCGCGTCAGGGCCGTGTCGGCGCGCAAGGTCTGGCTGCCATCCTTGTCCAGCACCTCGACAAATCCAGTCTGCCGGTCGACCAGGACCGGCACGACACTTGTCGATTTGAGCGGGACCAGACTGGCCAGGGCCAGGGCTTCGGCGACAGCGACCAGCGCGGCCGCACCGGCAACGATCCAGGCCCGGTTGCGGGCACGCCGCGCCCCGTCGGCCTCGCTTTGCGCCCAACTCGAGCTGTCCGGATAGTAGGATTTTGTGTCTGCCTTCATGAAATCAAATCCCGCTTTGCCGCCCCCGTTGATGCCCGCATATGTGTCGGCCGCCGCAAGCCCGACCCCGCACCCGCCGAAGAGTCCGCGGAGCCTGCCCACGCTGAAGCCGCGGCGCTGCCCCCTCCCCGGCTATTGTTCTGTCGCTGCTCGTCGGCCACCGCCAAGGCTCCGACCGCGTCCGTGACCCGCTGCGCGCGCGAAACCGGGGCCTCGGCCCGAATTTCCGGGACCGGCCAGGGGGACCGCGGGGCCGGCGGCGCCTCGGTTCCTGTTCGCGCAGTCACAAACCTGCCGGTGCGCCGGATCAGATCGGCAGGCTGAAAGCCGCTCGCGGCCATCACCGCGGCCACGGTGATGGCCGTACACCCTGCAAGGAAAAACAGCCCGATAAGCAAAGGAGCGCCAGGATCGGGAGACATCTGCTCCATATGCGAGAGATCTCGTGCCAAAAAAGACAATTCGAGCGCCGCACTTACCGCATAGCCCGTCTGGGCCACAAATAGGGCGATCATCGCCCGCAGCCACCCGACGAAGAGGCCGATCGATATATCGAAAAGGGCGGCGGCGATGAACAGCGGCCCCACGGCTAGGACGATGGCCTGGAGCATGCGCGCGGCCAGGCTGAACCCGACGCAAGAGAGCATTAAAACGGCATTGTCCAGATCCTGGCCCGGAGTGGCTGGCGAAGGTCCCGCCACGGGCGGCGCAACAGACGGATCGCCACCGGATGGCGGCGTCGCAGGCACCGGCTCCGCTCGCGCTGGCCCGGCCAAGGCTTCCAGATACCCGGCCGCGCTGCGGCTGGCCTCGGTCAGCGAAGGAGCCCGCAATCCGGTGGGGGCCAGCGCCATGGACGCCAGTTCCCCCGGCCCCTGGGTAGATACGTTGTAGAACAACGCGGAATAGGTAGTGAACGTCGTCGCCGCGGCGATGACGAAGCCCAGGCGGAGCGCCGCATAGATCAGGCTGGCCGCATCAAGATGATGATGCAGGACGAGGCGATAGCCGATACCGGCAACATAGAGCGCCATCAGCACCGCGATCAGGGCCGTTGGCAGGCCGTGCCACACGCCGCCTTGGAAACCCGCGAGTTCAATCTGCCTCGACTGGCATTCGACGTAGCTCGCCAGACGCTCGACAACCCCGGCGCCAGTCGTGACGGGACATAAGCCGCTCATGCCAGTCTCTCCAGAAAGGGAGGCATCCAGTCGTGCGGGTTGTCGCCGACCGTGGCGCGCACTTCGTCCAGCAGTCGGATAGCGCTTTCGCGGCCGGACAGGACGTGCAGCATTTCCGCTTCACCGGTCAGGTCGAGGCGCGCGACGACGCTTTCGCGACCATGCTTGATCAGGAAGCAATGGGCGTGGTCGGGCAAGGACCGGATCAGGTCGAACTCGTGCTGGGTCAATCCGAAACCGTCGACATAGTCTGCGGCCTGGGCACGCGCATTGGGCAGGAAGATATGCGTGGCCGCCTGCTCCACGATCGCCGAGGATATGCGGCTGGCCAGGGCGTCCTGGGCGCTCTGGGTAACGAAGCCCACCAGTCCGTTGCGCTTGCGGATGGTCTTTTCCCAGTCGCGGATACGGGCCACGAAGATATCGTCATCCAGCGCCTTCCAGCCTTCGTCGACAACGATGATCGCTGGCGCCCCGTCCAGGCGTTCCTCGACACGATGGAACAGGTACATCATGGCCGGCGTCCGCGTCGCGGGCGCGTCCAGCAATTGCGTCATGTCGAAGCCGACCACCGCGGCATCCAGTCCGACCTGATCTTCAGGATTGTCGAACAGCCACGCGTGCTCTCCGGTACCGAACCAGGGACGCAGACGGGCATGAAGGTCGGTTGCCGTGGGCCGATCGGCGCCACGCAGCAGGTCCGCGAAGGCGCGAAGGCGGCGCAGGCTGGGTGGCGCCGAGAAGTTGGCGTCGACCGCCGCCTCAATCACCGCCAGGTCCTCGGCGCTCGGCGCGGTGTCCGCCGAGACCAGACGCGAGACCCATTCGATCAGGAAGCGCCGGTTCGCCGGCGTTGCCTCCAGGGCCAGGGGGTTCAGGCCTGAGGGGGCGCCGGGACGCAGGCTGCGATAACGACCGCCAACGGCCCGGATAAAGATCTCCGAGCCCCGGTCCTTATCGAAAAAGACGAGCCGTGGCCGGAACTTCAGCGCCTGGGCCAGCAGGAAGTTCAACACCACCGTCTTGCCCGAGCCAGACGGGCCGATAACGCTGAAATTGCCGAGGTCACCGTGGTGGAAGTTGAAGAAATAAGGCCCGGCGGCCGTCGTTTCGAGGACGGTCACCGCCTCACCCCAGTAGCCGCGCGGCTCGCCAATCGCAAAATTGTGAAATGAAGCGAAACTGGCGAAATTGCGTCCGGCGATGAGCGCGCGCCGGGTGATGAAGCGCATGTTACCGGGAAACTGTGCCCAGAAGGCCGGCTCGAGCGCCAGGTCCTCACGCACGCCGACGATGCCGAGATCCGCCAGCACGGCCTGGGCGTCAGCCAGCCCCTGCGCAACCTCGCCTTCGTCTGCGGCGCTGAGCATCAGGGTCATGTGATGTTCGCCGAAGATGGCGCGTCCCGCGGCCAGATCGTCGCTGGCGCCAGCCAGTTCGTTGCGCAAGGTGATCGCTTCGTCGTCGCTGGCGCGCATACGGCGAAGCGCCAGGTTGACCCGGCGCAATGCGGGATCGCGATCGACGAAGGCAAAGCTTTGGGTCAGCACGAATTCGGCCGGCAATCGCAGCAATTCGTCGATCATGCCCGGCCGCGAGGTCCCGGGATATTCCTTGATCGACAGGATGCCGAAATAGCGGCGGTCTTGTTCCGCGTAAGGCGCCAGTTCACCCGTGATGCGTCCAAAGCTGAGGCGGCGGGCTGGTACGTGCGACGCCAGCTTGCCATCCGGCAGCAGTCTTGCCTGGCTGAACCCGTTGTAGATCTGCGCCAGGAATTCGAGAATCCCGGAATAGCGCCTGCCATCCCGCGCATAGACGCCGACGACGCGCGGCCGATAGGCGGCCAGCGAGGCCATCAGGACCTCGCGCGCCTCGTTCAAGTCGCGCAGACTTTCGCGCATTTCGGTGTCGGCGCGGCCCGCATCTGCGGACAGGTTTTCGAAGACTCGCTGAACGAAGCCCTTGCTGCCCTGTGTCGGCCGGCGCAGAAGCGTAACGTAAATATCGTTGACATACAGCGCCTTGGCATCCAGCCGTTTGCGCCACCGGTCGTTCAGGGCCCGGCTGAACGCGTCGTCGTAATCCGCATCAAGCGCCGGTTCGACGCGGCGGCGGACGATATGGTAGTAGAGGGCAAAGCGCGAGGCGCTGAGAGCCTTGAGCGCTGCGTCCCTCAGGTCCTTGCGATAATTGAGTTCACTGGTGTCCGCGGTCTCGAACAGAAGTCCCTTCAGGACGATGGTCTGCATAAGACGCTTGTCCTGCAGCATCACCGTATTGTCGTCGACATGCGCAAGATACGGCAGGCGGTCGCCGCCGCGGGTTTCCTTTTCGTAAGCTACTCTGGTCATGGACTATAGGAATTGCACCCCCATAGCGACCGGTTCGCGACATGCGGGCAGCGTGAGCTGGTAACAATCCAGATGTCGAAAATACGTGGGTCGTAGAGATGGGCAACCCAGCCGATGGCGTGAATGACCAGGGCGGCGGCGATGACCCAAAGCGCTTTGAAGATCAGGAACAGTTCCGTCGTGATGATAACGTTCGCGATCAGGAAACTGTAGGTTACGCCCAGAAACATCTGCGGCTTGGTCAGCGCTACGAAAAGCCTGTCACGGTCGAGCGTGTCCATGATCAGAAACCACCACTGGCCGCCGTCTGGATTCCGGCGACGATGCTGGTCGCGCCGAAGAGGATGAAGCACCCCAGGATGACGGCGGCGCCGTGGCGCCAGTTCAGCCGGCCGGTCAGCATCATATAGCCGCAGAAGGCCACGGCGATCACGGCAACTACGGTCGCCGTCGTGCCCAGCAGGGTTCCCTGTATCCAGTGAAGGGCGCCGACGATCGCGCCCGAGCCTTCAGGGTCCGCGTAAGCCTGGGCATGGGCTGGCAGGGCGACCAGGGCCAGGGCCGGAACGGCGCCCGACAAGTGTTGTATCGCTTTCATGGGTTTTACTCAGGTAAGAACTTACGAATTGGGTGCAGCAACGGGATGGGACCAGCGGCGTGGTCGCCGCTGGTCCCGGGTATCAGGGTCAGTTCGGAGACGTTCCGTAAACGACGCCACGGCCGGAGTTGGTGGCCCCATAGACCGTCCCGAAGGTCTTGGGGTCGCCCACAAGCATGCGGAAGCCGCCGTACTGATTCTGGGCGTTGTCGATCCGCGTCCAGGTGCTGCCGCCGTTGACCGAGCGGAAGACGCCTTTGGCATTGTTGTAGGTGCCGGCAACGTACATGGCCGGGTAGGACTGGCCGGACGCCGCCTTACCGAAGCCCATGGCCTGAATGCTCGTCGGACCGGAGACCTGGCTCCAGGTGCCAGAGCCGCAGGTCGTGTTGTGCAGCAGGCCGCTGTAACCATAGAGCCAGACATCGCATGATTTGCCGAACGGCGTGATCATGGTGTGCCATGCAATCGGCGTAACCGGCTGGGTCCAGCTTACGCCCTTGTTGGTGCTGATATAGACCTTGCCGGTGTAGCGATCGTAGGCATAGAAGTTGTTGACGTTCGCGCCGTCGGCCACCACGGCGATGCCTGCGGGCAACGATGTCGAAGACCAGCTGGAGGTGCCGTTGGTCGAGACGACCGGCACGACGCCACTGTCGCCGGGCGCCCAGACGATGGAGCTGCCGTCGGCGTTGATGGCGATGTTGCCGCCGCTATTGTTCGTGACGCCGGCCGGCGTGCTGGCAAATGGATACCAGCTGTAGCCGCCATTCCAGGAGATGGCGCCTGGGGGGCTGCCGTACTGGCCGACGCGCACCATAATGTTCGAGGCGCTCTTGGCCCAGTCGAGCGAGGTGGTGTTGCCGCAGGTGGGATTCGAGAACGCGGCCGCGGGAGCCTGGGTCATGCTGGTGTGGAAGAAGCCGCACACGTCGCCCATCCCGCTCACCAACGGCACCGAACCACCCCAGGAGAAGGTGTTTGGAGACGCCAGGCTGAGCGGGACGGTTTCTTCCACGCCGTTCTGATCGAGCGCGAAATTGACGGTCCCACCGCTGGCGGAGGCCGTCAGGTTCTGGGTCGACATGATGCCGCCCCCCCAGGTGACGAAGGCGTGGTTCACGTTGAACGGATCGAGCGCCACGCCGCTCCAGTTGCCGATATAGCTACGGGTGCCGTTCCAGGGCGCCGCACTGAGGTTGACATTGACGTTGGCGGTGGCGTTAACCCAGGATTGGCCGCCGTTCGTCGTGCGGTGCAGGGACTCGCCATGGCTGTCATAGCGGTTGATGCTCATGACCGCGACAGTGCCCGAATGCGCCGGATCGACCGACAGGCCCGAGAAGCCGTAGTCGGCGAACCAGCCGGCCAGCTGCTGGCTGTCGTTCGGGGGCGTGATGTTGGTCCAGTTGCCGCCGGCAACATTGTACTTCCACACCTGGCCATGCTCCAGGCCGCTCGGCCCGCCGCCGCTCGTCCCCGAAGCTGCCCGCGAATAGGTGATGTAGAGGTTGCCGTCAGGACCGATCTGACCCTGTTGCGGGAGCAGGCCCGTCGGTGCGCCCGGAACCAGCGACCAGGTATTGCCGCCGTCGGTGCTGCGGTAAAGGGTAGAGCCGTTGCTGGCGGCTTGCGCAGTGCTGACGCCGGCAAAAATGGTCTTCGTGGCCTGGCCCGACGCACTCGATGGCTTGTGCATGGCGACGAAGGCAACGCCCGCGCCGGTGTCGTTGTTCGACATGGCCGGGAAGCCGGTCACCTTGGACCAATTGTAGCCGTTATTAGTGCTCTTCCAGAGGCCATTGTTCGAGGCCCAGGCCGAGGTGTTGGCCGTACCGTAGAACAGCACCGAACCCAGGTTCGGGTCGACCGCCAGGCGCGGGCCGACATTGCGGCCGGCTTCATTGCCGTTGACCTCGAACGGAAAAGGCACAATCTGGAAGCTGTATCCCTGGTTCCATGAAATCAACAAGGCGCCGCAGCAGTTGGTTTGCCAGTCATGGCCGCCACCGGCAACCATGTAGAGCATGTTGGTATTGTTGGGGTCGACGGCGATGGCTTGAACGTTGTTGTACGCGGCCTGGTCCGGGGTCAGCCAGTCGAGCAGCGGCACCCATGTGCTGTTCGACGAGTTGTAGCGATAGGCGCCGCCCACGTCGGTGCGGGCATAAAACAGGCCCTGCTGGCTCGGATGGGCGATGACTTCGGGCACGTAACCACCGCCGCCGATCTTTGCGGTCTGCCAGGTGTAGCTCTGTGCGTAAACGGGGGACACTGTGGAAATCGCCGCTGCCGAAATGGCAAGCGCGCCGACAGCCAGCCCTTTTAAAAGGGCATGACGCAAGGTTTTTTTCATAACGTCCTTCCTGGTTTTTTGAGCCCGAAGCAGGCGCACGACCACAAAGGATTAGGGTCGACACTCCCTACCAAAGGCGGGTCTTATTGTTGAACCCACCACAGAGATACACACTAAAATGCCATATGCAAAATTAAATTTCACATATGAATTCTACATTGAACGTGTGCAGTTTCTTCCATATCCTTTAAAGGGCTGCCCCACAGTCAGTGACGGCGATCCAACTTATTGAAATAAAGCAATACATTACAAATCGCGCAAACGTTCCGATTTCGATCAAAACCAGCGTCGTTTAAAAAAATTGGGAGTTTGGCCAGTGGCGGAGGAAACGTCGTAAAATTATTTTTTACTAATGATTTATTCGCATGTGATCACGATCTACCGCGTTAACAGCGTCGATTCGCGTGATGCGTTTAGGCGTTGCTCAATCTCAAGTCTTTCCAGAGATCAAAAACGAACGGCTTCAATCTGAATTGGCGGGGTGTCAAAGGCCTGTATATTGTAGAGAGTTCCAGCTGATGCGAGCAAGTTTGTTCGCAAGGGCGGCCACGAGCTTGTTTTGGTGCATGGGTGTGTCGGCACTGGTGAGCCAGCACCGATATCCCGCCGTCGATCAAACGCGAGCGCCCACTCTAAGATTCTACTTCTGCCAGCCGACCCGCGCCACTTGCGGAAATAGAACCGGTCCGGTGCCGGTTTGGAATCATTTGCCCAGGAGGAGACTTTAGCAGTTCAGCTGGTCAAGGTTGCGTACACGAGTCAAACCCGAATGGCTCTACGTGACAGCCGCCTGGTGAAGTCCAACTGGAAGTTAGGTGGTTACCTGAGCGAGTCTGCAATCGGAACTCGCTCCAGGATTCCTTTCCCCCGTCGCATATAAGGATACGCGTTACCGGCGTACAGACCCAAGCCCGGCGCCTATAGCGGCCCCAAGTGCAACACCGATAGAGATATTGTCTTAAGCGACCCCGGCCACTTGCGTTTTGGCCACCTGCCTGTCGCGATATTCGCCAAGGAATTTGGCGACGCGGCCGATGGCTTCGCGCAGGTCGGCTTCGTGCGGCAGAAAAACGATCCGGAAGTGATCGGGGGACGGCCAGTTGAACCCGGTGCCCTGCACCAGCATCACCCGCGTGGCCTCAAGCAGTTCCAGGAAGAACTGGCGATCGTCCCGGATCGGGTAGATTTCGGGATCGAGACGCGGGAACATGTACAGCGCGGCCTGCGGCTTGACGCAGGTGACACCCGGAATGGCGGTGATCAGCTCATAGGCCAGGTCGCGCTGCTGGCGCAGGCGCCCGCCTTCCGCCACCAGGTCGTTGATGCTCTGATAGCCGCCCAGCGCCGTCTGGATCGCCCACTGGCCGGGCACATTGGCGCACAGCTTCATATTGGCCAACATGTCCAGGCCTTCGATATAATCGCGCGCCGAGGCCTTGTCGCCCGACACCACCATCCAGCCCGCGCGATATCCGCAGGCGCGGTAGCTCTTCGACAGCGAATTGAACGTCAGGGTGACCACGTCCGTCGACAGGCTGGCCAGGGCGGTATGCCTGACGTCGTCATAGAGGACCTTGTCGTAAACCTCGTCGGCCAGGAGGACCAGGCCGTGCTCGCGCGCGATTCCAACCAGTTCCCGCAACACATGGTCCGGATAGACGGCGCCGGTCGGATTATTGGGATTGATGACCACGATGCCCTTGGTGCGCGGCGTGATCCTGGCGCGAATATCGTCGAGGTCAGGAATCCATCCCTTGCTTTCGTCGCACAGATAATGGACGGGCCGGCCTCCGGACAGGCTGGCCACGGCGGTCCACAGCGGGTAGTCGGGCGCGGGCAGCAGCAGTTCATCGCCGTCGTCCAGCAGGGCATTGGTCGCCATCGCGATCAGGTCCGACGCACCGTTGCCGAGATAAATATCTTCCAGGGTTACGCCCTGCACGCCCTGCGACTGGGTGTAGTGCATGATGGCCTTGCGCGCCGCGAAAATGCCCTTACTGTCGGAATAGCCGGCGGAGTTGGGCAGGTTGCGGATCATGTCCAGCTGGACTTCTTCGGGTGCGTCGAAACCGAATGCGGCCAGGTTGCCAATGTTCAGTTTGATCAGCTTCTGCCCTTCGTCCTCCATCTGCTTGGCCCGCGCCATGATGGGACCGCGGATGTCGTAGAGGACGTGCGCGAGCTTGGTGGATTTGCTTATGGGTTTCATCGGTAACCGTACTGTGACATCGCGCCTTGCGGCGGGAACAGGGCATTTAGAGCGATATGGCGAAAAGTGTAAGCGGTTTTCGCCTTAAATATCGCGACAAAACAAAAATTTAGATCGGCATGATGCTTCTACTTAAAATCATGCCGATCTAATGATAGACGCGCCAAAGTCAACCAAGGCCATCGCTTCCTATAGCCACCGGCGCAGCTTGAACCACCACAGAAGCCCGCCGGCGATGGCGACCATGATCGCCACGACGATCCAGAAGGCCGGCGGACTGTGCAGGCCCGGCATGGCGTCGAAGTTCATGCCGTAGATCGACGCGATCAGGGTCAGCGGCAGGAAGATCACCGAGGTAATCGAGATCAGCCGGACGATATTGTTCTGTTCCAGGTTGATGAACCCGAGCGCCGCATCGAGCAGGAAGGTGATGTTGCCGGTGACATATGTGGCGTGGTCGCTCAAGGACACGAGGTCCTGGGCCATGGTGCGCAGGCGCTCGTCATATTCGCGATCCTCCTCGCCCTTCAGCCCCGTAATACCGCGCTCAAGACCGGCGGCGAAGACGCTCAAGCGGGTGAGCGAGACAAGCGAATCCCGAATACGAGCGATATCGTTCTGCAGGCCGCCCAGGTCATTCAGCACGTGCTCGAGCCGCTTGGTCCGCCGCGCCTGGAAGATGGTCCGCGACAGGTCGTCGACATCATCTGACGTCTTCTCGATCAGGTCGGCCGTCCGGTCGATCAGCACGTCGAGCAGACTCAGAAAGACTTCCGTACTGCTCATGCAGATATGGGGCTGGCGTTCGATGTGGTCGCCGAACAGCCGGAAGGAGGTCGGCCGGATATAGCGGATGGTGATCAGCCGGTCCTTCGACAGCACGAAGGTTACGGGGCCGGATTGCAGGTGATCGAGACCGCCGTAAAAGGCAACCTGGGCCGTCATGAAGGCCGCGCCCTTGTCGATATACAGCCGGCTCGACGACTCGATCTCAACCATGTCCTCCTGCGTCGGCAGGGACAGGCCGAGGTGCGCCTCCAGCGCCAGTTCCTCGTCGCGTGTCGGTTCAAGCAGATCAAGCCAGACGGCGGCGGCGTCCACGTCAGTGGCTTCTCCCACCGTTTCGGTCACCTGGCTGACGACCGGCGCCTCGCTACGGCTGAAGGGCCGCTTGGGACGGGACGGGGTTTCGCAGATCCGCTTGTAGATGGTTAGCATGGTGCAGCATTACCCAAGAGAAAAAGCCCGGCGCGAGAGTCTCGCACCGGGCTCCTGAAAAATCCTTATCGCAGCGGCTTACGGGTTGGCAAGCTGCTGACGGGCCGGTGCCTGGGCGCGATGATCGACGTCGCGGCTGGCGACGCGTGTCTGGTCGACATTGGCGTCGAGACGGGCGATCAGTTCCTTGGCGGCGGCGCCCGAAGCGTGAGCCGAAACGGTCACAGCCTTTGACTTTTCGACGTGGGTGGCAGCCAGCGCGGCCTTAAGCTCTTCGTCCGAGTCGTTCGCGGCGACGGTCAATTGCGCAGCATTCAGCTCATCGACCTTGCTCTTGGGGACGCCGTTGTGCTGTGCCTTGGACTGGTTCTTGGCTTCGTTATAGATGAAGCCGTAGGTGGTGTAGACAGTGGTGCCGAGGTCGTTCAGCGGGCCGTACCACACCTTGACCTTGCTCCAATCGCCTTTTTCTGACACGTCGAGGACATTCACGTCCTTTTCGACCTGACCGCGGCGGCCGTTGATCGGCGACCAGTTGGCATGGGTAATCTGGATGTAGCGATCCGTGACGATCTGCGAGACGACAGCGACGTGACCAACACGCATCTTGCCTTGCGGCTTGAAGACGAGGACCGCGCCTGGCTTCGGCGCCTGGCCTTCCTCGTACTTGCCGGTCGCCTTTTCCCACCAGGTCCAGGCGTCACCGAAAATCTGGATGCCCGTGAACTGACGAGCGAACTGAACACATTGAAGATAAGGGCTTGCGGGCTTCTTCTTGGCCTTTACGGCAGCGACTTTGGTCGTCTTCTTGGGGGCGGCCTGCGCTTCGAAAGCGCCGGTGGCACACAGGGTTGATACGGCGAAAATCAGAGCCGAAAGGATTTTCCGCATGCACTTGTACTCCGTCACTGTTAGTCCTAGTGACCTTCGTACAACACAAAAATTAAATTTCAAGAAATTTTCGTGTGATCGGCGTAAATAAATTAACCTAATTACGCCGCTTTTGGGGTGGGTTTGTTAACCAATTTCTCGCCCCACCGGCGAACGACGCGGCGGAAGGGCAGCTCGACCAGATGGTGCGCCAGCATGGAGAGCGGCACCAGGGCGACGAGACCTGTTAACCACCACATAAAGGGAAGCGCGGCCCCGTTCAAGCCCAAAACCATATCTATCCCCTTCAGATAGACCCACTTCCACGGCACGTAGATCATGTAGGTCGCGAAGGAAATTTCACCGAGATAGACCAGCGGCTTTGAGGACAGGATGCCCTTACCATCATGCCCAAGTCCCCCAATCGCCAGCAGGCCCAGGCCCAGGGCAATGACGGTCAATGAATCGGGCGCGCCGAAATGGGCGGCCACAAGCGCTCCCCCAATGCCGGCTACGGAACCGATGCGGGCAGTCCAGGGCGAATTCACCAGGCCCGACCGCCAGGCGAGATAGAGCGCTGAACCGAACAGGAAGGTGGGGACGATTCGCAGGGCGCCCCAGTGGAAGGTTGCCTTGGTCAGCGGAAAACCGGCAATGGCGGCAAAAGCGGTATTGAGCGCCACCAGGAAACCGATCGCCAGGCCGACCGCCAGCAGCGGGCGATTGCGCAGCGGCCAGGCCATGGCGGCGACAGCCGGGAAGCTCAGATAGGCGAACCATTCGGCCGAGATCGACCAGGACGGATGGTTGAAAGAGGCGGTCGGCGCCAGGCCCCAGGCCTGGGTCAGGGTCAGGTGCGCCGGCAGCGCCGCCCAGTTTGCGGCATTCCCATCGAGCGTGATGCCCTTGATGGCCGCCACGGTGACAAGCAGCAGGGTAAAGGCCAATGTCGCGATATGCAGCGGATAGACGCGGGCCAGGCGGTGGACGACGAACGTGCCGTAATCGAAGCGCCCCTCACCGAAAGCTTCGAGGTAGACATAGGACAGGATGAAACCCGACAGGATGAAAAACAGGTCGACGCCGAGATAACCCTTGTCCAGCAAGGGGACAGCGACCGCACCTTGCAACTCATGGATGTAGGTATAGAGGACAACCCAGAGCGCTGCGAAAAAACGCAGGCTTGTCAATGGCTTGATTTGATCTTGCGGCATGTCCCTTACCCCTGGCCTATCCCGTTTGGAGAATTCCCGGCTCGCCTTGCAGGATATATGCCGGACGATAGCATGGGGTGAAGATCGGCGCATAGTCCCCTCTCCTCGCTTGCGGGGAGAGGGTTAGGGTGAGGGGCAAACGACCGAAGCCGCACGCATCTACAATAGCCCCTCATCCGGCCCTGCGGGCCACCTTCTCCCCGCAAGCAGGGAGAAGGAAAGAAAAAGCCCTCCGCGAGCAATCGCGGAGGGCTTTTCCCATCCATCACGATGAGAGCCTTACTTCTTCACCCAGTTGCCCGAGGCATCCTGGTAGTACTCACCCGCGCCGACCTTCGGCATGATGACGTTGACGAAGGCCGACTGGCCGGCGGCGTCAGCCGAGACGTTGTTCTTGGCGGCGGCCTGGGTATAGACGGTCTGGCGGCCGGCGTTGATTTCATCGACCGCGGCCTTGAGCGCGGTGTCGGACGATGCCTTCACGAAACCCAGATAGCCATTGCTCTTTTCGCCGACGACGCCCTGCTTCTTGGCCGCGTCGACCAGAGCCTTGGAGGCGGCGACGTCGGCCATGGCCGGAGTGGCGATCAGTACGGCGGCGCCGACACTTGAGGCGGCCAGGACGGTCGCGGCACAGACGGCTTTAAATATAGACAGCTTGCTCATGATATCCCCCTTAGAACAGGTTCGGGTTCTGCTGAACGAGGGCCTTCATGTCCTCATCGAGCTGATGCTTCACATTGATGTCGAGCTTGGCGTAAATTGGCGCCAGGTTGACATTGACGTTGACCGACGGCGTGCAAGCCATAAGCGTCAGTGCCGATGCGCCCGCGACGGCCGCGAACAGGGTGTGCTTCATTACCGGTTCCTCTCTTCCATACCGCATATAGTCGCAGATATAGGCTGAACCGTGGCTGAACGGAAGCCGGACTTATTGTTCAGGCTTCGCGTCCCCTCTTGGCTTGAAGCCGGCGAGGATATCGTTGAAATTGACCGGAATGTCGAGGTTCAGTTCGACCGGCGTGTTCGATGGCAGCTTGATCGGCTTCTGCATCCATTTGCCGCTTAGGTAGTCGCTGATCGATACGGTCGCCTTCTGGCGTTGCGGCGGGTCGAAATGACCCTTGATGTGGAAGTTCACATTGACGCGCCCGTCCGGCAGCGAGTTGATCCGCGCGTCCAGTTGTTCGTAGCTAAGGAATTCCATCGCCTGGAAGGCCAGGTCCTGGAAGGGATTGAATTCCGCCGGCGTCTGGCCGGCCTCAGCCATCGCGTCGGAGCTTACCGAGCCGGTGGCGGCGACATCGGCGACACCGCTGCGCAGGATCGAGATGCGGCCGGGACCGTCGGCCGCCATACCCCCATCCTTGAACGTCATGTGTTCGCCCATCAGTGTGAACGGCACGCGACCGGTCAGGCGGCCTTCGAACGTCATGTGCTGGCGCAGGTCGGTGGCGGCGATGACCTTGCCGAAATCCAGGCCATTGAAGGCCACGACGCCGGTGATCGGTGTTTCGCCATCGAGCGGCAGGCGCATGGCTTCCAGCCGCACCGGCCCACCGGGACTTTGCACGGTGGCGCCTTCGACGGCGACATGATCGCCCTTGAATTGGACGCCGAGATCGAGGTTCTCGAAGGGCACGGCCGACTGGATGCGGCTGACGGTCACCTTCTGGTTCGGTTCCGTTTCCAGGGGCGCCAGCGAGGTAAAGACGATACGCGCCTTCATGCCTTCGGCGATGCCGGCAGGGCCTGTGAAGTTGATGCCATCGGTCGCCAGAACGCCGCCGCTTGAGCCGCCGGCCGGCGCCCAGTCGAAGCGACCGGTGAAGCTCGCCGAACCCGACACATCGCGGGTCATGATGGTTGTGGCCAGCGGGCTCAGGTGATGCGGCTGCAGGGCGCCCGGCGCGAATTTGAGATCGATCGTGTCGAAGGACAGCCGGCCTTTGCCGCTCAAAGGGTCGTTGTCGAGGCCGATGGCGACGACCGGCAGCGGGCCGCCGCCGGGTGCCGGGACAGCCGGGGTGGCGGCGACGAACCGGCCGGTCATGCGACGCGTATCCTGTTCGAGCGTACCGGTCAGGCGCATTGGGTTGAAGCGGCGCTTGTCGTCCGCCATGGCATCGGCGCCGGTGCCCGAGGTCAGGCTGAGTTTAAGACCCAGCACATCGCTCGAACCTTGCGAATAAGCGTCGAAATCGCCTTGCCCGCCGCTGAGCTTCAGCGCTTCAGTCGGCGCGGTCAGGGCCAAGCCCGAATAGGTGCCACTGACCCGCCAGCCCGACGGCGTGACGCGGACCAGGGCGTCTTCGCGCTGGGCAATCGTCGCAACAATATTTTCGACATGGGTGCCCAGTTCGGCCGAACGGACCGAAACGGCGACGGGCGCATCGAGTGTTGCGGTAAACCCGTTGTCGGCGATGGCAAAGCCGCCGCGCGCGTCGAAACTTGCGCCTTCGACCGGCACGGTGGTCAGTTCGCCGTTCAGCCAGTAAGCGCCGCTGAGGCGCAACGGATCGGACGGATTGGCATAGCCGAATTTCGACACGGTGAGCGCCAGGCCGGGCAGGTCCGCGCCACCGACAGTCACGCCGAAACCGCCTAAAGCTTCAGTCGACAAGACAGGTGTGTTGCGCCCCGGCGTCAGGACCGCGCGGCCACCGCCGTCAAGGTCGGCCGTCGCTCCGCTCAGGCGGATATCGTAGCGCGGCGGCATGGCCGCCTGGCCCATCAGCGCGACTTTCATACCACGGGCGCGCAGGGTGAAGCGCTGAAACGCGCGGTCGAGCGCGACGATGTCATCGCCCTCGGGAGCCTTGTTTTCTTTTTGGGGGTCCTCACGACGGCTGTCAGCCAGTGGCTTCAGGCCCGAATAGCTCGCGCCGCTGGTCAAGTCCGCATCGAGCTTGACCGACCATTCGCCGGGGATGGCATTCAGCGTGCCCGACACGGGCGCACGCGCACCGCTGAGCGTGATATCCGAGATCGATGCCTGGCCGAGGCTGAGATTGCCCTTGAAATCGGCCTTGGTCTCGGCGGAGGTCAGGGTGGCGGCCAGGTTGGTCAAATTCAGGCGCGCCGAACGGACCGACAGTCCGCCCTGGCGCAACGTGACGGCTTCACCGGTCAAGGCGCCACCAGCGGCCAGGGTCAGGCCGTCCTTGACGTCGTAACGGGCGCGCAGGCCCAGGGCCGGCCCTTCGAGACGCAATCCCTGCGTATCGACATCGGCCGTCTTCAGCCCACCCGCGCGCGATTGCAGCGCGGCGGCTCCTTCATACTCTATGTATTTGGCCGTCGCCTTCGTCTGCCCGTCGAGGCGCAGGGTGGCGTTCAGATCCTTTGTAGTGCCGAACGCACCCTCGATGCTGCCGGCGCTTACGGCGACCGTCGCATCGAGTTTACCGGCCAGCGCGGCCAGGCCCGTTGCCTTGCGATACGGGATATAGCCGTCAAGAGCGAAGGCGACGTTGCGGGCGCGAAAATCCTGGCCGTCAGCACCTTCGGACGCCGCGACGTCGCGCAGGTCCCAGCGTGGCGCGTCCAATCTGGCGTGCACTTCCAGACGGCCACCCGCCACGGCTTTCGCCGTCAGGTAACCGCCGGTGATTTCGCCAGAACCCTTCGTACCTTCGAACTGGGACTTCGGCACACTCAAAGACAGGTCGGTCAACTGACCGGCCCGCATCTTGACATCGCCATTGGTGCGCAATGCACCGTAATCGGTCTGGAGCAGGACGGTGGCGTCATCCAGGATGATGCTGTCCGGCGGCGGCGCACCTGTCGATGGCGCCGACAGTGCCGTCTGGACCAGTTTGTCGATACTGCCAAAGTGCAACTTGCCGTCCTTGACAACGACCGCAACCAACGGATGGACCGCGTGCAGGCTCTTCAGCCGGAAAAGCGGTTGTCCGCCACCGGCGAACGGATGCAGGCTGTATGCGGCGTCGAAACGCTCGATGCTGACATCCGGATGCTTTTCATCGCCGATGACGATCGTGCCGGAGACGCGGCTTAAGGAAAGCTCGGAAAGCTTGACACTGGCGGGAACCCCCTGCCCTTTTAGCCAGCCTTCGGCGATTTCGGCAGCGATTTCCTTGCGGGCGACGACCAGCAGCGTTCCGACAGCCGCGGTGCCGACCACGGCGACCCACAGCCAGGCCGGCGCCTTGATGCCACCTTTTTTCGGAGGGCGACGACCACCGCCGGACGGGCGGCGGTTCGGCAAGCCGATCCCGTCGTCATCGCCGCCTTCGGGCGCGCCGTCGGGCCGCGTCACGCGCAAGAAGCTGTCGCCCGCGCTCATATGCGCTGGAAACCACAAGGCTTCATCGTCTCGGGATGGGCGATTCTCAGGCATCGTATTTTAGGACGGGCTTCTGCTCGCAAGTGTTTTCGAATTCGCACTATGCACGAAACCTGTTAAAAATTGTGGACATATCGAAAAACTTTCAAAGGATAAGATAGTGAATGCGGCCGAAATCCGGCGCAACGCCTATTGACAGTGATTTTTTAGCCGCACCTTATTTTTGCCGCGATTTTTCATATTTTATGAAGGTGTTAGAGGATAACAGTGAACATCACTGCGCTCCGGCGATGAGCCGTTAACCCTTCATTAGGACATTCGAAGGCTCATCTTAACCACTTTCACATATCAAGGGCAGGCCTTTTTGCCCGTAAACCTGGGCAAAATTGCCTCATTTTCGCCTTATTTCGGCGTATGCAAGGCCTTCCGCGAACGTGAGACTCAGCTCATGGTCCGGAGGCTGAAGTCGGATGGCAGTTTGAAGCTGCCCCCCGGGGGTCTTTTGAACAAGGCCCTAAAGTGACGTTTTCGTTCCGTCGCGTTGTGGCGGAATTCAGGAAACGCGACCGCTGGAAAACGGCGGCGCAGATTTTGAAGACCCTTTGCTTGGCCAGAAGGCCAGCCACCGACGATCAACAGGAAGTAACTCGCGTACCATGGCTCAACTCGATCCCCGTCGCCAACCCGTCCGACTGACGCCGATGTTGTTTGCGTCGGCGACCGCACTGACGGTCGGGACCCTGATGTGGAAAGTCCTCCAGCCCCTACCCGTTGCCGCGCCGATGGATCCGGCCGCCGCCCTCGCGCTTGAAACCCAGGCCTACGCCGAAGCCGCGGCACGCCCTGGTTATACCCAGCCCGTTGAAATGGACATTGCACTCGGCAAAAACGAAGACCTGACCGCCGCGGTTATCCGCACCGGCGTCGCGCCCGCCGAAGCCAAGGCCGCTGTTAACCTGCTGTCCAAGGCGTTCAACATTTCCACACTCAAGCCCGGCGCCAAGATGGAGGCGGCAATCGCCCCTGCGGCCGACGGCGGCAAGCGCCCGGCGCAGCTGGTCGGCCTGACGGTCCGCACCGGCGCCGCCAAACAACTGACGCTGACCACGTCGCGCGACGGCGCCATGCGTCTGCGCGCGCTCGAAGAAGCGGTGCGCGACGAACGCCTGATCGCCATTGGCGAATTCAACGGCTCGCTGTTCTCGTCCGCCGCAACGCTGGGCGCGACGGCATCCCTGACCCGTCAGGTCCAGAACCTGTTCGCCCACAAGCTCGACTTCCAGCGTGACATCAAGGCCGGCGATACCTTCAAGCTGGTCTTCGACCGCAAGGTGACCGAGAGCGGTCGTACGGTCGAAGCCGGCAACCTGCTGTATGCCGAGGTCGAGGCCAAGGGCGGCGTCGGCCGCTTTTATTCCTTCCAGCCGCAGGGCAGCCGCGATGTCCAGTTCTTCGATGAGAACGGCAAAAATATCAAGGGTTTCCTACTAACCACACCGGTCGACGGAGCGCGCATCTCGTCCAGCTTCGGCATGCGTTTCCATCCAGTCCTGGGCTTTAACCGCATGCATACCGGCATGGACTTCGCGGCGCCTACGGGCACGCCGATCCTGGCCGCCGGCGATGGCGTCGTCGCCGACGCCAAGTGGTGGGGCGGCTACGGCCGCTGGGTTCGCCTGCAGCACGGTTCCAACTGGGAAACCGGCTATGCCCACATGTCATCGATCAAGGTCCGTCCGGGCCAGCGCGTCCGCCAGGGCGACGTCATCGGTTATGTTGGCACGACCGGCCGTTCGACCGGCCCGCACCTGCATTTCGAAGTCTGGAACAACCGCCGCCCGGTCGATCCACGCAGCAGCAAGGTGCCGCAATCCAAGATTCTGGCTGGCCAGGACATGATCGCCTTCCGCGCCCGCAAGCGCGAGATCGATACCATGATCGCCGCCGCCGAAGTCAAGCGCGAAGACCAGCCGTCGATCTCACACGCCGTCGCCATGAAGGCCAGCACCTACCACTACGAGAACGAGAACGCGACCAGCCGCCCGGAAGTGCAGAAGGCGTCGCTCATCGCCCAGACCGAGCCCAGCCGTATGCGCAGGAACGACCTGATGCCGCTCAAGCCGGCCCTGTCGTCGACGCGCGGCATGCGGTAGCCGCACCTTTGACGCCATTTTCGGATACGTCCGTCCAGGCGGTTTTCGACAATTATCCTGATACCGCCCGGCCGCATATGCTGGCCCTGCGCCACCTTGTGTTCAAGACGGCGACAGAGCTACCCGAAGTCGGCGTTCTGGAAGAAACCTTGAAATGGGGCGAACCCGCCTATCTAACACCCGTAAGCCGCAGTGGCACGACGATCCGCATGGACTGGAAGCCGCGTGCGCCAGATGTCTGCGCGCTGTACTTCAACTGCCAAACCACGCTTGTGGAGACGTTTCGCACGCTGTTTCCGGAAGCCTTCAGCTTTGAAGGCAATCGCGCGCTCCTGTTGCCGCTTTCCGAGCCGTTGCCGGATGACGCGATAAAGACCTGCATAGCGGCCGCACTCACGTACCATAAACCTAGAGGCTAGCCCTTTACCTTCTCCCCGTTTGCGGGGAGAAGGTGGTTCGCTTGCGAACCGGATGAGGGGCATAACACTGGCTCAGCGAGGCTCGACGGCCGTTGCCCCTCACCCTAGGTTCGAGACTCAATCAGCCCACCAAGTAATTGCGATAGCAATAGCGAC
>CBFGPQ010000032.1:0-28254 GCA_965650705.1 uncultured Asticcacaulis sp. | reverse complement strand
TAAGGCTGACCGATGCTGGATCAAATCTTCCGCTTGATCATAACGGATACTCTAGAAATTGCCTTCGGCGACCTGGAAGCAAGGGATGCCCGCCTGACGCCAGGCCTTGACCACCTTGTCCCGGTCGTCGAAGACGCACAGAATTCTGTCCTTGGGTATGCGCCCTTCGTTGACCCAGCTGAGCTTCAGAATGTTGTCTGGCGTATGATCGCCCCGCCGGCGCATAATCAGTTCGTGCCATGGCACGTGGTTGAACTTCAGCCAGTCCACGGTTTCATCGCGTACTTCGTCGCTACGTCCCGACACCAGGTAAATTTTGAATCGGGGATAAAGCGCCCTCAGGATGATAATCACCGCCTCATGAGGTGCGTCGTCGACGCAGGCGGCAAAGAATTCGGGCCAGTTTCTGCGTTTCCCCTGAACCATGTGCTGGCGATGAGAGATGTCGGCGAGCGTGCCGTCGAGATCGAAGACCACGATGTCGCGCTCGCCGCCCATAACTATTTGCGCTTGGCGCCGGTGTCGCTCTTTTGCGCACCTGTTCGGTCGGGATGGAATTGCGTTGGCTGGTTGAACTTGCCCGCATCGACGCGCGCCTTGTTGCGATGTTCATCCGAATATTTGCGGGATTCGATTTCGGCCATGCCAGGCTCCTTGATATTGGAAGCCCCCGTCGGACGGTTTTACGCTCTCGCTTGTAAGAAATCCGCCCACACGCCACGGAAGCAGATAAATGCGGCGTAAAGCCCGCTTGATTTTGCCGTTGCCTGCCGCATAGTAGTTGAAACTCTGGAGACTTCCCGATGATCAACAGCACCGAAGAGCTTCGCGGCGCGCTCGACAATATCCGCGCCGAAGTCGAAGAGGGCGTTTCGGCCGCGCAGGACGCGACCAGGGAATTGTCGCGCGACCTTGTCGCCACGGTCAAGCAGAATCCGGTAACGTCGCTGGCTGTTGCTGTAGCAATCGGTTTTACGCTGGGCCTGATTGCGCGGCGTAGCTAAGGCCGGTTAGGCACAAAAAGCGTATGGTTTTTTTAGCGGGCGGCTGATGAAGTCCTGGTCAGGAGGACGATGCCATGACCGAGATTGCCGAACCTGGGGCTGCGTGGGCGCCACAAACGCTCAGTGACGATTTAGAGGCCGCCGAACGCGACCTGCTCTCGCATCTGGGAGCGGGTGTATTGGCGACTTGGGACCGCCTTCCGCGCGACATACAGAAAATCATCTTCGATACCGCGATCAAGACCGACCCTCAGGATTCGCACCGGCTAAAGACGGATATCGCCCTGTTCCTGCACGAATACGGCAATGATCACAAGGCGCGGTCGGTGTTGTGATAACGACGCCCGATCAGCGCCAGAAACTGGCGCTTGATCGTGGCGAAAAGGGCCATCAGCGTCGTCATGACTGCTGGCCCTTTGTTGTCGCCGGCTTCTCAGGATTTGCCGTACCCACACCATAGCCGCCGCGTTCGTCATTGCCACGGCCGTTATGCGCCTTGCCTTCGGACGTATTGTGACCTGGACGCTCCGGGTGTTCGTCCTGGATGTCCGCCTTCTCCTGACCCGGCTGGGCGCTGACGCCGCCGCGCGAGCGTTCTTCGTCGCGGCTATAGCGGCTGTCGTGCTGAGGTGCCGCGCCGACCTGGGCACCGCCTTCCGCATTGTCGCGATCGCCTGGACGACGATCGGTGTCCTGCATGCCATAACCGCCGCGATCCTCAGTCGGTTTGTTTGGCTGATAATCGTCGGTGCCCGACCCCTGGTTGCCCGCCGAGGTTTCGACGCCATGCATGCGCTGGTCGTGGCTAAGTGTCGTGTTGATGTCCTTACCCTCCTGGGTAATGGAATCCGGGCGATTGCGTTCGGGCTGCGCGCCCGAGTCGCGTTCGGTATCGCGGCTAACTGGAAATTTTGTTTCGGCCATGGTCAAGTCTCCTGTTGCCAGGAGTTTAGGCTTGCGCGCGTAAGAACCGCATCCGAAGCCCGCCAAACCTCTGCAAAGTCAGGGTAAAACCAGTAGCCCGTTCTTCTCGACCAGACGTCCCTCGGCTTCCAGCCGCGCCACGCTGTCATCGAGCCGCGCTTTCAGGGCCGCGCTGGTCGTGGCGAATCCCAGAAGACGCGCGGCGGCGGGAGCCAGGTCGGCGCGAGTGGCGCCGTAATTGTCGTCCACCACCTTAAGCAGCGCCGTCTCGATCTCCGCCGCCGGTAACATGTCGGGCTTACGCAGCCCTGATGATGTTACTTCGGAGCGGTCGCGGATGCGCACAGCCTGGTCCGGTAGGCTATAGAAACAGTCAGTCTCGGTAACGGCGCCTTCGGTTGCGGCGAAGCGCAGCGCAGCGGCCACTGCGGCTTTCAGGCGCGGCCCGGTGCGCGGCAGGTCCCACAGGTAACGCACGCGCGCGATGATCTCATCTTCGTGTACCGGTCCTTCGATGGCGACGATCGAAGTGACCACGTCAGCCAGTTCGCGCACACTCAGGCTTTGCGGATCGGCGCGGCTGTTCACCTGAAAGTCGGCTTCAATATAGAGCAGCGGCTTCTCAGCGACTGGGATGGGCGCGGCAGGCGCGGCCTCAACCGGCGGCGCCACCGATTCGGCGGCATCGGTGTCGGCTTTTTCCTGGTCGCGTATCGCCCATTCGCTTTTCGCGGCCGCGATGGCGTCGCCGAGCTTCTTCAACTCCTCCTTGGGACGCAGGTACCAGTCCGCGCTCCATATGCGATGAATGATCCAGCCGTGGCTTTCGAGCACCTGCTGGCGCAGGCGGTCACGGTCGCGCGCCGACCGCGATGAATGATATTGCGCGCCGTCGCATTCGATGCCGATCAGGAAGCGGCCGGGATGGTCGGGATCGGCGACGGCCAGGTCGATGCGAAAACCCGAAGCGCCGATCTGGCTTTCGACCGTGTGATCCAGTGCGCGCAGACGTTCGGCGACCTGCTGTTCGAACTCGCTGTCGTGGGTGCCCTCGCCGTCGTGGGCATCGAAGCGGCCGGTTTCGGCAAAGGTCAGGAACATTTTGAGCGCCGCCACGCCGCGCGCACTTGTCCGTTCCAGGTCAATATCAGCGCCGCGGAAATTGCAGAAGACCTCGCAACGCAGCTTGGCGCGCGAGATCAGCACGTTCAGCCGCCGCTCACCGCCTTCGCCCGACAGCGGCCCAAAGGCGTGGGCCAGGTCGCCCTTTTCGGTCTTGCCATAGCCGACCGAAATGAAGATGACATCGCGCTCGTCGCCCTGGATATTTTCGAGGTTCTTGACGAAGAAGGGCTCGGGAACGTCCTCGGCAAAGAAGGGTTCAAGCTCGGGATTGGCGCGGCGCAAGGCTTCGAGTTCGGTCAGCACCGCCTGGCGTTGGGCAACTGAAAAGGTCGCGACCCCGAGCGTCTGGTCGGGTTTTAAGCGCGCGTGAGCGATGACGGCCTCGGCGACGGTGCGCGCTTCCTTCGGGTTGGTGCACGTATTGCCGCGGTCGTAGGTCGTGTCCTTCAGCCAATGGAACTTAAGCCCCATACCGGCAACCGCGTCATAGGGCGACGGCACGATAAACAGCCGGTTGTCATAGAATTCGCGGTTGGAGACGGCGATCAAAGACTGGTGCTTCGAGCGATAATGCCAGTTGAGCATGCGGTGCGGCGCGCCCTTGGCGAGGCACAGGTCGAGAATGCTTTCGGCGTCACGCGCCTGTAGCGTCACACTGTCGTCTTCAATCTCGTCGTCCTCGCCGGTCAGCTTCTTGAAGAAGGCCGTCGGCGGCAGTTGCCGTTCGTCGCCGACCACGGCCAGTTGCTTGACGCGGGCGATGGCGCCGAGCGCATCAACGGGTTCGATCTGGCTTGCCTCGTCCATGACGAGCAGGTCGAATTGGAGGCCGCCGGGCTTGAGGAACTGCGCGACCGACAGCGGCGACATCATGAAGACGGGCTTCAGGTCCTGGATGACTTCGCCAGCCTGTTCCAGCAGGACACGTATGGGCTTGTGGCTGCGCTTCTTGGCCAGTTCGGCATTGAGGATGCCGAGCGGCCCGATGCCCGCATTGCCGGTCGGCCGCGCCGCGCTGGCCTGGGCAGCGATCTGCGCCTTGGCGAGGTCGATGCGCATGCGGTCGAGCTGGCGAAACTGGTGGATATGGCGGGTTTGCGCGTCGCCATCGAAGGCCTTCAGTTCCGGCCAGTCGCGGAACAGGACATTGCGCAATACGTGTGAATAGGCGCCGTCGAAGGCGGCTATAAGGTCTTCGCCATCGAGCCCGCCTGCATGCAGCGCTTCGATAAGGCTGTCGGCGCCAAGAGACGCCAACTGGCGGCCGCGCGCGGCAAAGGCGATGTAGCGGCTAAGCGATTCCAGATCGTCCGACCAGGCGTCGAGCCGCTCGGTAAGCGCAGGCAAGGGCAGGGCACCGATATCACCAGTTCCAAAGGCGCGATTAAGGTTGAGATCGAGCAAGGTGATGATGCTGTCGAGCGCCGCCTTCAGGGCGGTCAGGGCGTGGTAGAGCGCCTGGCGCGCCTGGTCGGCTTCGGCAATGCCGGCGTCGGAAAGTGCGGCATAGAGCGGCCAGACCTCGGTGGGAAGAGCATGCGATGACCGCCAGTTGACGATGTTGCGCAAGGCGTCCCAGTCGCTGCCCGTGTCCTGCCACAACCGGCCAAAGGCGGTGGCGAGAGGTTGCGTGTCCTTGAATGTGGCTTCGGTCTTTTGCAGGCGCAGGGCCAGGTCGATCAGCTTCAGCCGATCGTCAGGGCTTTGCGGCAACGTGCCTTTCACGTAGGAGCGCAGCAGCGCCATATTGCGCCGGAAGCCGCTGTCGAGAAAGCGGAAGAGATCGCTGCCTTTGGTCACGACATCTTCGCGAATGGCGGCGTAATCGGCGGTCAGGCCGGCGTCGTTGAGCAGCCCTTGCGCCTCTATCCGCAGTCGCACCAGCGCTTCGCCGGTATCGATTAACGCGGTCAGCACCTTCGGATTGCGCCAGTTGGCATCGGCCAGGGCCGCACGGTCGCCGTCGCGCGGCGGTGGGGTCAGGCGCAGATAGGCCAGCGCTCGGTCGAGATCGCTGATGCGCGAAGGCGCGGGCGCACCCAGCAGCCGCGTGGCTATGGCGGCTTGGGACACAGCGTGGTGCAACGCCTCACGCGCCTTGGCGATATCGCGCCCTAGGCCATCGCGCTCTGACGGATCGAGCGCATCGCACTGCACACCCCGCCAGATATGTGTGGCGGGTGAGCCCAGAGCAGCCAACCGCCCGGCGATGTCTTCGGTCAGGGCACGCCTTTCCGCGACGTCGGCAGCGGTCCAGGTTTCGGCGCCGTCGAGCGCAAAATCCCGGCCGGGCTCACCAGCGGATGACCATTTGGCCAGCCGCCCCAGGATCTTTTGTGGCGAAAGGCCGGATGGCTGAAGCGGCGTGTGCAGCCGGTCAGCAAAGCCGTTCAGGGTCTGCGTCAGGTCATTGAGGCGATGCAGCGCGGTCAAGTCCTGGGGGGCAACCTGCGCCGCGGCTTCCTTGGTGCGCTTCAGCTCTTCGAGGACGCTGCGCTTTGAGACCTTGTTGGAATGCAGTTCCAGCGTCAGAGGGCCTAACCCTGCGGCCTTCAGGCGGCGGTGGACGACGTCGAGCGCTGCCATCTTTTCGGCAACGAACAACACCTTCTTACCGGCCGCGACGGCGCCGGCGATGATGTTGGTGATGGTCTGCGACTTGCCGGTGCCGGGCGGGCCCTTGATGACCAGGGTTCGGCCGGCGACGGTTTCAGCGATCGCAACGGTCTGGGAACTGTCGGCGTCGACGACGTGATGCAACGAGGCCGGCGGCAGTGTGTCGTCGATACGGTCATGATCGCCGACCAGCGGTTCGCTCGCTTCAAAGCCGTCGCGCAGGATCGCCTTGATCAGTTGGGCGTCCTCGATGCCGCCGTCCTCGGGCCAGTTTTCCGGATCGAGGTCGCGGTACATCAGGAATTTGGCGAAGGAGAAGAAGCCGAGGACCATGGCGTCGGGCAGGACTTCCCAGCGCTTCTGGCCGGCGACGGTTTCGGCGATTTGAGCGGCATACGCCGCAAGATCGAGCTCGTCTTCGTTGGGGAAATCTTCGATGACCAGGCCGAATTCGGCCTTCATCTTGGCCTGGAGCGTCAGGTTAGGCGAGGGCGGCTCGTCGCGCCCTTTCAGGCGGAACTTGTCGGCGGCGCTGGTCCGTTCCAGCCGCACAGGCAAAAGGACAAGCGGCGCGTGACGTGGCGTGTCGGAAGCATCGGCGTCGTACCAGCGCAGCAGGCCAAGTGCGAGATAGAGAATATTGACGCCCTGTTCCTGTTCCAGCGTCTGGGCATCGTACCAAATGTCGAACAGGCGCTTTTGCAAGCCTTCGGAGGTCAGGCGCGTTTGCAGTTTCAAGTCGGTATGGCGGGCGAGCTTGCCATCGGCATCGCGCTTTTCATCGGGCTGCGGCAGGCCTGGTTGCGCAGTTTCACCCTCCTCGCCGGCGCCGGGCAGGAAGGTCATGGCCTTGTTGTCGCTCAACCGGGCAAAGACTTCGACAGCCTTTTCATCGACGATTTCGATGGCGCGATTGTTCTTGGTACGCAGCGGCGTGTTGAGCAGGCGATTGCGCGCCGACAGGTCGAGCAGCGCGTTGCGCTCCTTCAGCAGCCGGTCCCGGATCGAAATCAGCACTTCACCTTCGGCCATGCCTGTCTCCGATGTTCTCCGGACTTCGATACACTTCGAAGTCTGGCAAGCGCAAGTGCGCGCCCGAACACATGTGAGGAGCCATGCGGCGCATGAGCTGAAAAATGACTACGCGGCGACTAAAAGATCGTACTCGTCCTCGTCTTCACCCGGAACGGCAAAGCAGACCATACCGCCGCAAGCCTTGTCCTGACAGCGCATTTCCCACTCGACCAAGTCGAGGAACTGCGCTCCCAGCCGCCTATCTTCGATCAGCGAACGGACCGATTGCTTCCACTGCGACCGGCACGACCGGCATGTGACGTCGATATGGCCATCGCGCGGCAGATCCTTAACCTGTGGCGGGCATTTCCACGTCTTCATCCAGAGTTTCGCATCGAACATCATGGCGGTGTTCCCAGTGAGTACAGGCCCCCAAGCCTAATGTTCTCATTTTGTTCCAATTGCGAAGAAGAGTCAACAGCTGTGTGCAATATTGATAATTTAATAGGGCCTTAAGCTCCGCGCAGGCGGAAGGCAAAGCACGCGCCGTCTAAACGGTCGGCGTGGCCCGGCGCCGGCGGTAGCAGGGACAGCGTACTGCCATGGCCCTGCACGATCTGGCGGGCCAGGCTCAGGCCTACGCCGGTACCGGTTGCCTTGGTGGTATAGAAGGGCAGGAAGATCTGGTCGGCCTGGTCGGCGGGAATGCCTTTGCCGGAATCCTCGACATGGACACTGACGCCATCACCTTCCATCTGGACATGCAGCCTCACGACCGATGGCTGGGTGTTCTCAAGCGCGGCCTGCGCGCCATTGTTGAGCAGGTTGCCGACGCACAGCCACATCTGGTCTTCGTCCATCATGGCGCTGAGATCGTTGCTGGACAGCGAATAATCGAGACGAACGTTTTCACCCCACTGCGCCGCGAAGCTTTCGGCGGCGACGTCGAGCCAGTCGTCGAGCCGCACCGGCCGCATGACCGGTGGCGGCAGACGCGTCATGGCGCGGTAGGCATTGATAAACCCAGACAGGTTCTCGGTCCGCGCCACCACACGTTCGAGCGCTTTCATCGCCATCGCACGTGACTCCGGTGTGTCGTCGCCCAACAGGTCGAGCGCGCTCTTGCTCATCGACGCCACGGGGGTCAGGGCGTTCATCAGTTCGTGGTTCAGCACGCGCAGCAGGTCGCGCAAAGCCGTCGCTTCGGCGGCGCGCACATCGCCGGAAATGTCGGTCAGCACGGCGAGGTGCGACGAACGGTCTTCCTCTTCCATCTCCGCCAGGTGGACGGCATAGGTGCCGCCCTTCCATTTGATCTGGCCGGGCAGGGTCGCCAGCCCGTCGGCTTCGCCCAGCAACTGCCGCCGCGCCGTCACGGGCAGGGCGTAGGAGACGTCGAACAGGGTACGGGCGGCGCGGTTGACGGCGATCAGTTGCCCGCTTTCCGGCTGAAGCAGGAGCGGCGAAGGGGTCTGGTCGAGTAGCACCTGGAGCCTGCGCCGGCTGAGTTCTGCGGTGAAGATGGCGCCGGGCTGGGCTGCGCGCTTCAGCAGGTCGCGGCCGATGCGAAAGGCCGTCGTCGTCAAACCCAGGCTGGCCAGGACGATGCCCGCCAGCACACACAGAAGGGCGCTGGCATAGAGGCCGCGCGCAAAGGCGAGCCATGCCAGAGCACCGGCGGCGAATACGCCCAGCTGTGCGGCGAGCGCCAATGCCAGACGTCTATAGTCCATGCTTTTCCATGCGCCGGTAAAGCGCCGCCCGGGTCAGCCCCAGATCCTTGGCGGCGTGGGAAATATTGAATTGGTGCCGGTCGAGCGCCGCCTTGATGAGCTCGCGCTCCGAGCGTTCGAGGTTGAGGTCCTGCGGCGGGGCCGGCGCGCGGCGAGGCGCTTCCATGGCGGCGCGGATCGACGCGATAAAGCGCTCATTGTTCCACGGCTTGACGACGAAATCTTGCGCCCCCATGCGCATGGCCTGGATGGCGATATTCATGCCGCTGTGGCCGGTGACGATGACGACGGGCAGGTGCGGGCTTGCCGCCATCCGTTCCTTCAGGAAGGCGAGGCCAGCCTCGCCCGACGTGTCGCCGCGCCGGTAGTTGAGGTCGAGCAGCAGGACGTCGACGGGCTCGCGATT
The DNA here is from genome assembly GCA_965650705.1 of uncultured Asticcacaulis sp. Classification (GTDB taxonomy): domain Bacteria; phylum Pseudomonadota; class Alphaproteobacteria; order Caulobacterales; family Caulobacteraceae; genus Asticcacaulis. Next base: position 19,432 of record CBFGPQ010000032.1, on the reverse strand, counting down.
GAGATAGTCGCGCGCCGCCTCGGGTGTCTGCGCTGTCGCCAGGGTGAAGCCGTGACGCGTCAAAACCAGCTCGGCGGACGCCAGCACATCGGCGTCGTCATCGAGGAAAAAGGCCCGGATCGGCGGTCGTTTTTCGCCTGCATCGGCTTCGGTTTTTGGGACGTCGCTCATGTTCGAAATCGGACAGTTTGGGGTGCGAGAGACCTTTGAAGTTCGCTTTATTTTGCCTAAAAGTCAAATGAAATGAATAATTTATGTCTATTGAAAAAGCCATGTTAGCTTCTTATCATGCCCGATACTTCCTCATCCAACGCCCCAACCCGCAAGATGGACCGCGCGCTTGAACGCCCATGGTATCGCAAGCGGCCGTTCCAGATCGGCGCTGTCATAGCGACGGTCAGCGCCATCAGCCTGGCGCTGTTCCTGCTGCGCCCGGCATCGAACACGGTCGATGTCAACGCCGCCACGCTCGACAGCGGGGAGGTTGTCCGCGCCGCCTATTCCGACTATGTACCGCTGCGCGCCGAAGTCGTGCCGCTGGTCACCGTCTTCATTACCGCCGAAGCGGCCGGCCGCGTCGAAAGCGTCGCGGCAGACGACGGCATACTGGTCGCGGCCCGCCAACCACTAGCGCGGTTGTCCAATCCGTCGCTGACGCTGGAAGTCTCGACGCGCGAGGCCGACATCTCGGCGCGCCTGAGCGACAGCACCAGCCAGCTGATGAACCTGCAAACCCAGGCGCAGGCCCGCGAACAGACGCGCGCCGACGTCGCCTATGCCCTGCACCGGGCGGATCAGGAACTGGCGCGGCGCCGGACCCTGCGCGACCAGGGCGTAATCAATGACGCGGCGCTCAAGGTCTATGCCGATGAGGCGGACTATCAGCGCACGCGTCTCGCGGCGTTGAAGACCAGCGAGGCGCAGGAGACCGCCTTCTATCAGTCGCAACGTCAGGCGATCATGGCTTCGGCAGCCGACCTGCGCCGCTCGCTGACCGAGGTGCGCAAGGGCCTGACGGCGCTTGTCATCTCAGCGCCGACAGCCGGCCGTCTGACCGGCTTCGACCTCAAACCCGGTCAGGCCGTGACGCAAGGGGCACCGCTTGGCCAGGTCGATTCGGAAGGTACCTATAAGCTGCGGGCCCAGGTTGATGAATACTATTCGCAACGCCTGTCGGCCGGCCAGAAGGCGCAGGCGCGTCTGCACGAAAAGACGGTCAATGTCCATGTCAGCAAGGTCTTTCCGCAGGTCACCAATGGCCGCATTACGGTGGAACTGGAGTTCGACTCCGCTGTGCCCGCCGACCTGAAGCGCGGCGAGGCCGCCGACATCCGCCTGCAAATGAGCGCCGGCAGCGAAGTGGCGACGCTTGCGCCATCCGGCAGCTGGCTCGCCGACAGCAACGGCACCTCGGTCTTCGTGCTGAACGCAAAGGGCGACAAGGCGTCACGCCGCGCCGTGACGATCGGCCGCCGCAATCCTGAATATGCCGAAGTCCTCAGCGGCCTCACACCCGGCGAGCGCATCGTCGTCGCCGGCACTTCACAATATCAAAAAGCGCAACATCTCCGTTTGAAGAAGACTGCAAGCCAATGACCGACACCCTGATTGATCTGCAAAAAATCACCCGTCTCTACCGTTCGGACGATGTCGAAACGACGGCCCTGCACAACATTTCTCTGACCATCAAACGCGGCGAATTCGTCGCCATCATGGGACCGTCGGGCTGCGGCAAGTCCACGCTTCTGAACGTGCTGGGTACGATCGACCGGCCGACCTCGGGCGCCTATCTCTTCGAGGGCCAGGACCTGGCCAAGATGAGCGAGACTAACCTGGCCAGGCATCGCGCCCGCCACCTGGGCTTCATTTTCCAAAGCTTCAACCTGGTCGACGACCTGACCATCTATGAGAATATCGAACTGGGCCTGCTTTATCGTGATGGCCGCAAGGGGTCGCGCCGCCAGGTGATCGAAGGCGCCATGGACAGGGTCGGCATCGGCCATCGCGCCCGCCACTTTCCCCACCAATTGTCGGGCGGCCAGCAGCAGCGCGCGGCGATTGCCCGCGCCATTGTCGGCCAGCCCGACCTGATCCTGGCGGACGAACCGACGGGCAATCTCGACACTGAAAACGGCGCGCAGGTCATGGATATCCTCAAAAGCCTGAACAAGGGCGGCGCGACCATCATCATGGTCACCCACTCGCAGTCCCACGCCGATCAGGCCACGCGCCAGGTTGACATCCTCGACGGTCAGCTGGTCGCATCCGTAGCTCAGGTGATGTAATGCTGCGCTCGACCTTTACCGCCTTCTACCGCTCCTTCACGCGCCATCCCCTGTATGCCCTGCTGAACCTGCTGGGTCTTAGCTTCGGCATCGCCGTCTTCATCACGCTCGGCCTGTTCTTCCGCTTTGAGACGACGTTTGAGCAGTGGCTGCCGAACGCGAACAAGATCTACGTCGTCGAAAATGCCTGGAAGTTTGCCGCCGTCCGCACGGACCCAGAGCCGTGGACCAATGGCGGCCTGCTCGACAATATCAAGTCGGACAATCCGCAGCGCATAGGAACCCGGTTGTGGGACCACAATGTGACCGTTCATATTGGCGCCAACAGCACGCAGGAAGAGGTGCTGTTGGTCGACACCGAGTTCTTCAAGGTCTTCGACCTCCCACTGCTGGCCGGCAACAAGGCCCTGGCGCTGGTGTCGCCGGACAATGTCGTCATTTCCCAACCCATGGCTGAAAAGTATTTCCCGGGTGAAGCGGCAGGCGCCGTTATCGGCAAGACGATCCGGCTGACCGATGAAGAAGGTACGCATGACTATCGCATCAGCGCGGTCTTAAAGGCCCTGCCCGACACGACCAATTTCAAATTTGACTTTGTCCGCCTGCTCAACCGCTCACTCGCCGACCGTACGAATGGCTGGGAGCGTTATGGTTCCCAGCGCATGCAGACCATCCTCGTCTTCGATAGGCCGAAGGACGCCGCCGACATGAACGCGCGTTTTCCGGCCTTTATCGACCGCCATGCGGCCAACCAGTTTGGCGACGATAAGCCGAGCCACGTCCTGAAGACCATGGTGGTGCCGCTGACCACCCTGCACCTTGAAGACGAAAAGACGCGCACCGCCGTCTACGTGCTGGGGATTGTCGGCATCCTGGCCTTCCTGATCGCCGCCATCAACTATATCAACCTCGCGACCGCCCGGGCCGGTATGCGCGCCAAGGAGGTGGCGGTGCGCAAGACGCTGGGTGCAACGCAAGGCGCGCTGCGGGCGCAATTCCTGTGCGAGGCCCTGCTGACGACCGTCATGGCCGCCCTGATCGGCCTCAGCATTGTCGAGCTCAGCCTGCCGCACATCAACAGCTTCGGCGACCTGAAGCTCAAGCTCGATTATACGGGTGAAGCCATTCCGCTTCTTCTGGCTGGCGCCTTCGTCGTGCTTGTCGGCCTGCTGGCCGGCCTCTACCCGGCCTTTGTCCTGTCGGGCTTCAAGCCGGCCCAGGTGCTGGCCTCGTCGCGCACGCCTGCCGGCGGCCGTATGGCCATCCGCCTGCGCGAGGCCCTTGTGGTTTTGCAGTTCGCAATCGTTATCGCCTTCTTCATTATGGGGGCGGGTTTCCTGAGCCAGCTCAACCACATGAAGAGCGCCGATATCGGCTTCAAGCGTGAAGGTCTGATGATTTCGGACTCGACCTATGATCCGGCGCTGAGCAATGCCCAGCGTGACGCCATCTGGACGGCCTTTCGCAACCTGCCGGGCGTGATCGCGGTGGCGGGCGCCAACAGTGCGCCGGGCGACAATTCACTCACCAACAACACAGATGTGTCGCGCGAAGGCCATGTCGGCCGCCGCCCGTCATCGAGTTTTACCATCGTGGGCACCGACTATTTCAAAACCTATGGTGGGAGGGTCATCGCCGGACGGATGCTTGATCCGACACGTGGTGAGGACATCTATATCCGCTGGGTCAATGGTGAACAGCAGGACCCGCCGCGCGGCGAGATCGCCAATGTGATGATCAACCGCACCGCTTCGGAAACGCTTGGCTTCAAGTCGCCCCAGGAAGCTCCGGGTCAGGTGCTCGATTTTGACGACTACAAGGTCCGCGTCGCCGGTGTCATCGAGGACATGCGCTTCCGATCACCGAAGGAAAAGGTCGCGCCCATGCTCTATCTGATGGATCGCACGCCGTACCGGCATTCGATCACCGGCGTGCGTTATTCCGGCGTACCTGAGCCGGTCATGCGTCAGCGCATGGAACAGGCATGGAAAACCATTGCGCCGCAGGTCCCGTTCGAGGCCGTGTCGGGCGTTGAAAATATCGACAAGTACTATAAGCCCGATCGCAACCGCTCAAACCTGTTCAGCATCGGCGCCGGGATCGCCGCCCTGATCGGCTGTATCGGTCTCTATGGCATGGCGGCGTTCAACACCTCGCGCCGCGCCCGCGAAATCGGCCTGCGCAAGGTGCTTGGGGCATCGAGTGGCAAGGTGGTGGGGTTGCTGGTGGGCCAGTTCCTGCGGCCCGTGCTGCTGGCCAACCTGATCGCCTGGCCTCTGGCGTGGTATGCGCTCACGCAATGGCTGTCGCAGTTCGACGATGCCGTACCGCTCGATCCGCTGATCTTCGTTGCCGCGACGCTGGTGGCGATGACGATTGCCCTGCTGACCGTGGGTGGTCTGGCCCTGGCCAGTGCTTCAACCGAACCGGGCAAGGCGCTAAGACACGAATAGCCTGCGACAAGCTGCTTACGGTTTGTTCTGCTCACCGTCTTTGGCCAGACTAATCAACGCCATTCGAGTTTAAAGGCCAAGCTAAAAGCGACGATCGAGAGTGCTCCGACGGCGACACCGGCCGCGAAATCCCTCCAACGCCACAAGGCCTCGTAAGCATCGTTCGCCTTGGCCATCGGCGGCAATTCTGGCTTCGCTGCGGGTGTTGCAGGCTCCGGGGCGCGCGCGTGCACAGCCTGAAGACCGAAGGCACCTGCCGGCTTCCAGATATAGGGGTCTTCGATCTGATCGGCGGGCCGCGTCACGGTGCCGGTATTCGATTCGGGAAGAGGCGTGGAAGCCGCAGGACGATTGGGCTCGGCTGTGACGGTAGCCATGACGGTCTCCTGTGTGAGCGCATTCGAGCCACCATGCCCGCCGTCTTGTAAAAATGCAGTCCGCTTGCTTTCGCGGGTGCGTAAAGGGTCTATTTTGCCGTTTTCGAGTGATATGGCATCCTCCAGACGCTTGTTTCTCTGGCCTGGTGTCGTGATTTTGATATCGCCCTCCGAAACGAACTTCGAAATCGAGAACGACACGAAAATCTATCAGTTGCTAGTGTCCTTTTGATTCTGAAATTCGCCTTGAGGCCGATATCAAATGCGAGCGAATTTCAGAATCAGGACACTAGATTTTGACCGTCTTTGCATTCACCTGCGCCTTGATCGACAGTTCGGCGGCCAGGAGAGCCATCTCCTGGCTTTGCGCGGTTTCGGTGCGGTTGACGAGGTCGGCGATAAACTGCGGTCCGAACGGAAGGTCGCCATTCGAACAGTCGATGAACCGCGCCTGCTTCTGGTCGACGATGAACAGGTTGTTGCCCTGCTTGTTGACAGCGACATTGGTGTATTTGCGCACCTCGATATAGCCTTCGGTGCCCAGAATGAACAGGCGGCCGTCACCCCAGGTGCCAAGACCCTTGGGCGTATACCAGTCGAGCCGGACGTAACCCAGGCCGGCATCGCCGCGCAGTGTCATGTCGCCGAAGTCCTGGAAGCGCGGACGGTCGGGGAAGCCGATATTAGCAATCTGCGAGGAGACGATCTCGGCGGTTTTGGAGCCCGTATAGTAGAGGAACTGGTCAACCTGATGTGACCCGATGTCGGTCAGGATGCCGCCGAACAGACGGTCGTCCCAGAACCATTCCGGCCGTTTGCCCGCGCCGCCTGCATCGCCGCCGCCCTGGACAATCTGGTGTGGCGCCAGGTTGATGGTCTGGATAACCTTGCCGATCGCGCCCTGCCTGATCAGCTCGCCGGCATAAACGGCGGCGCGCACGTCCAGCCGTTCGGAATACTGAATGCCGTACTTGCGGCCGGTTTCCTTGATGGTTTTACGCACCAGCGCCAGGTCTTGGAGCGTGATAATGCCGGGCTTGTCGGCCAGCACGTCCTTGCCGGCTTTCATGGCACGGATGCCGATATGAGTACGCTCATTAGGGACGTGCGACGTCAGGATCAGCTGGGTGTCGTCGTTGATCACCTCGTCCTGGGTGGCCAGGATGCGCGCTTCGGGGTAGCGCTGGCGGAAGGTCGCCATCTTGTCGGGCTCGGCACCCCAGGCATTGACCAGTTCGCCTCCGCCGCGCCGCATGGCCGCGATCATGCCATGGATATGGTCGTGGCTGACGCCGCAGACCGAAAAGCGAACCTTGTGTTGCGGCTTGAACTCTGGAGGGGGTGGCAGGGTTTCGGCCTTCACATCGCCGGCAGAAAAACCAATGGCGGCCACACTGGCTATGCCGGCCTGCATGAGGAAGTCGCGGCGGGCGTTGATGTCCTTTTTCATTGTGTCCTCTCTGTATCGATCCGCCAAGTTCCGCCGGCTTATGCCGATCTTTTGGTCTTACCACTAAATAATGGTCAGATATCTATGTCTACGGCAAGCGCGTTTCACCGCATGTGGTGCTGGAACGCCGCGCCTCAATTTAGTTTCTTAGTGGTCGTCAAGTACCGGGCGGGTATGTCGGCAGGGTTACACGCTTACCTCCACATTGAATCCTTACAGGTGGAAACGTTTTCTAATCGCTTGTGGAGGGCCGGGTTTGAGTACGTATGGCGATACCGCCGCACCGGATACGTCAGGTGTGCTGCGTGGTGAAAGCGAACTGGCAGCGCTGATGCGCGGCATCGACTGGTCCACGACCGCGCTGGGCCACGTTCATCAGTGGCCGCAAAGTCTCAAGACCGCCGTGCGCATCATGCTGACCTCGCGCCAGCCGATATGGATCGGCTGGGGGCCGGAGCTGATCTACCTCTATAACGATGCTTACAAGTCGATCATCGGCGGTAAGCACCCGCACATGCTGGGACAGCCGACCGAGGTGGTCTGGCAGGAAATATGGGATGACATCCAGCCCCTGCTGGCTACGGCGATGACGGGGACCGAGGGCACCTATGTCGAAGAGCAGCTCCTGATCATGGAGCGCAACGGCTACCCGGAAGAAACCTACTATACGTTTTCCTACAGCCCTATCCCCGACGACGACGGCACGCCCGGCGGTATCATCTGCGCCAATACGGATGATACGCGCCGGGTGATCGGCGAGCGCCAGACAGCCACATTGCGCGACCTCGCGGCCTTTACCGCCGACGCCCGCACGGTTGAAGACGTGTGCCGCCAGGCTTGCGATGCTCTGGGCGAAAACATGCGCGACCTGCCGTTCGCGATGATTTATCTCGACGGCGAAGGCGACTCGCTGCGGCGGGTGGGTCTGAACGGTATAGATCCCGGTCATCCGGCGGCACCGGAGGAGATCGACCTCGGCGCGCCATCATCCTGGCCCTGCGCCGAGGCCTGCCGGAGCCACGACATCCAGATCGTCGGCGACCTGGCCGGCACCTTTGGGACCTTGCCGTCAGGCGCCTGGCCAAAGCCGCCATCGCTCGCCGCGGTCGTGCCCCTGAGCGCCGGCGGCGTTCTTATAGCGGGGCTTAATCCTTTTCGTCTGCCGGACGACGATTACAAGGGTTTCCTCACCCTGGCCGCCGGCCAGATTTCCGCCAGCATCGCCAACGCCCAGGCCTATGAGGAGGCGCGCCGGCGGGCCGAGGCCCTGGCGGAGCTCGACCGCGCCAAGACGACCTTCTTCTCCAACATCAGCCACGAGTTCCGCACACCCCTGACCCTGCTGCTGGCGCCGGTCGAAGACGCGGTTGACGATCCTGGTCTCGATCCGGTCAATCGCGGCCGGCTGGAGGTTGCCCGCCGTAATGCCGAGCGGCTGATGAAGCTGGTCAACGTGCTGCTCGACTTTTCACGCATCGAATCCGGCCGGATGACCGCCACCTATCAGCCGTTGGACTTGCCGCGCTATACCGCGGACCTGGCCAGCAACTTTCGCTCGGCCATGGACAAGGCGGGGCTAGACTACCGCATCGCGATTGAGCCCCTGCCGCAGCCGGCCTATGTCGATGCCGATATGTGGGAAAAGATCGTCCTCAACCTGCTGTCCAACGCCTTCAAATATACCATGTCGGGATCGGTCGAGGTCGCGTTGCGCGCTGAAGGCGGCCAGGCCGTGCTGGCGGTGCGTGACACAGGTCCGGGGATCCCTGAGGAAGAACTACCGCACCTGTTCGAACGTTTCCACCGCGTCGAAGGCGTTGCGGGCCGCAGCATAGAGGGGTCGGGCATCGGCCTGGCGCTGGTCCAGGAACTGGTCAAACTGCACGGCGGTGAGGTTTCGGTCGAAAGCCGACTTGGTGAGGGTAGCACCTTCATCGTGCGCCTGCCGCTGGGCCGGGACCATTTGGCCTCGGCCCAGGTGCGTGAAGACACTCAGCCGGTGGTGGGGTCAGCCCGCGCGGGCATTTTTACCGAAGAAATGCTGCGCTGGCTTCCCGAAGATGCTGCGCAACATAACACGGCCCCGGCAGCCGACGCGCCGCGCATTGTCCTCGCCGACGACAATGCCGATATGCGTGACTATGTCCGCCATCTGCTCGGAGACGAATTCCGCGTCGAGCCGGTAGCCGACGGCGAGGCCGCGTGGGAACGGATCGTTGCCGACCCGCCCGAGCTGGTTCTGACCGACGTCATGATGCCGAGGCTTGATGGCTTCGGGCTGCTGGCGCGGTTGCGCGGCGATGAACGGACGCGAGACATCCCCGTCGTGATGCTGTCGGCGCGGGCGGGCGAGGAAGCGCGCGTCGAGGCACTGGACGCCGGCGTTGACGACTATGTGGTCAAACCGTTCAGCGCCCGCGAACTGGTGGCGAAGCTGCGCTCGCAGTTGCAGATGTCACGCCTGCGCCGGGAAGGTGAGGACAGGCTTGTGCGCGTGCTCGAAAGCATCGCGGACGGCTTCCAGGTCGTCGATGCCGACTGGCGCTTCACCTATATGAACGCTGCGGCCCGCGATATGCTGGCGGCCCAGGGCCTGAAACCCGACGAGATGATCGGCAAGTCCTATTGGGATGTGCTCCCCGACGCCGTCGACACCGAACTGGAACGCCATCTGCGTAAGGTCATGGCCGAGCGCGTCGATGTCGCCTTCGAAAACTACTATGTGCCGTGGCGCCGCTGGTACAGCGTGCGCATATATCCTGTCGAGGACGGGGGGCTATCTATCTATTTTCAGGACATTACGGCCAGCAAGGCTGCCGAGGAGCGTCTGGTCGAAAGCGAGGAACGTTGGCGCGGTTTGGCCGAGGCCATGCCGCAGCTGGTCTGGATTAGTCGGCCCGACAACGGCGCCACGATCTACATGAACGAACAGTGGGAACACTATACCGGTGAGCCCATTGAAAAGCTGATTGGCGATCAATGGTTCGACTGTCTGCATCCCGATGACCGTCAGCGCACGGCTGAGGCATGGTCAGAGGCGATCGCCGGCCGTGCCGGCTACGACATCGAATACCGCCTGCGCCGCTTCGACGGTGGCTATCGCTGGTTCAAGACCCGCGGCGTGCCGATGCGCGATGACGGGGGGCGTATCCGTATCTGGTACGGAACCTGCACCGACATCCAGGACTCGGTCGAGGCGCGCATCCAGGCTGAAAGCGCCAGCCGTGCCAAGTCGGAATTCCTGGCCAACATGTCGCATGAGATCCGGACGCCACTGAACGCCATCGTCGGCCTGAGCCATATCATGCTGCATTACAAAGCCGACCCGGCGATGCAGTCCAAGTACCTGTCAACCATGAAGGACAGCGCCGAAACCCTGATGCAGCTTATCAGCGATGTGCTCGACCTGGCGCGCATCGAGGCCGACAGCGTCGAACTCGACCTGTCACCGTGCGATCTGCGCGCCCTGACCGAGGAATGCCTGGACATCACTGCCGTCAAGGCGCGGGAAAAGGGACTGGAATGCAATCTTGACTACCGCGTCGATCCTGGCCTGATCTTCGAAGCCGACGCCCTGCGTTTCAAACAGATCGTGATGAATCTGCTATCCAATGCGGTCAAGTTCACCACCAAGGGCCGTATCGACGTGGTCGTGTGGAATGGTCCTCGGCAGGATGACACAATGACGGTGTCATTGAGCGTGCGCGATACCGGGATCGGTATCCCGGCCGACAAGATCGAGCACGTCTTCGGCCAGTTCACCCAGGCCGACTCCTCGATCAGCCGCAAGTTCGGCGGCTCCGGACTCGGCCTGGCGATCAGCCGGAAGCTGGCGGAAATGATGGGCGGCAGTCTGACTGTGACGAGTGTGGCGGGCGAGGGGGCGACCTTTACATTGCACGCCCGCCTCCACCTGCTTTCAGGCGGTTTGGCGACTTTGCAAGAAAACGGTCAGGACAGGCCGCATACAGCGCATAAGAAGATCCTGCTGGCCGAAGATAATACCGCCAATGCGCTCGTCGCCACAACGCTGCTTGAGGAATTCGGTTGCCGTTTCGAGGTCGCGTCCAGCGGTCGTGACGCCATTACCAAATGGCAGACGGGGGAGTTCGACCTGATCATGATGGACGTGCAGATGCCGGACATGGATGGCTTTGAAGCCACACGCCGCATCCGTGAACGCGAACGTACGCTTAACCTGAGGCGGACGCCCATACTGGCCATGACTGCGCACGCCCTTAAAGGCGACAGGGAAAAATGCCTCCAGGCGGGAATGGACGACTACATCGCCAAACCATTTGATACCCTCGAACTCGAACGCAAGCTGGACGGACTGCTTAGTCCAGTTGGGGAGACACAGCAGGTGTGACGACCGTCAGCCTTCGTTTTCGTAAGGCTTGCGGGTGGTTTCACCAAGAGGCCCTCGTAGAGCGTCGTCTTCGTCAGCACGACGCGCCTTTTCTGCGTCGATAAACGTCAGGCCGCCGCCCATCGGATCTGCCGGCAAGATGACAGGCGCTTCAGAAGGTTTGTGGGGTGTGGTGTCAGCGGCCATTTGGGTCTCCTTCGCTTTTGGGGTCTGGGCGATCACGCGGTAGTGACTCTCTCGCGCCGGGTGCATCCATTTCCGGTGACACGTAAGGCTCACCAACCGGCGGATTGCCGGGTGGTGGAGGGTCGACCGGAACCTCGCTATTATCCATTGACGTTCCCTTTGCTCACGTTACCTCCAATTAGCAGGATAGCTGTAAAATAGTGGCCGCAGAGCGCGAGTAGATCGTCAAAAAGCCGCAAATTACAATGCGTACTTCTCCACATTTCCGCGGTAACGTATTTTTGATATCAATATTTGTGTGCACTTAAATACTTATACGTGACACTTACAGTTATTATTGTCACCTTATTCTATATTTATTTCGAATATATTCCAACAATGCTATAATCTTATATGCCTGTGCCTAGAATGCGCGTTGTCCAACGGCGCGAAGGTTGGACATTTATCTCATAACAGAACCCGGGTCCGTACGCGCGGCCGGGTCCTTATCGTCTCATTCAACTCCGAATGAGCCATTTCCCTGACTAAGGTCGATTTCATCCCGCTTGCGGGAAAAGGAGACACTATGCCCAGACAATCGAATTCCCGCCAAAACGATCAGGACCATGATGACGATTATCGCGGTTCACGCGGCACGTCCTCGGGCGGCCGCGAACGCGACGAGGAGGGACGGTTTACCAGTGGCCGCTCGCGTTCCGACGATAATGATTACGCCAACTGGCACAGCTATGGCCACAGCCGTGGCTATCACGACCGGGCGCGTGACGAGGACGGCCGGTTCACCAGCGGCCGTGGTCAATCCGCCTCACGCGGACGCGACAGCGACGATGACGATCGTCGCGGCAGCTCGGGTCGCGGGCGTGGCTGGTTCGGCGATCCGGAAGGCCATGCCGAGGCCGGCCGCCACAGCCACGATAATGACCGAGGCACGAGCCGTTCGCGTTCGCGCTATGACGACGATGAAGACGATCGCGGCGGGCGTGGCGGTGGACGTTCGCAGAGTGGTAATCGCGAACGCGACGATGAAGGCCGTTTCATGAGCAGCCGGAGCGCTTCCTCTTCCCGCGGCCGCTATGACGACGACGATGATCGCCGTGGCAACTCGGGGCGCGGGCGGGGCTGGTTCGGCGATCCGGAAGGCCATGCCGAAGCCGGCCGTCACAGCCACGATAACGACCGTGGCTCCAGCCGTTCGCGCTCGCGTGATGACGATAATGACGACGATCGTGGCGGACGCGGTCGTTCGCAGGGCGGCAGCCGCCAGCGCGACGACGAGGGACGTTTTGTCTCAAGTGGCCGTCACTAAGTCCTGGTCATCAACACCTGAAGACAGGGGAGGGCTTATGGCTCTCCCTTTTTATGTGTTCCGGACTTCTGGAATAATTTCACCAATGCCTTGCCGGCCCATGGCAGCATCGCAATCGCCGCCAGGGTCATGATCAGTTCCGGCGACACGATATCCGAGAGGCTTTCAAGTTTCGCGACCTGGGTTCCGGCATTGACATAGACCATGACTGCAGGCAGCAGCGCCAACTGGCTGACGACGTAAAAGGTCCTGACCGGCAGAGCCGTTAGCCCCATGGTCACATTTGTCAGGAAAAACGGAAATACCGGCAACAGCCTGAGTGAAAACAGGTAGAAGGGGCCGTCGCGCGTCATGCCTTCGTTGACGCGGGCAAGATGGCGGCCGAAGCGCCGCATGACGGTGTCGCGCAATAGAAAGCGTGCTTCGAGGAAGGCCAGGGTCGCGCCGATGCTGGTGCCGAAGGATGCCAGGATCACGCCTTCGACAAAGCCGAACAGGGCGCCGGCCGCCGTCATCATCAGGATTTCCATTGGCAGCCACAAGGCCGCGATTGTGACGTGAGCGGCCAGGAAAAGGACGGCGCTGACGACCGGATGACGGCCGGCGAGGTCGTCCAGCATCACGAGCACACCCTTGACCATGCCGAAGCCGTCGTCGATGCTCCACGCCAGCGCCATGCCACCGAGTATGGCCAGTGCCAGGAGCACAATGACGACGGCTTTGGTTATTGGCGGCCTGTTCACGGCGACATATCTTCAAGCTGCGCCGGCACAGAAAGACGGCATGGAAATTTTATACCCCAACCGTCTAAGAAATGTCATAAGACGCGGTAATCATAAGGTAAATATCTTGTTGTTTGGTGGGGTGGGCAAGCGGTGAGCATTCTCGGGAAGCGTGACGGCGGCAGCGCTCAGGCGGCCGTCAAGCCGGCCGGGCGGGTTATCCTGACCTATGGCCGCAGCCTGATGGCGCTGGTCATCGCTCGTTCCCTGGCGCGGCAGGGCATAGAGGTCATTGGCTGCGACGACGTGTCGATGACGGTTCTCAGTTTTTCGAAACATGTACGCGAGACTTTTGTCGTCGCACCGTGGGAGACGCGCCCGGCGGAGTTCCTCGATGACCTGGAGGCGGCGGTTAGAACCTACGCGCCGCGCGACGGCACTCCTTATGTCCTCATGCCGGCTTTCCGCGATATTGAGCTGATCGCGCGCCATCGCGAACGCTTCGAGCCGCTGATCAAGGTTTCGGCACCGTCGGTGGCCAGCCTCGACATGGTCAACCCCAAGGACCGGCTGTCGGAGCTGGCGGCGCGCATCGACCTGCCTGCGCCGCGCGGCTATTCGCCGCGCAGCATCGCGGAGGTCGCGGCGCTGGAAGCCCACTTGCCCCTGGTCGTCAAGCCGGTGACCGGCGTCGGCGGTCGCGGCGTGTCGATCGCCCATACGCCGGAAGAACTGCACGAACAGGCCGAAGCGCTGGGGTTCGATCCGCCGCCCCTGATCCAGACCTTCGCCGCCGGCGAGGACTATTGCGTCGGCGTCCTGGCGCGCCACGGCATCATCGAAGCGATGATGGCCTACAAGAACATCGCTACCTATCCCCGCAAGGCCGGCGCGGGGGCCATCCGCGAGTCGGTCGATGCCGAGCCGTTTCGCGATGCGGTGGCGCAACTGATGCTTGAGACCAAATGGCACGGCGTGTGCGAAATCGACTTTCGCTGGGACGGCGACGCCGACCACGTGCCGCAGGTCATCGAGGTCAATGCCCGATTCTGGGCCGGAATCTTTCATTCGATTGAAACCGGCGTCGATTTTCCCTGGCTGCTGTACCTCCAGACGATCGGCAAGCGCTTCGAGGAGCCGGAGCCGCAGGTCGGCGTCGTCACCAAGACACCGGCGGTATGGCTGCTGGCGACGCTGGAGGAAATCGCAGCGTCGGACCCGCACCTGAGTGCGGCCGCCGATGCCTGGCGGCGGGCCAGGGAAAACCTTGCCACTGGCAAGGTGGCGCGCGCCATGGAGGCGGCCGTTTCCGCACTGGGGGCGACGGCTTCGGCCAAGGATGCGCTCGACGCCATCACCCAGGCCGTGGCACGCAATCGCGACGCGCCGTCCGAACTCAGCGACAAGGACCCACTGGTGGGGCTGGGCGCGCTGTTCATTCTCAGCCACCTGGTCCGTCACCGCAAGCTGCCGCCGGAAATCACCTACAAGGCCGACGAGGCGCCCGTCGATCTGGCGCCCGTGGCGCCGTCCCGCAAGCGGCCCTATATCGGCATTACCAAGCCGGTGCGCGGAGACCTGTGGGCATGGTGGGCCATGAAGCTGGCGGTCTGGCTTGCCGGCGGTTATCCGGTCAAGGTGACCGCGAAGGCGTCGCGCGATCCGCAGACCATAGACGGGCTGATCTTCGGCGGGGGCTCAGACATCTATCCCAAGCACTATGAGGGCACGCCCAAGCCGGGCTATCGCTACGACCTGGCGCGCGGCGACATGGAAGCATCGTGGGCAGCCACGGCACGGCGTCACGACCTGCCGGCGCTCGGCGTGTGCCGGGGGGCGCAGATGCTGAATGTCTTTGCCGGTGGCACACTGCACAACGACCTGACCGGCTATGACAAGGTCGTGTCATCCGACGGCCTGATTGATCCGTTGTTTTTGCGCAAGCCGATCGACGTGCGCAAAGGCTCGCATCTCGCGAACATCATCGGGGCGGGGCGGATCTGCGTCAACGCCATCCACAAGCAGGCGATCGAGCGCGTCGGCGCGGGCCTGCGCGTCGTCGCTCGCGAGCCCAACGGCATCGTCCAGGCGGTCGAGGACCCGACACGGCGCTTCTGGATCGGCGTGCAGTTTCATCCCGAACTGATGATCTATCGCAAGCCGTTCCGCGACCTGTTCAAGGCCCTGGTCGAGGCCGCGCGCGCCCGGGCAACCGAGCGCGCCACCGAACGCGCCGCACACCTCGAGGCGACTTCAGGCGAACAGGCGGTTGCCGCCAGACTTGATGTTGGCTCTGTTGACGGAACTGCCTTGCCCTCCGCCAATGTCTGAGACCGGCCGCCAACCCGGATTGCGGTAGCGCGTATACACCTGCGTAAATTCGGCGCCGAAGAAGATGATCTGGGCTGAGTAATATATCCAGACCAACAGGATGATCATCGATCCGGCGGTGCCAAAGGACGTGGCGATATTACTATGGCCGAGATAGAGGCCGATCAGGAACTTGCCGATAGAGAACAGCAGCGAGGTGAGTATCGCGCCGACCCATACGTCACGCCATTTGATTCGGATGTCGGGCAGGACATTGAAGGCGACGGCGAACAACAGGGTGGTGATAGCGAAGGATAGAATGAGGTTCACACCCTGAAGTATGATCGCTGGCGTGGCGTCGCCCAGCATATTGGTCAGCGCGGTAAGCGCTGCCGATACGATCAGCGAAAACAGCAGCAGCAGACCTATGCCGACGACCATGCTGAACGAGAGCAAGCGCTTTAGAACATAGTCTTTGAGGTCGGTCTTCTGCTTCGGAACGTTCCAGATCAGGTTGAAAGTGCTTTGCAGTTGGTCGAAAAATCCGGTTGCGGAAACAATTAATGCGCCAAGCCCAATGATCGTCGTCAGCCAGCCGCTCGGCTCGTTATGCGTGTGCACGAGGATGTCTTCTATGGCCATCGCGCCGTCGGTCCCTAACAAGCCGCGCATTTCATCGAGAATATAGCGGCTGGCATTGTCTTCGCCGAAGATCAGGCCCGCGCCCCAGATCGAGACCAACAGCAACGGCCCGATCGAAAGGACGCTATAGAAGGCCAGCGCCGCGCCAAGCCGTGGCGCTTCGTCGTCATTCCATTCCTGCCATGTCTTCTTGAATATATCTATGAGCGCCTTGAACGACATGGGGCGGCGCTCAGACTTTATTGCTTCGTCCGCATCGGACCTTTGATGGCGGAGCGCCGCCAGGCCGCACAACAGGATCATACCCACGACAAGTTCCGTCACGCGGAACGGCCTTTTCCCAGCAGACATTGGCAGCACCCTGGCATCATGGAAATGCGTAAAATCGGTCGCTTCCAATAAGTTCGATATAAGCAATCGGGCGTTGTGGGATAAGCCGTCTATGCGGAATGTATGGCTTTCGGTCGGGCGGCGACCGTATTGCCGACAATGATGTAGGGCTGGAAAGGATCGCCGGCGGCCAATGTTCTGAACGCGTCGTGCGTCAGGTCGAGCCCGCCGGTAAAGCTGCCGAAGGCGGGCATGATCAGCATATCGCGGTTGATGGCGAAGCATTTGCCCGCGACGCGATGGCCACGCACATGGGTGGCGAGTTTGGGGTGGAAGTGGCCGATGACCTGCGGCGCCGTGCCCTCGGGTTCGTGGCGAAAGGTCACACCCTCGATCGTGACATCGTCGCAAAAGGTAAGTGCACCGTCCCTGACCAGGCCGACATCGTGATTGCCTTCGACCAGATGGCAGGCCTCGACCGAGCCGCAGATGTCGAGCAGGTGCGACCGTGCACCGTGCTCCAGCCTATGCCACGCCTCGCGATCGTGGAAGCTGTCGCCGAGCAGGATCAGGGTCTTCGGACGATATTTGGCGACCAGGGACTGAAGCCGCAGCAGGGTATCGTGGGTGTCATAGGGAGCCACTGCCGATCCAAATTGCGCCAGGAAGGTCGACTTTTCCAGATGCAGGTCTGACACGGTCAGGACATCCTGCGCCGGCCAGTACAGCGCCAGGCCGGCATCGAGAACCATCTCATGGCCGGCAAAGACAATGTCACACCATGAGGCCATGTTCGACCTCCTCGATCAGGCGATCGGCCGTGGCTTCCACGCTTTCAAGGGCCAACAGCGCCTCCATGCCGCCGCCCGGCAGCCGTTCGGTACGCACATCGAGAATGACCGGCAGCGACAGGGGCGACGGCCGCGGCAGGTCCATAAAGACAATATGGTTCTGATAGTTGAGAATCATGTCGGTCAGGCGGTCGAGGTCCAGCAGTTCGCGCATGGCGTCGGCACGGGCGAGGGTAAGCAACACGTGGTCCGGGTCATATTTACGCAGGACGTCATAGATCAGATCTGTTGAAAAGGTTACCTGCTTTAGCGTCTTGCGCGCGGCATTGCTGTTTTGTTCGACGATGCCAGCGATCGTCGCAACCCTTCGGAAGGATCGTTTCAGCATCGGCGATTCCGCCAGCCATTCTTCCAGTTCGTCCGAAAGGATGTCGGCTGACAGGAGGTCGTGAACGATGTCGACCGTTACCAGCTCGACGCTGTTAATCGCCAGGCCATAGTCGGTGAGTGTAAAGCTCAAAGGATGCAGCCCGCGCCGTTCCATCCGCCGGCTGATCAGCATCCCCAACGTCTGGTTGGCGCGGCGGCCTTCGAACGTATAAACGACAAATGCGTGCAGCTTGCCTCGCGGAAACGCTTCGACCAGCAGGTTTTTGCGATCGGGCAGGACGGAAAAGCGCGCCTGCAAGGCCAGCCAGTTGCGCACCTGTTTCGGCAGGGCGTCGAGCGCGCCGTCGTCCTGAAGCAGGCGGCGGACGCCATCGGCAAGGAAGGTCGACAGCGGCATCTGCCCGCCGGAATAGGTCGGCACAAGCGGCTCACTGGCGGCGCTGGCTCGCGCCTCAAGGGTCATGTCGTAGATGCGTTCAAACGCCAGGACCTCGCCGGCAAAGTAGAAGGTATCGCCCGGCCGCATCGACTGGCCGAACTGTTCCTCGATCGTGCCCAGAATCTTGCCGCCGCGGCCGTGGCGCTTGCGCACCTTCAGCTTGCCGGCTTCGATGATGACGCCGATATTCTGGCGATGGCGCTGGATGACGGCTTTTGACGCCGGGATCCAGGCGCCGTCGTCGTTCTGGACCAGGCGGTGCCAGCGGTCGTAGTTCCGGAGCACATAGCCGCCGTCGATAACGAACTGAAACAGCGACTGAAAGGCTTCGCGGGTCACATGGCGATACGACCACGACGTCTGGATGATATCATATAGGCCGTCAGGCGTGACAGGCGCACTGCACGCTGCCGTCATGATGTACTGGATAGCGACGTCCTGGCTTCCCGGCAGGGGCAGGTCGCCATCGAGGTGGCGCTCGGCAATGGCGGTGATCGCCGCCTCGCATTCCAGCACCTCGAAGCGGTTGGCGGGGACCAGAAAGGCCTTCGACGGCACATTGACCTTGTGGTTCGAGCGGCCGATGCGTTGCAGCAGCCGCGATACGCCCTTTGGCGCGCCGACTTGAATGACAACATCGACATCACCCCAGTCTATGCCGAGCTCGATGGCGGATGTAGCGACCAGCGCCCGGATCTTGCCCTCAGTCATCATGCTCAACGTCTTCAGCCGCATCTCACGTGTCAGCGAGGCGTGATAGATGGTGATCGGCAGACTATCGCTATTGGCTTCCCACAGGTATTGAAACAGCAGTTCAGCCTGGTGGCGGGTATTGACGAAGACGATTGTGGTCTTGGCTTTGGCGATTTCCGCCACGATTTCGGGCACGGCATACTGCGCGATGAATCCGCTGTATGGGACCACGGCCTTGGTTTCGAGAATGGCAACCTTCGGCGGCTTGCCGGCGGGACTGTCGAGATGCTCTGCGGGTGCCCCTGTTGGCCCCAGCCATTTGCAGAAGACCTCAGGGTCAGCAACGGTCGCCGACAGGCCGATGCGGCGGTAACCGGGGCTGTAGACCTCGAGCTGCGCCAGGGCGAGCGCGATCAGGTCGCCGCGTTTGGATGCGGCCACCTGATGGATCTCGTCGATGACGACCGCTTTAAGCCTGCCGAACATCGCCGCTGCGTCCGGATAGGTCAGCAGCAGCATTAGCGATTCCGGTGTGGTCAACAGGATGTCGGGCGGCTTGGCGCGCTGGCGCTGTCGGCGGTATTGCGTCGTGTCGCCCGTGCGGCTTTCGACGCGGACGGGCAGGTTTAACACGTCGATGATCGCCAGCACATTGCGTTCGATATCGTAATTTAACGCCTTGAGCGGGG
>CBFGPQ010000031.1:0-28561 GCA_965650705.1 uncultured Asticcacaulis sp. | reverse complement strand
ACCGTTACCTTGCCCGCATTCGTTCCCACAGCCGCATTTTCCGCAACCGTCAGGGTCGCCGCAACCGTAAGGTCCGTCGGCGCTTCATTGACATTGGCGACATTGACAGTAATCGTCTTGGTCTTCGACAGGAACCCCGCATTGCCCAGGTTGTCCTTGACAGTTACATCAACGGACAAGGTTTGAGCCGTCTCGTAGCTGATGCTGGCGCGCGCGGCGGCCTTCAGCCAAAGTTCGTTACCGTTGCGAACCTCGAACCGACTGTCAGCCGTGCTGAACACAAAGCTGGCGGGACCGTATTGCGCATCCGTGTCCGGATCTGTGCCAGACAAGGTTCCAACCTTGAGGTCGATGCGCAAGCCGGCCTGCTCGGGACGATCTGCCTCTGCGACCGTGACCAAATTGCCCAGAAGAATATCGGTCGGGGCCTCGTTGACCGATGTAAACTCTATCGCAACGTTCTTGTAGGCGACGTTGCCGGCCGAGTCGGTCAGCTTGATGGTAAAATTGTCGAAGCCGCTGCCAGGTCCAGGAACGTAGGTCCAGTTCCCGAGCCCATCCAGCGATACCTGTCCCAGCACCGGCGCAGTGCTGACAACGGCTGTCGAGATGTTCAGGTCCTCATCGTGGTCGACGGCCGAGATCGTCCCAGTATAGCTGGACGCTGCTTCCGCCATGACAATCGAAACATCGCTCACCTGCGGCTTGGCGTTTACACCGGCATGCCAGTATTGGCCGAGCACGTCCTGGATGTCTTCAGGCATCGCCGCGGGCACAACCGCACTGGCTCTATCCATGCTGGCGATCAGATCACCAGCATACTTCAGGAAGATCACTTCGCTGTCCATTGCCAGGGATTTGATCTGGCTGCCGCCGGTGACGAAGTAGTTCTTGACCGTGATCAGCGTGGTTCCGCCGATAACCCCGATGACCAGGTCTTCGTCGGAAGCCCCCGCCTTGGACATCCAGATCGTGTCGCGCGTTGCTCCGGAAATAATGATGGAGTTGACGCCGGCCGTATCGGTGAGCGTATCGCTGCCGTCGTTTATTCCGAACACGTAGGAATCGTTGCCTGTCCCACCCGAGAGGATATCGCTGCCTTCGCCGCCGTTGAACAGGTTATCGCCGTCACCGCCAATAAGGCTGTCCGCACCAAGACCGCCCAACAGGACGTCCGCGCCAAGGCCGCCCGAAAGCGTATCTGCGCCATCGTCACCGATCAGCTTGTCATCGCCGTCATTGGCGACAATGCTGTCATTGCCCGCGCCCCCGCTCAGATTGTCGACGCCGTCGCCGCCGGTCAGCGAATCGTCTCCGTCCTCACCCAGAAGGACGTCGTCACCGGCCTTGCCGTCGAGCGAGTCATTGCCCGCAAAGCCGCGAATGGCATTGCTGGCGCCATCACCGCTCAGGGTATCATTCAGGCTGGTGCCGGCCAGGTTTTCGACATTGCGCGCCTTACCGGTGGCAGCGTTGACCACCTTCCAGCCATTGGCGTCGGCCGCGACGGACAGATCGACGTTAACTGCCGTCGTCAGCCGCTCATAGGACAGGCCGTCAATGCCCGCACCTCCGTCATAACTGCTGCTGGCGCCTGTCTGCACGAGCAGCAAGTCATCGCCATCCTCACCCAGCAAGTCATCATTTCCGGTGCCATTACCGCCGAACAGCGTATCGTTACCGGCACCGCCGAACAGCCCGTAACCGGAACTCAGGAGGCTGTTGCTATAGCCGCCCTCGATCCAGTCATTGCCATCGCCCCCGAGAAGCTTGTCGGTGCCGCCGGCGCCAAAGATGACATCGTCACCGCCGAGCCCGCTCAAGGTCTGCCAATTGACGTCGCCGACCAGGAAATCTTCGCCTTCGGTGGCCGCCTGACCGACAAGCTTCAAAGCCGAGAGGTCGGCGACTAGGCCGGTATCGAACTGTATGGTCTCAATCTGACTTGCAGCGACGAACTGGTTCAGGACAGTGACACTGATCGAGTTACCGGTAATGACCAGATTGTCTCCGCTGCGAGCGAATGACAGCGCGGTCAGGTTCACACCTGTGCTCATGTAGAGCAGGTCACCGCTGCTGGCGCTGCTGCCTTCGTCGATTGTCTCCGCACCGTTACCGTATCGATACTCGTACGTGTCGCCGCCAGTTCCGCCTTGCAGAAGGTCGGCGCCGTTGAGACCGCGCAGCCAGTTGTCACCGGCATCGCCGATAAGGGTATCGTTGAATGCCGAGCCTTCGAGTCCCTCGACACCATTGTACGTGTCGCCCGTAGCTTCATAGCTGCCACCACCGCTCAGGTTAGCGGAAATGCCCAGATTGGCCCCGGCGTTCGGCGAGGTAATATTCGAGAAGGAAACGATATCCAAACCAGTGCCGCCGAATATCGTATCGACATCCGCACCGCCGTAGATCAGATCGTCACCAGCGCCACCATACAACACATCCCCACCAGCATCGCCACGGATGACGTCGTCACCGGCGCCGCCATTGACGATGTCGTTCTGGGCGGCTGCGTTCAGCGTGTCATTACCGGCACCGCCAGTCATCCAGTCAGCGCCCGAGCCTCCGGCGACGGAGTCCGCGGCATCCGTGCCCACGCGCACGGTGTTCGTCTCGAGACTCAGAGTTCCGGTTGCAGCAAACGCCAGCGCCTCGATGCTCAATCCGCCCTGGGCATTGCTCAGAAAGTAATCGGTAATCGTGATCTGATCTGCAATCTCAGAGAACTTACGCGTGTCGTCTTCGCCGCCAATGGCGATGACCAGGTCATTCCCCGTCTTCTGAAACGTCAGGTCCTGAATATCGATCGTGGCATCGAACTGGATAAAGTCAGTGCCGGCATCGAGGGTCATCTGCGTGCCGCCCGTATGCCGCCAAAGCGTGCCCGTCTCGTGGATGTAACGGTATGTGCCGATCCACTCCGTGCCGTCGTTGACCATGACCGGCGTCGTGCGACCTCTCCAGACAATCCCCGCCGCATCCGCCCAGTATTCTGCGTCCCCGGTCCCCTGGTAATTCGCGTAAACCTGGACCTTCTCCCAGTTGTTGCTCAGTTCGTCGGCAAAACGGTCACGACCGTCGCCACGACTGAAGGAAAACACGTCATCGCCGGCCCCGCCAAAGACGGTATCATTGCCCTTGCCGCCGGAAACGACGTCATTGCCGTCGTCGCCGTTGACATAGTCTTCGCCGCTTTCGCCCATGACATTGTCATTGCCGCTGCCGCCCATAACCTTGTCCTGGCCGCTGCCGCCTAGGACAAGATCGTTGTCGCCGTCGCCGGAAACATAGTCATTATCAGCACCGCCATTGCCGAAATCGCCGCCGGCAAGGCCGTAGATGATGTCGTCGCCGGCATCGCCATAGATGAAATCGGCGCCATTGGTCCCAATCTGGGTGTTGCCAGCGGCATTGCCGATGACGAAGTTGGTAAGGTCGCCGACGCGTAGCTCCTGGCCATCCGCAAAACGGAACCATTCGATCTTGCTGCCATCGAGGAACCAGTTTTTAATGGTCAGTACATCGCCGGTCTCGATCGCGCCGGCCACGACCGTGCTGGCGGTAATGACGCTGTTGACGTCACCGCGGGCGATCTGATTGGCAGTGTTTACAGTATCCTGGGCCGTCAGCTTGATAATCAGGTCGTCACCGGACCGCGACAGCTTGATATCGCCCGCCGTAACGCCGACGCCGAAGGAGATGGCGTCCTCGCCACCCCGGATATTGCCATCGGCGAGGTAGTCACCGTCACCGGCCCAATTGCGAACGATAGCGCCCGTGTTCAGGCCACTGAAGCGCGTCGAAAGATCGAAAGCACTACCGTCATCCTTGTCGAGAATAACGTCCTGACCGTCACCATAGCCAAAGATGTACTGGTCAGAACCCGCACCGCCGAAGCCGGCCGCCGCCGAGGACGTGCCATCGTTACCGGCGCCCAACTGGATGATATCGCCGCCGGCGCCGCCATTCAGAAGATCATCACCATCTCCGCCGCTTAGCCATTGCGAACCATCGTCACCATGAAGTGTGTCATTCCCGGCTCCGCCGTCGAGGTAGTCGCCATTACTCGACTGACCGGGTTCGCTGGATCGGAGGACATCGTCCCCTGCATCGCCCATAACCCAATCATCAAGTTTACCGCCGGTCAGCGTGTCATTGCCATCGCCACCAATGAGGTCGTTACCAAGGTCTCCGCCCTTGATACTGTCATTGCCCGCCCCGCCGTTGATTGCCGCGGTTACGTCAATCTTGAACGCCGATGACGCTGGGGCAGCCCCATCGATGGTCAGTCCCGTCGTGTTGGAGATGAGATCGTTGCCGACGATTATCGTGTCATTACCTGCCGTCGCGGTAACGATCGTCTTATCTTCGATAACGACCGTGTCGATCTGGGCGCCAAGAAGTTCACCCTCATAGTTCAAATAGGCAATATACCGTACGCCGTCGTCCCCGTATACATTCACGGCGTTTGCCGCCGTCAGCGCACGTCCACCAAGGCGATTATCCGCCACTTCATCCAAGCTCAGGTTCCAACCGCCCAGCCAATCGGTAAAAGATCGTTTGTGCGCTCCCAACTCTCGAGCCCGCGTAATTGTCGCTATCCACGAAACGGCGAATGCCGACGTCATGTCCTTACGTATGATGCCGTCTATGGTCGACCTATTGTTGATATAGTTTGTGTAGTCACGTGCAATTTGCAGGTCAGAGGCAAGCCCCGGCATCGCGAAGTTTTCCGGAGCGCTGTTCACGAAGCTCCCAGATGACATAATCGAAAGGTAGCCCTGCAATGCCCTCTTTACATAGGCGTTCCCGCCAAAAAGACGTGGCGCCAGCTTATTAAGCTCTACCCACTGGCCATACTTGATCAGGTCCTCTGTACTGGCAAACTTCTTTCCGTCATTCCACGAAATAAAGCTCTTTTTCGACTGTCCGTAACGGCCATAAAGCGCCGGGCCGGCTAGGTTGGACGCGGTGGCTTCATACACGGCGTCCAGGCCTGCGGCTATGCTGCCCGCAATATAGGCTGCGGTGGCCGTCGATCCACCATTCTTGCCCGATACACTCGTGACACCAAACCTATCGGTCTGACTATTCCAGAAAATCGACGCTGATGATGATAGTGGACCGTTGAGCAGGGAGCCAAGCCAGCCGCCTAACAGTGTGTCGATGAACACAATCGCGGCGATCACGCCAATAGTCAAAAGGGGGTGCGCGAGCGCATAGCTCCCGCCTCCCATCAACTTCAGCCATTTGGCCGCACTTGCGAGACCATACAAGTTGCCGATAGCAGCGCCTGTTTGCGCCCCAGGCGTGTAAAAGTCGCCGACTGCGTAGGCAAGCTTTGTCCCGATCCAGCCCCCAAGTGCTGTCGCAACCATGCCCATGTCCAGGCCGGTGTTCCAGTCACGTCCTGGCGTAACAACCTCGCCAGCCGCATTCAATACATCGTCAAGGTGCTGCAGATTATAGGCAATCTGACTGATGGCGGCACTGCCCAGCGACTGAGTAATCTCGCCGGCGGCACCGTCAAGACCCAGCCCCTGGACAATCTCTCCCATTAGATAAGAGGAGACAGCTCCCCGCACCGCGCCACCAAAATTGTCAGTAAATCGCTTACCGAACTCTCCGGCGTCGAAGCCACCGTTTTCAAACAGTCCGGACGGATTGTTGGTGAGTGTATTTAACAGAGATGAAGCAATAACTTTTGCAAACGGATCTTTTACATGCATGTTAATTAGCACAGATCCAATGCTGTTCATCAATGCACCAACGTCAATGTCCTCCATGACATCAGTAAACTCATCCCATGCCGATTCCCAGGAGTCATTGTGAACGCGATATCCACCGGCGACGTAATTGTGTACGTCTTTAACTTCAAAATTGTAGACTGTCGCCCTAGGCAATGGGGCGCTGAGCTGGAGATCAAGGGCCTCAACGTTCAGCTCTTCGAAAGAGCCGTCAACGCGAACGATCTTTCCGCGTCTCCGTATTACGTCCGCGATCTGTTCGTATTCTCCGGCTTCGTTCAGGAAGCGGTGTCCGAGTGTAACCTTCAGTCCCTCAATGTCGAGGTATTCCGCGTTTTCCTTGGTGAAAATACGGACGACATGACCGGGCACCACCCTGCCGCCCGCGTCAAACGATGCCACAACATCGTCAAGCGAAATTAACTCAACTGGCTTTTGCGTGCCGTCAAGCATAAGCACAGGCGTCCCCGCGACAAAACAATGGTTTGTCGCGTCTCGTGACATTAACCTAATGCCAATTATGTTATCTTCATTATCAGCGTAAAACGCTTCTGCATTAGTTATCGGCTGATTATTCTTGTCCAAATACCGATCCGGAAGACCGCTTTGGCTAATTCGGGTGTTGGCGTCAATGACCAAGTTCGTCTCAGCATCAATGATGGTAATTTTCTTAATCACCACCTCAACGCCTGTGTCATTCGCCCCGATCACTCTGTCACTAAACACAGTCGTCAAAACAATGACATTCTTGCCATAGTTATTGTATGTCTCGCCCCCTCTATACTTTACGGCAGTATACTTTAAATCCTTGGAACCACTCTTTACTTTAATATTTGATTCGACGTTCCAGCCAACATTCGGCTCCTTCGTTTCCAAATATGTTTGAAGCGCGATATCGTCGTATATATTGTAGGCGTAGCGCGTCGCAGCAGCTTGAGACCGCTGGTAATTTTGGACCATGCGGGCCTGCGCCTCATCAGTACTCTGCTGGAGGGTCTGACCATCCTCCGACAAATTGGTACCGCGAACCGCGCGGATTGACGCGCGTATAAGCCCGTTGACACTACCGATTATGTCCTGCGGCTTACCAATGATTATCTTCTGCGGCACTGCTACGCCGAAGAACTCATTCTCCAGTTCGACAACAAGTAAGTTGTCATCATCGTCTACAGAGACCTTCACCTTAAGTGATACAGGCCCTAACTGAAACTCTACCCAGTTATACGCGGAGCCATCTAACTTGATTAAAGTATTCCCCCCAATTTCAAGACCAATCTCACCACCCGTGCCAAGGAATCCGCCTGCTACCTGCAGTGTAATGCCGTCAGTCCGAGCGTCATACCCCACGCCGCCGCCGAGGTCCCACAAGGGTATCCCCACATCGCTCATCTTCTTGAGGAGGCTCTTAGCCCCCTCCTTGGTCAAAGTCTTCAGGATGCTTTTTATTACAAACGGATCAACTGAAAAACTTGAAGTCTTAAAAATCGCCAGGGTTGGATCACCGGCGAAACGCTGCCTAAGGCCGGTCTCGATGAGATTGCCAATTTCAGAAGCATTTCCCGCCGTTTCAGCCAGGGCCTTGAGCCACGCGAGGACATCATTATAACGCTGTTGATTTGTCGACATGTCAGTGCCCCTCTAGAATTTTTCTTACCCTGTCCCGGTTCATTCCAGGACGGATCGAAGATGTGTTTAGCCGACCAAAGCAGCTGCCGAACGAAGACGTGATATTCGATGGAATCGAATATGAAAAAGAACTATCCAAAACATCAAATACACCCCACCCGCCGTTAAGAGCTATCGCAGCCTTAGTGGCGCAGATTTCCACCGGTAATAGATATTGATTGTATATTTTT
Organism: uncultured Asticcacaulis sp.; assembly: GCA_965650705.1. Lineage (GTDB taxonomy): Bacteria > Pseudomonadota > Alphaproteobacteria > Caulobacterales > Caulobacteraceae > Asticcacaulis. Next base: position 20,958 of record CBFGPQ010000031.1, on the reverse strand, counting down.
CTTCTCTCCTGCGATGTGTAATCGTCACTGAAACTACCCTTAGACTTAATGCTTTGACGAGTTACAATGATCGCCCTTGTTATCGACCCGCTGCTGTGCTCGGCGTAAATGTCGCAGTTCTTTGATTTAATTACTTGCAACTTACCAGCATCTATACTTAACATTTCACGGTATATATTCACATACTTATTATTAACCCTACCCAAATCACCGGATTCACCAAGAGAGAAGATGAACACATTCGGCTTCAAGTCGGGTTCATTAACCTCCCCAACATAGATCTGGGTCCTGAATACAAAATCCAAATCGTTGGCCACCTTCAGGACACGTATCCCGAACTGGTTTTCAGTCAAGTCAAGCCTGACTGCCTCTGCGTCACCCTTCAGAGATATAACCTTATCGTCGGACGGCTTCGGAAACATCAAGCGCATATACTGTTCGACAGCTTGTTGCTTGCAGCCATCCTGCGAAGCAGGGCTATCGCTGCTCGCCGTTTCAGACACCGAGCAGCCGCCAATTGTCGCAGCAACAAGCAAAGCCTTTATCAACCGTATGCGAAGCATTAAGGCCCCTTGGACTGACCAAATGTGGTTAGCGCTCCCGCCCCGCCTCATCAGCGCGACGCGCGAGGGGTGAGAGAAGATAGCTGATAATGGAGCGGCGGCCGGTCTTGACTTCGACCGTGGCGGCCATGCCGGGACGCAGGCGCGAAACATCGAGGCGCCCTACGCGCGCATCCGCTTTTCGATCTTTGTTGGATCCCCCCAACGTGCTCCCCTTTTCCCCCACCGGACCACGCACGCTACTCCCGGTTGGATTCGATATTTGCACAATGGCGGTGTAAAGCAACCCCTTTTTCTCATCCTGGGTTGCATCCGGATTGATTTGTTCCAGCACGCCCTCGGCCGTGCCGTAGCGCGTAAACGGGAAGGCCTCGAACTTCAGTTCGACCGTTTGCCCATGACGGATGAAACCGATGTCGCGGTTGGGAATTTGCGCTTCGACAACCAGTTCCGCACCTTTTGGGACAATAACCATGAGCGCGTCGGCGGGCTTAACCACGCCCCCCACCGTATGGATGGCCAGTTGCTGGACCGTGCCATCGACGGGCGCTGCCAGTTGCGTCTGATGCTGCTTGTCCTCGGCCTTGGTCAGCTCCTCGGCGCGCAGGCGGAGCGTCGCCTCGGCTTCGGTCAGGGCGTCGAGAGCCTCATTGGCGAACTTCGACCTTTGCGTGCTGATGGCGGTGGCTGCCGACAGGGCCGCTGCGTCCGCCTTCTGGGCTTCGGCGGCGCGAATCTGCTGATCCTGCTGCATGCCGATGACCTTCTCGCGCATCTCATCGACCTTCATGCTGGCGGCGTAGCCCTTCTGCTCCAGCTTTTTCAGCGACTCGAGCTGCTTGGAGAAAATTGGAATCTGCTGGTTCAGCTTGATGATTTCCTGGCGGATCATCGCCGCCTCATGCTCGCGCTGCCGGCGGTCGTTCTCTAAACCGGCGATGGTAAAGGCCTGTTCGTCCATGCGTTCACGCAGGTAGTTTTGCTGCACTGCGACGATGATCGGATCAGCGCCGGCCGGGGCCACAAATGGCCGCGTCCGGCCCGCGGCGTAGTCCGCCAGCACACGTGCCCGCGCGACATCGATCTCCGCGGACATCAAGGCCTGGCGCGCCTGCTCGACTTCGGCGGCCGTCGTCGTCGGATCGAGGTCGACCAGCGCCTGTCCCGCACGGACGGCCTGGCCGTCTACTACGTGGAGCGTGCGGACCACGCCGGCATCGGCGGCTTGTATGACCTTGACCTGTCCGCGCGGAATAAGCCGGCCTTCGCCCGTCGCCACGATATCGACGGAACCAAAGATCGACCAGACAAGAGCGAGACTGAGGAAAGCCAGAATGATCCACAATATCCACCGGCCCAAAGGATTGGGAGGTGTTTCGAGGACTTCAAGCGCCGCCGGCAGGAAGTCATTGTTCTCGCCCGCAACTTTTGCGCGTTCGTCCGCACGGATCGATTTCAGGCTTTCAGCCGCAACCTTGAGATGATGACGCAATGTCTCAAACATGGCCCGCGCCTTCCGTTTGCAAGCCCATCTGCTTGCGGTAAAGTGCCGCATATCGCCCGTTGGCGCGCAGCAGGCTGTCGTGTGTGCCTTCTTCGGTTATGCGCCCCCGCTCCATGGTGATGATGCGGTTGGCCCGGCGCACGGCCGACAGGCGGTGCGCAATGATGATGACCGTCCGCCCCTCGACGATGCGGTGCAGGTTCTCCTGGATGATCTCCTCCGATTCAGCATCCAGCGCACTTGTCGCTTCGTCGAGGATTAGGATGCGCGGATCGGACGCCAGAGCGCGTGCAATGGCTATGCGTTGCCTCTGCCCCCCCGATAGGTTGGCGCCGCGTTCGTCGATCTGTGTGTCGTAGCCATGACTGAGCTCAAGGATGAAGTCGTGCGCCCCCGCCATCTTGGCCGCATCGACGACCGCTTCCAGGTCCATGGCCGGATCGGATAGGGCGATGTTCTCGCGGACGGTGCGGTTGAACAGAATGTTTTCCTGCAAGACCACACCCACCTGGCGCCTCAGCCAGGCGGGGTCAAGAAGGCTGATGTCCATGCCGTCAACCAGGACGCGGCCGCGTTCGGGCGTATGCAGACGCTGGATCAGCTTGGTCAGGGTGGACTTGCCGGACCCCGAAGGCCCCACAATGCCAAGCACTTCACCGGACCGGATACCCAAATCAATGCCGGCCAGAATTTCCGGACCGTCAAAGCGGTAGCGGAAACTGACGTGTTCCAGGCGCACATCGCCCTCGATATCCGGAAGACGACCACGGCCGGCACTGGGGACGGGTTCGGTTGGCGCGTTCAGAATGTCGCCCAGACGTTCAACGGACAGCTTTGCCTGTTGGAAGTCCTGGGCCAGTTGCGCGATACGCAGGACCGGACCGGCAACCTGCCCCGCCAGCATATTGAAAGCAACCAGTTCCCCGACAGTGAGGTGACCGTCTATCACCAGCCTGGCGCCGAAAAATAGCAGGGCGACCGTGCCCAGCTTGTTGACCAATTGAATGGCCTGGGAGCCCCAGTTGGCGATCATTCGGGCCAGGAATCCTGCCTTGACGTAGGCCGCCAGCAGCTTTTCCCAGCGTTCCTGTATCTGCGGCTCGACCGCCGTGGCCTTGAGCGTCTCCACGGCCGTGACCGACTCGACTAGGAACGACTGGCTTTCGGCGCCACGGGCGAACTTCTCGTCAAGACGGTTTTTCAGGACCGGCGCCAGCGTCAGGACGATTAACGCGTATAGCGGCAATGTAATCAGGACGATCAGCAGCAGCCACAGGCTGTACATTGCCATCACGACCAGGAAGACGATACTGAAAAACAGGTCCAGCACCACGGTCAGGGCGGATGAAGTCAGGAATTCGCGGATATTTTCCAGCTCGCGTACCCGCGCCACGGTATCGCCCACCCTGCGCGCCTGGAAATAGGCCATGGGCAACCGGGTCAGGTGCTTGAACAGCTTCGCGCCGAGTTCAACATCCACGCGGCTCGTCGTGTGCGAAAACAGATAGGTCCGCAGTCCGCCAACCGCGACATCGAACAGATTGACGCACAATAAACCGACGGCAAGGATTTCGAGCGTCGTCAAGCCCTTGTGCACCAGAACCTTGTCGATAACCACCTGGAAGAAAAGCGGGGTGATCAGCGCCAGAATCTGCAGGAAGAACGAGGCCAGCAGGACGTCGCGGAGCAGATGGCGGTATTTGATGATCGCAGGAATAAACCAGGTAACGTCGAAGACCTTGCCGGTCGCAACGAGGTGTTCTCTGGTTGTCAAGAGGATCAGTTCACCGGCATAGACATGGAAAAAGTCCGACGCCGCGATGGCGCGAGGCTGTGGATCCGAAGGATTAAACACAAGGACCTGGTCCTTGCTAGCCTGCAACAGGACGACAAAACTGCCATCTCTGCATCTGGCGAGGCATGGCAAGGGCTTACGCGTCAACGACTCGATACCGGCCTTGACGGCTTTCGCCTTGGCTTCAAACGCTCGCGCTGCCCTGAGAATGTCTTCCGTCTGAACCGGCCGCGAGCCTATGCCCAGGTCATGACGGACCTGCCCTGTATCAACAGCCTTGCCGAAAAAACTCATTAGTGCGGCAAAGCATTCGAGCCCATTGTCCGCATTCATCTCAATGGCGATAGCTTCGCCATCGGATGCACCCATCCCCCGCATACGCAAAACCCCCAGCTACCAGACAGGCACTATCAGACCAAGCTCAATCATTCAACCCACGATAGGAGTAACGTGTCAACTCCGCGCAACAACGAGGATTACAGCTTCGCATCAAGGCGGATGGCAGCATGACGCTCGTTCCACACTTATGACGTGGTCCTAGAGCGTTCGACGGCTAAGTTGGCGCATAGCCGTCGTGTCGGAGGTAGTTTGCGCACTCAACTGATGTGAAGTCGTCGAGGATGGTGCCGATCCTTTTCCAGAGGTCGTCGACTGTTCGCTCTGCAGCGTTTCGTAGACTGCCCTTTAGCTTAGAAAAGACCTGAGGTGGTCCCGGAAAATCGGACATGGTGCTAAGCTTGTGTCGTTCTGTGAGAAGGACGAGACATATGACAGGCAAACGGACGAAGTATTCGGGTGATTTTAAAGCGAAGGTGGCGCTGGAAGCGATCAAAGGCGAAATGACGTTGGCGCAACTGGCGGCCAAGCATGGCGTTCACCAGACGCTGATCAACAGCTGGAAACGCCAGGCGATCGAAAACATGGCGACCGCCTTTTCGGGCAAGGCTGAGCAGGCTCAGGCCGATCGAGAGACCGAGGTCGAGAAGCTCCACGCGAAGATCGGCCAGTTGCTGGTGGAGCGGGATTTTTTGCGCAAAGCCTCCGGTCGTTTGCTGCCGGGCGGCGGCGTGAAGTGATCGATCCGAAACACCCGACCCTGTCGGTGAAACGCCAGTGTCAGTTGGTCTCGATCAGCCGGTCCTGTTTTTATGGAGGCAGGCAGGGCGAAAGTCCGTTGAACCTTATCCTGATGCGGCTGATCGACGAACAGTTCATGGAGACACCGTTTTATGGTAGCCGACAGATGGCGCGTCACCTCAAGCGCCAGGGCTACGATGTCGGCCGCAAGCGCGTCCGGCGCCTGATGTCCAGGATGGATTTGCAGGCGATCTACCAGAAGCCCAAAACGACGGTGCGCCATCCGGAGCATCGCACCTATCCCTATCTTCTGCGCGGTTTGGTCATCGACCGGCCAAGCCAGGTCTGGTGCGCTGACATCACCTACATACCCATGCGCCGCGGTTTCCTGTACCTCGTCGCCGTCATGGACTGGTTCAGCCGCAAGGTTTTGGCCTGGCGGCTCAGCAATACGATGGATGTCGAGTTCTGCATTGCGGCCTTGGAGGAAGCAATGACGAAACACGGCCGCCCGGACATCTTCAATACCGATCAAGGCAGTCAGTTCACCAGCCCCAGGTTCACGGAAGCGTTGCGTGACGCCGGCGTCCGCCTGTCCATGGACGGACGGGGACGCTGGCTCGACAATGTTTTTATTGAAAGGCTCCGGCGCTCGCTGAAGTACGAGTGCGTCTATCTCCACGCCTTTGAGACCGGATCGGAGGCCCGGCTTGGCATCGGCAAGTGGATCGAATACTACAACCAACACCGGCCTCATTCGACACTCGGCGGGCAGACACCCGACGAGATTTACCTCGGGATCGGAATGACAAGGAAAGCGGCATAATTACACCTCAGGCATAAGCTTAGCTCAGCCGCAAACCTGTCCGTGAAACCGGGACCACCTCAGTTCAAACGCATGATATCGCTAGACAAGCGATATCATGCGCTACCAAAGTCGCGCTCGAGCCACTCTTCCAACTCAGGAGAATAGATATCCTCTTAAGTTACCGTCGCGCAAAGGCTCATGAGAGCGAACTCAAACGCCTCGCCCGGTATCGTCCCCACCCTCGAAAATAAAGCCGGTCGGCCAACAGTGTCCCAGACGAATTGCGCAAAGGATCCCACAAATGGGCCGCCGACAGTGCATGACCCGCCGCCCAGGTACCGGGTACGCCTGCCTTCCAAGTGTGTCGCCCGCACCAGAACTGGAGAATGAATCTCAGGACCTGCGATTAAGATTTGTGGCTTGAAGGAGACATCGAATCGTAGAGTTGGAGGGACGACCGCGCCATGCTCAAAACTGTCGAAATCGGCGCATACTAACCGGCCTCCGACAAACTCGGCGTGGTTCACTGCGCATTCTCTGGTCCTCTTATAGGAGGGCCACAGCCAACTTTAAACTGGATCAAATCTACGGGCCGAGGTCGAACCGTACCTGTGGTGCTTTTTTTTACCCGGCCTGTTCATATGCGCTGAAATTTGATCCGGGAATTTCAAAAAGAGTTCTCAATGAAAACTATCGGCACGCCCGGATCAGTTATCAGCGCCAACTGGTAGATTTCACATCCGACAATGTTTTTATAGACAAATAAGCCAAATTTGATATGACAAATATATAAATTGGTAAGCACACACAAACGCCCAGCGATTGTCCATCCGGAATGCGGGGCTATTTGGGGGATTGCGTTTGTAAATGGTTCCACTGAAGCCCTTCCCCTACATTGTCGGTGTGGACGGCGGCGGAACACGCTGCCGGGTGCGGCTGCAATCCGCCGACGGGCGCGTCCTGGCCGAAAGCGAAAGCGGACCCGCCAATATCCGCCTGGGCCTCGACCTGGCCTGGTCTCACATCGCCGAGGCGATCGACGCAGCATTGCAGGCGGCGGGCCTGACACGTGACATCCTGCCGGTAACCGCGGCGGGTCTTGGCCTGGCCGGCGTCCTGACCGAAAAGGATGCCGACGAGACACGCGCCTGCGCCTTGCCTTTCGGGGCCGTAACCGTCGCCAGCGATGCCCACATCGCCTGCCTGGGGGCCTTCGCCGGCGGCGACGGCGCGATCCAGATCGCCGGCACGGGCAGCTGCAGCTACCTCATTGCCAACGGCCAGGGCCGCCAGATCGGCGGCTGGGGCTTTGCCCTTGACGAGCGTGGTTCGTCGGCTGCACTTGGGCGCGATGCCGTCAAGGCGGCATTGAACGCGCTGGACGGCCTGAGCCCGGAAAGTCCGCTGACCCAAGCGGTAATCGCTCTGTTCGGCAGCGGCGCGGCGGCTGTCGACTGGTCGGAAAGCGCGACACCGGCGCAATATGGCGACCTGTCCCCCATGGTGTTCGACCATGCTCGGCAGGACGATCCGGTTGCCCGGTCTCTGCTCGGTATCCTGGCTGGCGATATCGATGGCTATATCCGTCATCTCGTTTCGCTTGGCGCGCCGGGCGTCTGTCTGATAGGTGGCCTCGGCCAGCACATCCGGCCGTGGCTGGCGGCGGACGTCGCAAACTGCCTGCGTGAACCACGCGGCGATCCTCTGGGCGGCGCGATCCTGCTGGCCACCGGCCGGGACGTCCGGCAAAGGCAGTCCACATGACGGCCCTGCTCGAAATCTGTGTCGACACGCCGGAGGGCCTGATTGTCGCGACCCGCTACGGCGCCGACCGTATCGAACTGTGCGCCAGCCTTGGCGTCGGCGGCCTGACGCCCAACCTCGGCCTGATGCGCATGGCCGCCGCAACAGGCTGTCCGACACGCGCCATGATCCGCCCCCGCCAGGGCGATTTCATCTATACCGAGGCCGAAGCCTCGGTCATGCTGCACGATATCGATGCCGTCGCCATGATGGGCCTGGAAGGGGTGGTAATCGGCTGCAATCATGCCAATGGCGCGCTGGACGTTGCCCTGCTCGAACGCCTGGCGCGCCACGCCCGCGCACTCTCACTGAAGCTGACTCTTCATCGCAGTTTCGACCTGGTGCCGGATCAGCTCGAAGCCCTTGCGATCGTCCAGTCGCTGGCGATCGATGCGGTCCTGACCTCGGGCGGCGCGGACACCGCCATGGCCGGTACGGACGCCATCTCGCGGCTGGTGGCAGCCAGAGCTCTGCCCGGTGGCGGCGCGACCGAGATCATCGCGGGCGTCGGCGTCACGGCCGATACGGTCAGCGACATCATCCGCCTTACCGGCGTTACGGCGGTCCACGCCTCGTGCAGCCGCGTAGAACCCAGCCCCGACACGGACGCCGTCCGTTTTGGCTTTGCCGATCCCGACCTGCGTCAGACCGATCCCCGGCTGGTGACGCTGCTCAGTAATGCCGTACGACGCGCGCCAACCGCGGCCGCGGCTGGTCGCTGATTAGATCGGAATGATTTAAATGGAAGCAATCATTCCGATCTAAATTTTTGTTTTGTCGCGATATTTGAGGCGAAAACCGCTCACACTTTTCGCCATATCGCTCCAGAAGGAGACGTCATGACATTCTTCTCGGCCATAGATAGTTCGGAACCGCGTCATGGCCCCCTGTACATGCAGGTCGAGCGCATCCTGCGCGACGGCATTCGCAACGGCGAATATGCCGGCGACGCTGCATTGCCAACCGAACGTGCCCTGGCGGAAAAGTATGGCGTGTCGCGCCTGACGGTCCGCAAGGCGTTGTCGGACCTTGAACGCGAAGGCCTGCTTGTGCGCCGCCGTGGCGCCGGCACCTTCATAGCGTCACGGCCCGCGGCCGCCAATGGTGGCTTCTCCTTCACCGAGAATATCATGAAGAACAGCCCGGATGCCCGCAGCGTCTGGCTTATGACGGAAAGCGGGACCGTTTCCGCCGACGAATCCATGATGCTTGGCCTGGCGCCCGGCGCGCGCGTCCATCGCCTGAAGCGGGTGCGCTATGCATCCGATACGGCCGTTGGTGTCGAGGTGACCCTGGTGCCGCAATATCCCGGCAAGGGTGCGCTGGACGTCGCCGAATCGCTTGAGGACACCCTTAGGGCCTGCGGGATGACGCCTGTGCGCGCCCTTCAGCGTCTGCGCGCCGTCCCCCTGCAATCCTTTGAGGCCGATCTCCTGGGCGTCCCCGCCGGCGTCCCGGGCTTCCTGATCGAACGCCGCAGCTTCCTCGACGACGGTCGCACCGCTGAACTGACAAAAGCCTGGTATCGCGGGGATATGTCCGACCTGATGGCGGAAATCACCCTGTCCTAGGCGGTCCGCGCAGGCGTTCCGGTAAAAAACATGTACGGGGAGACTTTACCTGTCATTATTGGAGTTGATGCAATAGTACCAACTGTCATATGTGAAATAACACGTATGTATGTTTGGTCATATCAACGCATCATTTCAGTCGTGAGTCGGGAGCCTCCATGTCGTCAACCAAGCGTGCGCCAGCCGAACCGGGCGCCAAGGCTGCAAGCCTTTATCTCCAGTTGCAGGATACGCTAAGGGACGCCATCACCAGCCGCAAGCTGGCGCCGGACGCCGCCATTCCGACCGAGCGCGAGCTGGCCGAGGAGTTCAATGTCTCGCGGATCACCGTGCGCAAGGCGGTCGACGGACTGGTCTACGAGGGCCTTCTGACGCGCCGTCAGGGCGCCGGCACCTTCGTCAACAAGCGCGTCGAAAAGAGCTATTCCAAGATGTCATCCTTCACGGAAGACATGATTTCGCGCGGCCGCGTGCCCTCAAGCAAGTGGCTGTCGAAGTCGGCGGGCCTGGTCAATCCGGAGGAGGCGCTGGCCATGGGCCTGTCGCCCGGAACCACGGTTTTCCGCTTTAACCGCATGCGTTTTGCCGACGGCACTTCGATGGGGCTCGACTATGCTACAGTGCCGGCCAACTGCCTTCCGTCGCTCGATGCCGTCACGAACTCGCTCTATGAAGCGCTGGAAGCCGCCGGCACGCGTCCGGTCCGCGCCCTGCAACGCCTGCGCGCCGTGGCTTTTAACGCCGAACAGGCACAGCTTCTGGACATCCCCGTCGGCTCTCCCGGCCTGCTGATCGAACGGCGCGGCTTCCTGGCGGATGGCCGCCCGGCGGAATACACACAGTCCTATTACCGTGGCGACGCTTACGACCTGATGTCCGAATTGAGCCACATCGCTTAAATTTTCATAAGAAAAATTGTTTTTATCGTTGCCAATCTCGATGGTCGCGGTAAGTTGTCATGACCAATTTGACCGGCGCTGCAATACCGGGACACAGGGGAATGGACATGACGAGTTTCACGCGACGCCACCTCATCCTGGCCGGGACCGCAGCGACCTTAAGCGCGCCGCTGCCGGCGCTTGCCGCCGGTGGCGCACCGAAGGCCTATGGCGCCACGCCGTCACCGCGCCAGTACCGGTGGCACAACCGGACGGCCTACGCCTTCGTCCATTTCACCATCAACACCTTTACTGACAGGGAATGGGGCTATGGTGACGAGAGCGTCGACCTGTTCAACCCGACCGATTTCAGCGCCGACCAGATCGTCGAAGCGGCCAAGGCCGGCGGCCTGACCGGCCTGATCCTGACGGCGAAACATCATGATGGCTTCTGTCTGTGGCCCAGCGCCTATACCGAGCATTCGGTGAAAAACAGTCCCTACAAGAACGGCAAGGGCGACATCGTCGGCGAGATGGCGCAGGCCTGCAAGCGCCACGGCCTAGCCTTTGGTGTCTACCTCTCGCCTTGGGACCGCAACCACGCCGAATACGGCCGCCCGGCCTATGTTGAATATTACCACAATCAATTGCGCGAGCTGACGACGCAGTACGGCAAACTATTCGAAGTCTGGTTCGACGGCGCCAATGGCGGCGACGGCTATTACGGCGGCGCCCGCGAGGCTCGCCGTATCAACGGCGCCACCTATTATGAGTGGGACAAGGTCCGCGCCATCGTGCGCAAGAACCAGCCGGACGCCGTCATGTTCGCCGATGCGGATATGGATGTGCGCTGGGTCGGCAACGAAGAGGGGCACGCCGGCGATCCGTGCTGGCCGACCGTCGACGCGACGCCCTACACCCAGGAAAAGGGCAATAAAGGCGTACGCGGCGGTGCGATCTGGAACCCTGCCGAAACCAATGTCTCGATCCGGCCGGGCTGGTTCTGGCATGCCGACGAACAGCCCAGAACGCCGGCCAACCTGACCAAGGTCTATTTCGAGTCGATTGGCCGCGGCACGACCCTGCTGCTCAACCTGGCGCCGGACCGCCGTGGCCGCGTGCCGGACGCCGATGTCGCCTCGCTGAAGGCCTGGAAGGCGATCATCGATAAAACCTTTGCCCGCAACCTCGCCACCGGCGGCACGGTCACCGCCTCCACGGCCTTCGGCAACGGTTACGCCGCCGCCAATATCCTCAAGCCGGGCAAATTCTGGGCAGCGAAGGACGACGACCGCACGGGCGCCTGGGCAGAAATCGCCCTCCCCGCCGTGCGCACTTTTGACGTCATTCGTTTCTCCGAAGACATCCGGCTCGGGGTCCGCGTCGACGACTACGCCGTCGATGTCTTAGACACCAAGGGCTGGCGCGAAGTCGCCCGACATACATCGATTGGCCACGAGCGCCTGATCCGGCTGTCCGCGCCGGTGACGGCCTCCAAGGTCCGCCTGCGTATCCTGACGGCAGCGGCATCGCCGGTCATCGGCAATTTCGGCCTGTTCCTCATGCCGCCGGTCCTGGAAGAGCCCATCGTCCATCGCGACGCCAAGGGCATGGTCACCCTGACGCCCACGGCGGCCGGACAGGGCCTGTTTTATACCATCGACGGCGGCGAGCCTGTCGCCAGCGCGACAGCCTATCAGACGCCCTTCGGCTTGACGCGGGGCGGTGTCGTCAAGGCTATAGCCCGTGACGAACGGACAGGTGTGACAAGCGCGGCGACAACCGTCGAATTCGACGTGTCGCCGGCAAACTGGACCGTCGTCAAATCCAATATCGACACGCCTGACGCACTGCTTAAGGGCGAGACTTTCTTTGGTCCTGACGGTCAGCCGATCGAAGCGATCATCGATCTTGGCGAGACACTCGACATAAAGGGATTCGTCCTGGCCCCGCCCGTACAGAACATTTCGCTCGGCATCGATCGCGTCAACCGCATGGGGCCACCGGCCGGCTACGAAGTCTGGGTCAGCGCCGATGGCGCACAGTGGGGCGACATGTCAGCCCATGGCGAATTCTCGAACATCGCGGCCAACCGGACCGGACAGCGCATACGCTTTGCCTCACCGAAGACCGGCCGCTATGTCCGTATCCGCCTGCCGCACGCCGTGCAGGACAAGCCGGTGATCGCCGTCGGTAAAATCGGCATTATTACCCGTTAAGCAGAACCAACATGTCCCATTTCTCCGCCGACCGCCGTCAGTTCTTCCGCATGACCGCCGCCACCGCCGCGGTCACCGCCCTGCTGCCGGGCCTCAGCCAGGCCGCCGACAGCCAGTCCATAAGCCCGGTCTATCCGCTCAACGCGCCGGGTGAGGCTTGGGACGTCTTCAAGGTCTATGATCCCGAGACCGATCCGTCAGCGCCGTTTTACCGTTCGCACGTCAAGCGCGCCGCCCGCATCGCGCCACTCAACGCGACTCAGGCGCAGCCGGGCCTGAAGCCCGAGGTTTCCGCCGCGACACTCTTCGCGGCCTACCTGACCGTGGAAGGCCCGGACGAGGACCTTAACCGCGAACGTTACCAGACAGGCGCGAAAAGCCGCCCGCACGTTGAGCGTTTCTGGCAGTATCAGGACGTCGTCGTCGGCTGGAACACGACCGGCCTGGTGCCCAATCCGGCCATGGTCGACGCCGCCCATCGCAACGGCGCCATTTGTTTGGGGTGCATCTTCCAGCCCGATGTGCGCATGTTCAACGGCGCCGATCTGACCCGCCCTGAAGTCGCCAATAAGCTGGTCAAGCTGTGCCAGTATTTCGGGTTTGACGGCTATTTCGTCAATTTCGAGAGCTATACGGCCGAAGACGCCCGCGCCATCCAGGACCTGATCGCCGACATGAAGACGGCGGCGGCGCAGGCAAACTTACGCGACTTCCATATCCAGTATTACGACGGTTATACCGACGTGAAATCGGTCTGGCCGGGCCCGCCGCACGTCGACGGCAGCGCGCGCAAGGCGTCGGAACCGCGCGCCGACTCGATGATGATCGACCAGGGTTGGAGCAATTACGGCCTGACGCGCGGCTGTTGTTCGGGCCACGCCCTGACCGAACTGGCCGATCCGGCCAGGACCGGCGGCGGCTATGAGCAAAACGACATCTATTACGGCCTGCAACTCTATCCCGGTCCAGGCTATATGGGCCTGGTGGCACCGCGCGTCATTACGCCGAATGGCGGCCCTTCGCAGGGCGGTTTGCAGATCTACAGCGTCGAGGACGGCTTGCGGAAGATGCGCCGCGCCCGCGTTGATCAATTAAAGGCCTTGAAGGCTCCTACTGCGGCCGACCGCACCGAACTGCTCAGCCTGACCGACCCCAATCTGGTGCGCAAAAGCTGGTACCGCCTGCATCAGAGCTTCTGGTCCGGCAAGACGGGCAGCCCGGCCAATGGCAATAACCCGACCCCGGCGCAACTGGCCATCTATGGCAATGCCGAACGCCGCAAGGTCTATACCGACTATCAGGCGCCCGGCCAGGCCAGCGACCAGCTTCGCCTGCCGATCACCTATGGCGTCGCCAACTTCATCGTCGAACGCTCGGTCGTGGGCACCCTGCCCTTCGTCACGCGCTTCAATACCGGCGAAGGCGCGCGCTTCTTCCACGAGGGCGTGCAGACGGGTGGGGCCGCATGGTTCAACCTCGGCATCCAGGATATCCTGCCAAGCTGGGCGTGGTGGACCAAGGGTGCAACGCTCGACGTCGATTACGACTTTACGGATGCGTGGGACGGCGGCTCTTCGCTGCGCGTTGCCGGTACGCTCGATCAACCGACCGAGGTGCGGCTCTATAAGACTGAGGTGGCGCTGTCGGCATCGTCTACGGTCGGCCTGGTCTACAAGGGCGGCGCCAAAGGTCGCATGAAGGTCGGCCTCAGCTTCAAGGATGCGCCGACGCAGGTTGAGTGGGTCGATGTTTCGGGTGGCAAGGCGCTGAAAAACGGCTGGCTGCGCTGGAACCAAGCCCTTGGTAAGTTCGCCGGCCGGACGTTGGTGACCGTATCGCTCGGCTTTGAAGGTACGGGCGCGTACGCGGTCAACATCGGGGAGCTGTCGTTAAGCGATGCGCCAGTGGCGGCCCCTGCCGCACCGCAAGGCTTCCGCATTGAAAAAGCGCGCGTCCTTTCTGGCGGCAAGTCTGCCGAACTGCGCCTGCAATGGACGGCGGATGCGGCTGTCGATGCCTATGACCTGTTTGCTGACCGTGTCTGGCTCGGCCGGATCAGCGGCAACGCCTACTATGTCGCCAACCTGGCGCGCGGAAAGTCAGCGGCGACAGTGATTTCGCTGACGCCTTTAACCAGAGGCGCAACACCGGCGCCATCAGCGACGACTATCTTCAATTGGGCTTAAAGGAAGATCCCCCTTCCGTCATTTGCTCCGCAAATGACGGAAGGGGGGATTCCCGACTTCAACCAACGGCTACGAATTAGGCCGCCCGATCACGTAAAAAAGCTTTTCGCCGGCACGACCGTATCGGTCGCCTTGGCGTCGCACTGGGCGTAGACAAAGCCCTTCTGGATGGCGAACGCCCCAACCTCGCCCTTTGTGTTCAAGGCGAGGAACCCAACCTGAAGCGTCTTGGCCGCTTCCGGGCGGCGGCGGACGATACGCATGACCGCCTCTTCGCAGGCCTTTTGCGGCGACCGCCCTTGCCGCATCAGCTCGACGACCAGGAAGCTGCCGGCATTGCGGATGACCTCTTCGCCAACGCCGGTCGAGGTCGCTGAGCCGATTTCGCCATCGACATAGAGGCCGGCGCCGATGAGCGGGCTGTCGCCCACGCGGCCGCGCAGCTTCCATGCCATGCCCGAGGTCGTGCAGGCGCCGGACAGACGCCCCTGCCCGTCCAAGGCCAGGATACCCAAGGTGTCGTGATTGTGCTCATCACCAGGCATCTTGCTGTTGGGCACATGGCCATAGGTCGACATCTCGCTGTTGGCGACCGGCTGATAGTTCTGCACCTTCAGCCATTCTCGCCAGGCGGCCTCGGATTCCGGCGTCAGCAGCTCTTCCTTCGGAAAGCCCTGCTCGATGGCGAATTGCAGCGCGCCGTCTCCCACCAGCAGGACGTGCGGTGTCTTTTCCAACACCCGGCGCGCCACCGAGATCGGGTGGGCGATGTGTTCCAGCGCGGCGACGCCGCCGCAGCGCCATTGCTCATCCATGATGCAGGCGTCGAGCGAGACATGGCCGTCGCGGTCGGGGTAGCCGGCGCGACCGACGCTGTGGTTCTTCATGTCGGCTTCAGGCACGCGCGCCCCGGCTTCGACGGCATCGAGCGCATGGCCGCCGCCCTGGATGACTGACCACGCTGCCTGGTTGGCGGCGACTCCGAAGTCCCAGGTCGAAACGACGATAGGCTTTACGGGGCTTGCGGCCTTCGCGGTACTGGCAAGACCGGTCAGAGCGGAGGCCAGCAGTGAGGCTTTGACGAAATCGCGGCGGTCGGTCATGGCATTTCTCAAGTGAAGGAAGGCGGACGGTCGCCCATATGGGCGCCAAATTGTGTGTTCGGCTCAGGCCCCATATCAAAGCGCAATGTGCCGCCGCGCACCAGATCGGCGTGGCGAATAAAGCTCTTCGTATAGGGTTTGCCATTCCAGCTCACGGCCTGGACGTAGATGTTGGCGGCGCTGTTGGCTGGCGCATCGATAATGAGCTTTTTGCCCCTGGCCAAAGCGACCTCGGCGCGGCGCACCAAGGGCGAGCCGAAGACATAGTTCCCGCTGACCGGGTCGACCGGATAGACGCCCAGCGCGCTCATCAGATACCAGGCGCTCATCTGGCCGCAGTCCTCGTTGCCTTCCAGGCCATCGGGGGTTGCACGGTACATGTCCCGCATCAGTTGGCGGACGCGGCTCTGGGTCTTATGCGGGCTGCCGGTATAGGCATAGAGATAGGCGACGTGGTGGCTGGGCTCATTGCCGTGGGCGTATTGCCCGACCAGACCCGTAATGTCGGCCAGCGACTTTTCCTCGGCATTGGCGGGCTCGACAAACAGCGCATCCAGCCTGGCCTCATAGGCCTTGAGGCCGCCAAACAGCTCAGCATAGGCGTAGATATCGTGCTGATTGAGGAAGGTCGCCTGCCAGCCATTGGTTTCGGTATAGTCGCGCCACTTCGTCTGGTCGTGGCCGAGCGAATGCGGATTGTAGGGTGTTACCCACGTCCCGTCGGTGCGACGGCCGCGGACAAAGCCGATATCGCGATCGAACAGGTTGCGGTAGTTGCGCGAGCGGGCGCGCAGGGTTTCGGCCGTCTTGCGCGCACCGATTTCAGTGGCCAGCTTCGACGTGCACCAGTCGCTATAAGCATATTCCAGGGTGCGCGACACGGACTCATCAACCTTATCGGCCGGGATATAACCCAGTTGCCGATAAAGCCCCAGGCCATGGACATCGTCGACAAAAGCACGCTTGCTGAGGACTTCGAGGCCGGCTTTGTAGTCGATGCCTTTGAAGCCCTTGACGGCGGCCTCGGCCATGACGGCGGCGGCGTGGTAGCCGATCATCATGTCGGTCTCGCGCCCCTGCAGCGGCCAGATCGGCACGCCGGTCGGGCTCTGCTGGCCCATGCGCACCAGCCCGCCGACCATGCCCGGCACGCGCTCGGCCTGGGTAATCGTGAAGAACGGATGGACAGCACGATAGGTGTCCCAAAGGCTGTAGGTCGAATAGTTGGCGTCGCCAGGTTTCAGCGTATGGACTGCGTTGTCCATGCCACGATAGCGGCCATCGACATCGTGAAAGACGGTTGGCGCCAGCAGCATGTGGTAGTGAGCAGTGTAGAAGATGCGCGGGTCGACATCGTCGCTGAACGTGGCGCGGACTTTGGACAATTCGCCTTCCCAGGCGTTGCGGGCGGCGGCGTGCACGCGGTCGAAATCGAAGTCGGGCAGCTCAGATTCGAGATTACGCAGGGCGCCCTCGGTATCGACGGCCGAAATGCCGACCTTGACCAGCAGCGGCGCCTCTCCGGCATCCGGGAAATGCAAAGCGGCTTTCAGGTTCTTGCCGGTGACGTGCGGCCCTTCGACGGGCTGGTTGTCGCTGTAGAACTGCACGCGCGACATGGGCCGCGACAGCTTCATGGCAAAGAAGATCCAGCGGCCGGAAGCCCATTGAAAGACCTGGCGGCCGCCGACAATCGTATCGTTGCTGATCAGGCGCAGATGGGCGTTGTCGAGGACCATGTCGCGGTTCTCGCCCCACCACTTTTTGCCCCCATGGACGAAGTCGAGCAGGATGTGCCCCGCCTCGCCTTCCGGGAAGGTATAGCGATGCAGGCCCGTGCGGTTGGTCGCCGTCAGCTCGGCGCAGATGCGCGTGTCGGTCAGGTGGACGCTGTAATAGCCGGGCCGCGCCGTCTCGGTCTCGCGGTCGTAGCGCGAGCGGTAGCCGAGATCGGGATTGTCGAGCGGTCCGGGCTCCAGATGCACCGGGCCAGTCGCCGGCACCAGCAGGACGTCCAGCATGTCGGGACAGCCGGTGCCGCTCAAATGGGTGTGCGAAAAGCCCATGATCGAGCTGTCCGACTGATGGTAGCCGGAGCACGAATCCCAGCGGTCATTGCTGGTGTCGGGGCTCAGTTGCACCATGCCAAACGGTACGGTAGCGCCGGGATAGAGATGCCCGTGCCCGCCCGTCCCGATGAACGGATCGACGTGGTCGCACAGATTTACCGGCCCGGTCCACGCGACAGCTGGCAAGGCGCTTATGGCGGCGGTTCCGGCAAGGACCTGACGGCGGGACAGCATAAGCGCCTCAGGCCAGAAGGTGCGGCTTTTCGGCCGCCAGGTGCAGGATCAGCGTGCCGAACAGGCTATTGGCCCAGGCAAACCAAGACCGGGTGAAGACAGCCGCATCATCCTTGCCCACGCTTTCGTTCATGAAGCCGCGCGGACCGGCGGCGACTTTCAGCATGCGCAGGCACTCGCGGATTTCGTCGTCGCTGGTCGATGTCAGGGCCTGCATCATCAGGGAAATCGGCCAGACGGTATTCAGTCCCGAGTGTGGGCTGCCAACGCCCTTCAGCACCTTGCCGTCGTAATAGTAGGGATTGCGGTCGCTTAACACGGCCGCGCGCGTGCGCAGGTACAGCGGGTCGTCCTTGGCGCAGAAACCGAGGTAAGGCAGGCTCAAGAGGCTCGGGACATTGGCGTCGTCCATGAACAGCGCGTTGCCAAAACCATCGACCTCATAGGCCCAGATATCGTTGCCGTCCTTGTCCTTGGTGCGGCCATAGATGTACAGGCCGCGTTCGACTTCGCCGGCCAGGGCCAGGCAGTCGACGGCGAAGACCGGGTCGAGCCCCATGGCGTCGGCGTGCCTGGCCAGTTGGCGCAGGCTGACCAGGGCAAAGGCGTTGCCTGGAATAAAGTACGGATAGGTGCAGGCGTCGTCCGACGGCCGGAAGCCGGAATGGATCATGCCGGTATATTTCGTCGGCCAGCCATAGCCGCGCGGCAGCGTCTCGGTCGGTTCCGACGCCGTACGGTTGAAGCGGTAAGGGCCGTCCCCATCTTTGCGCTGCTGTTCGCGGAAGGTCTTGAGCACGGTCCGCATCGCCGCCCGCCAGGTGTCATCGAATGGCGCGGTATCCCCAGTCGCTTCGATATACTGGTTGGCCAGGCGGATCGGGTAGCAGAGCGAGTCGATCTCCCATTTGCGTTCGGCGACGCCCGGCTTCATCTCGGTCTGGTCGGTCAGCGACCACGACAGGTCCGTCTTCGCCGTCGGGTCACGCATATAGGCGTTGGCGTAAGGATCGATCAGGATGCAGCGCGCCTGGCGCTGGAACAGACCGTGGAACATGGTCCGCAAGCTGGCATCCTTGGCCGCCAGCGCGACATAGGGCTCAACCTGGGCCGAAGAGTCGCGTAGCCACAGGGCGTTGATGTCGCCGGTGATGACAAAGGTGTCGGGCTTGCCGTCCGCCCTGCCCGTCTCGACCGTCGTGTCGAGCGTGTTGGGAAAGCAGTTCTCGAACAACCGCGCCAGTTCCGGATCCTTGATCGTCTTGACCGTCTTTTTGATGACGGCTTCGACCGAGGCATTGGGGAATTTGCGCGTCGCGGCCAGCGGGCGTTTGCCGCTGGCGACGACCGGCGACATGGCCGGGATTTCGGCGAAGGCCCGCGTGGCGGCGAAGGTCGCCGCCGCCGTCAGACCGAGGATGAGTTGCCTGCGTTGCATGGTTCTATCCTAGATTTGCACCAGACCCGGACGGTCCCAGATCTGGTGCTTGCCGCCGGCGACCGAGCGTTCGGCGCCATCGTGCAGATCCAGCACGATGATCTCATTACGGCCGACCTTCAGATAAGGCGCGGGCACAAATAAGGCGTGCTGCGGCCCGACCGACCAGTGACGCCCGAGGTTATGACCGTTGACCCAGGCATAGCCCTTGCCCCAGCCGCGCATGTCCAGGAAGGTATAGCCAAGCTCGGTCAGGTCGAAAGACCCACGGTGGAAGGCCGGGCCGGTGACGTGTTCGGTCGAAAACCGCAGACTGCTGAGGTCATCGAGCGGCAGGCTATAGTGCTCCCAGCCTTCAAGTGCTGCGCCATTCAGGGTCACGTCGCCGATCAGGCCCTTCTGGTCCTTGCCGATCTGGTCGCCGTAATTGATGCGGCCCATGATATCGACCAGGACGTCGATCCGCTTGCCCTTCTTCGCCGCGATATCGAGGCTGGTCTCGTGATAGCGGCGATCGAGCACGCCGGCCGGTACGCCATCGACCGATACCTGCGCATAATCGCGGACCTCGCCGAAGGTCAGCGCGCCCTTGGCCGCCGCCTTGACCTTGTGACGGTAGAGGATCATACCGTGCGGCTGGTCGAGCTGTTCCAGGGTGCGCGGACTCTTGGCGGTCACCGGCTTACCGAGCAATTGCCACAGCGAGGCCTTTTCATTGAGACGGAAGCGCTTGATGTCGATCGCCTTTTCCGGCTCCGGCATCGCCGTAAAGCGCTCTTTGGGCAGGAAGGCCTGGAACAAGGCCTTGGCGGCTTCGTACTTCGGCGTCGGGCGCCCGGCCTCATCCAGCATGGCGTCGTAGTCATAGCTGGAAATATCCGGCTGATAGGTCCGGCTGTTCTTGTCGTAATTGGCGCCGGCATCGAAGCCATACGACGTGCCGCCGTGCAGCATGTAGAAGCTGAGCGAGATCTTGTTTTCCAGCATCCATTTCAGGCTGTCGATCAGCGGCGGGATCGGCATGGACGAATGCATCTCACCGAAGTGGTCGAACCAGCCGCCCCACAGTTCGGTGCACATGCGCGGGCCCGACGTCTTGAACTTGCCGAAGCGTTCGAACTCGACGCGGGCCTTGTCGTGGGTGCCGAAATTGATGCCGTTGAACATCTCCGGCAAGGCGCCGTTTTCGATGACGGCCGCGCCATCGACCGTGTACAGCGCGCCGGCAAAACCCGCAGCGCGCACCTGGTCCTTGACCGCGCGCATATAGCTCAGGTCGTTGCCGAACGAGCCATATTCGTTTTCGACCTGGGTCATCAGGATCGGACCACCGCGATCGATCTCCAGATGCGCGACTGCCTCACCGATACGCTTTAGCCATTCGCCCGACGGGTCCATGTAGCGCGGATCAAGCGAGCGCGGACGGATGTCCGGATCGTTCAACACCCAGCCGGGATAGCCGCCATTGTCCCATTCGCCGCAGATATAGGGGCCGGGGCGCAGCAGCACCCACAGGCCTTCTTCCTGGGCGGTCTTGATCCACGCCGCCAGGTCGAGATTGCCGGTGAAGTCATAGACGCCCTTACGCTTTTCATGTGCGTTCCAGAAGACATAGGTCGACAGGGTATTCAGCCCAAGCGCCTTCAGCTTGCGCAGGCGGTCGCGCCACAGTTCGCGCGGGATGCGCGGATAGTGCATCTCACCGGCCAT
>CBFGPQ010000030.1:0-29517 GCA_965650705.1 uncultured Asticcacaulis sp. | reverse complement strand
CAGCAGGACAAGCTGGCCAACAACCACGCCAACACCCAGGTGCCGAAGCTGATCGGCCTGGCGCGCCTATACGAAGTGACGAAGAAGCCTGGCTATCGCGATGCTTCGGCCTTCTTCTGGGAGCGCGTGGTCAACCACCATTCGTTTGTCATCGGTGGCAATGCCGACCGCGAATATTTCTTCGAACCCGACACGATCGCCAAACACATCACCGAGCAGACCTGCGAAAGCTGCAATACCTACAACATGCTGAAGCTGACGCGGCACCTCTACAGCTGGTCGCCGAATGCTTCGTGGTTCGACTATTATGAGCGCGCCCACCTCAACCACATCATGGCGCATCAGAACCCGAAGACCGGCATGTTCGCCTATATGGTGCCGCTGATGTCGGGCACGGCGCGCGAGTTCTCGACGCCGGAAGACTCGTTCTGGTGCTGCGTCCTGTCAGGGATCGAGAGCCACTCCAAACACGGCGACAGTATCTACTGGCAGTCGAATGATACCCTTTATATCAACCTGTTCATTCCGTCGAAGGTCGAATGGAAGGCGCAGAAGGCCGCGTTCGAACTGACGACGAAATACCCCTATGACGGCCAGGTCGCCTTCAAGGTCGGCCAGCTTTCGGGAGCGAGGACCTTTACCGTCGCCGTCCGTATTCCGGGCTGGGCCAGTACTCATACCCTGCTGGTCAACGGCAAGCCCGCGCTGGCCAAGGCTGACAAAGGCTATGCGATGATCCGCCGCAAGTGGAAGGCCGGCGATGTCGTGACCCTCGACTTGCCGCTCGACCTCCGCTTTGAAAGCACGGCCGGCGACGACAAGGTCGTGGCCCTGCTGCGGGGCCCGATGGTCCTCGCAGCTGATCTCGGCGCCTCGGACCAACCCTGGGAAGGCGACGCACCGGCGCTTGTCGGCGCTGACCTGCTTGGCGCCTTCGTGCCGGTCTCGGTTGAAGAAGCCGTCTATAAGTCGAACGGTATTGGCCGCCCGGGCGATATGACTTTCCGGCCCTTCTATTCGCAGTATGAGCGCCGCACGGCTGTCTACTTCAACCGCTATAACGACGCCGAATGGGCCGAGGCTCAGGTCGCCTATCGTGCCGAACAGGAACGCCTGAAAGACTTGGCGGCGCGATCCGTCGACACCATGCACTTGGGTGAGATGCAGCCCGAGCGCGACCACAATCTCCAGACCTTTGGTAATTCCTACCCGGTCGTCTACCGCAACCGCAATGGCCGCGATGCGCGCACCGGCGGCTGGTTCACCTTCGAGATGAACGTCAGGAAGGACGGCAAGGAGGCGGGGCCACTGGTGCTTCAGGCGACCTATTGGGGTTCGGAATTCAACCGCAGCTTCACGATCGAAGTGGACGGCACGGTCATCGCGCACGAGCGCCTGTCGGGCCGCCAGCCCGGCGCCTGGGTCGATGTCGATTATCCGATCCCGTTGGCCCTGACCAAGGGCAAGTCAAAGGTCACAGTGAAGTTCAACGCCCAGGAAGGCAAGACCGCCGGGCCTGTGTTTGGCGTCCGGCTGTTCACGACCGCGGCGGTAAAGGCATAATGATGCGCGGTCTATATCTCGCGGCCTTGTTGCCCCTGCTAGCAGCTTGCGCCACGGCGACAGCCCAGCCTGCGCTTGAAAGCCACAGCATTCGGGCAGCGCAAAATCCGATCCTTAGCGACGGCCAGGACTACACGACCGATCCGGCACCTTTGGTCGCCGACGGCAAGCTTTATATCCTGACCGGCCGCGACATGGCCGAAGACGGGGTCAACGACTTCATCATGCCGGAATGGCAGATGCTGACGACGGACAACCCGGCATCGGGTGACTGGACCCATTATCCGCATTTCCTGAAGCCTGACGACGTCTTCAAATGGGCGGCGCCCGGCCGCGCCTATGCGGCGCAAATCGTTCAGGGGACGGATAAAAGATACTATCTCTACGCCCCGGTGATACAGGCTGGGACTATGAATAAGGATGGTTTCGCCATCGGCGTGGCGGTGTCTGATACCCCGGTAGGTCCGTGGGTCGACGCCCACCCGCAAGGCCCCATCGTGTCGCAGTCCTATCCTGTCGCGAATAACATCCAGAACATAGATCCGACCGTGATCGTTGACGACGATGGCCGCGTCTACATGTACTGGGGCACCTTTGGGCGGCTCAAGGGCGTCGAGCTCGAGAAGGACATGATGACCTTCAAGGGCGATATTGTCGACGTCACGACGCTAACCGGCTTTTTTGAGGCGCCGTGGATTTTCAAGCGCAACGGCATTTATTACATGACCTATGCCGGCAACAAGGCGGGACCTCAGTCGGAATGCACACAGGCCGTCTATTACGCCTGCATCGCCTACGGCACAGCCAGCTCGCCATTGGGGCCATGGACCTATCGTGGCGTTATGCTCGATCCGGTCTCCTCGACAACCTCGCACGCGGGTATCGTTCCGTATAAGGACAAATGGTACATCGCCTACCACACGGCCGATGCGAAGAACGGCGGCCACTTCCGCCGCAGCGTCGCTGTCGATGAGGTCCAGTGGGATGACAGCGTAACGCCTGCCGC
Organism: uncultured Asticcacaulis sp.; assembly: GCA_965650705.1. Taxonomy (GTDB): domain Bacteria; phylum Pseudomonadota; class Alphaproteobacteria; order Caulobacterales; family Caulobacteraceae; genus Asticcacaulis. Next base: position 26,948 of record CBFGPQ010000030.1, on the reverse strand, counting down.
CATCCGCAAGGTCGTAACGACACCGGCCAGGCCGGCTATCTTACCCGCGCAACGCAATGCCGCGCCCGCCGCCACGGCGGCGTCATCGAATGAGCCCGTACCGGTGCAATACTGGCTAGGCGCGCTCAAAGACGGCAAGGTACGAACAGCGCCGCTGCCACCCGACTATTGGGGCAGCTGGACCGGGAACCACCCTCCACAACAGTGGATTGAGTACCGCTGGGATGAGCCCGTTACGCTCAACGGCTCGCGCATCTGGTTCTTTGCCGACCAACCCGTTGGTTCCGGTGTCGGTGTCGCCCCTCCGAAAGCGTGGCATCTGGAATACTGGACGGGTTCGGCATGGGCCACCGTCAAGGCCACAACAGCCTATGGCAATGCGCCTGAGACCTTCAATGAAGTCGCCTTTTCGCCGGTGACGACGCGCTGCCTGCGGGCCGTGCTCGACGCCTCGACGGACGGCAAGACTTTCGGCGCATTCGGCGTGCAGGAATGGGAAGCCCTGACACCCGACGCTAAACCTGTACCCGTCCGGCCGATGCGCGCAGCCGCCGCCCAAAGCTGCAAATAAAAACGCCCGTAAATAAGAAAAGACTCTGGAGAGAGACGACATGACCCGCCGCGTATTTTCCAACCATACCTGCCTTTCGAACGATTGCGGGTGCGGCGTTAGCCGGCGTACGGTTGTCGCCAGCCTGTCGGGTGCCGCAGCGGCTGCGGCCTTTACCACCTGGTCGGCGCCGGCCCTGGCGCAGAACACCAAGCCGGTAAACCTGGCCAAGGTCGCCGTGCCGTCGACCTCCTATAATTCCGGCGACACCAAGGTCATCGCATTGAACGACGGCAGCACGCCGCGCGACTCCAACGATGTCGAAAAGGGCATGTACGGCAACTGGCCGAAGACGGGTACTGAATGGGTGCAGTACGACTGGAGCCAGCCGGTCACGACCAACACAATCGACCTCTATTTCTGGGTCGACGGCCAGGGCGTCGGCCTGCCGAAGTCCTATCGACTGCTCTATTGGGATGGCAAGACCTTCGTGCCGGTCAGGAACGCCAAGGGCTATGATCTGGGCAAGGACGCCTTCTTCACCACGATCTTCGATCCGGTGACGACCGACAAGCTGCGCCTCGAGATCGTGTCCGACGGCACCCTGTCCACTGGCCTGCTGGAATGGCGGGTCTGGAGCCACGGCCCGGTTCCAGCCTTTGCGCCCGCCGTCGTTGCCGGTGTCGATCGCATCGTCGTCATGGGCGGCAAGACCTATCTTAATGGCAAGGCCGAATGGCTGAGCGATGCTGGTGATGCCGGCGTGCTGTGGCGCAAGGTGTCCGGCCCTGGCACGGTAACCTTCGCCGACGCCCTGTCGGCCAACACGACGGCAACGGTGTCGGCGACTGGCGACTATGTCCTGGAACTGACGGCGCACGCCGGCGGAAAGGTCAACAGCTCGAAACTGCGCCTGCGCGCGACCGAGGCGCCGCCAGCCAAGCGCCTCGACGTCGTCTATACACGCGAATATGCCATCGACAGTCCGTTGTGGAATGCCCGCGCCAAGGCCCTGATCGTCAACTGGATCCCGCACGTCATCGACTATTGCGAGCGCACCGACCTGAAGATCGGCAATGGCGGTATCGACAACTTCGTCGAGGCAGCCAAGAAGAACCGCGGCGAACCGCACGGCGCGCACAAGGGCTATGTCTTCTCCAATGCCTGGGTGCTGCAGAACGTCGAAGCCATGTGTATCGCCCTGATGGTCGACCCCAAGGGCGATGCCGAGATGATCGCCGCGCAGACAAAGATGCGCCAGACGATCGACCGCTGGATCCCGATCATCCTGGCAGCCCAGGAACCGGATGGCTACCTGCAGACCGCAAAGACGCTGGCGGCCCCCGGCACCTGGGACGAACGTTGGGACCCGGCGCACCGCGCCGACCACGAAGGCTATATCGCCGGCTACTTCATCGAGTCGGCGATCAACCACTACACCCTGACCAATGGACAGGACTTGCGCCTCTATAACGGCGCCAAGAAGCTGGCCGACTGCTGGGTCGCCAATATCGGGCCCGGTAAGAAGGACTGGTATGACGGCCACCAGGAATTGGAGCAGGCGTTGGTCCGCTTCGGCCGCTTCGTCAACGACGTCGAAGGCCATCCACGCGGCGATGCCTATATTGCGCTGGCCCGCTTCCTGCTGGAATCACGCAAGGGCGGCCAGGAATACGACCAGAGCCATCTGCCGCCTGAGCAGCAGTATGAGGCGGTCGGCCACGCCGTGCGTGCCGTCTATTCCTACTCGGCCATGGCCGACATCGCCGCCGAAACCGGCGATACCGATTACCAGAGCGCGGTCATGTCGCTGTGGGACAACATGGTCAATCGCAAGTATTATATCACCGGCGGCATTGGCAGCGGCGAAACCTCAGAAGGCTTCGGCCCGGACTACAGCTTACGTAATGGCGCCTATTGCGAGTCGTGTTCCAGCGCCGGCCTGATCTTCTTCCAATACAAGCTGAACCTGGCCTATCACGACGCCAAGTATGCCGACCTGTATGAGCAGACCATGTACAACGCGCTGCTGGGCGCGATCGACTTGGAAGGCAAGAGCTTCTGCTATACCAATCCGCTTGTGAACAGCGAGCGGACCCTGTGGCACGTCTGCCCATGCTGCGTCGCGAATATTCCGCGCACCCTGCTAATGCTGCCGACCTGGACCTATGCCAAGGATGCGGACGGCCTCTACGTCAACCTGTTCGTCGGCTCGACTATCACGGTCGATAATGTCGCCGGCACCGATGTCGAGATGGCACAGCAGACGCGCTATCCGTGGGACGGCGCCATCGCCATCACCGTCAACCCGAAGCAGAGCAAGACCTTCACCGTGCGTGTGCGCATCCCGGATCGGACGACCAGCGAGCTTTATGAGCTGACGCCCGTGATCAAGGGTGTGAAGGCGCTGAAAGTGAATGGCAAGGTGGTCCAGGCAAAAATCGAGAAGGGCTATGCGGTTATCACCCGCCAGTGGCAGAAGGGCGATCGCATAGAGCTCGACCTGCCGCTGGCCGTGCAGCGTGTCCGCCCTGACAACCGCATCGCCGCCAATCGCGGCCGCGTGGCGCTGGCCTATGGTCCTCTTGTCTACAATGTCGAACGCGCCGATCAGCCCGATATCGAAAAGGCGCTGGGTGACGGTCCGCTCAAGGCCGAGTGGAAGCCTGATCTGCTGGATGGCGTCATCGCCATCAGCGGCAAATGGGCCGATGGTTCGCCCATGCTGGCGGTGCCGAACTACGCCCGCATGAACCGTGTTGGCCAGGCCGCCGACATCGGTACCGGCGACGTTGACTTTGCCCCGGGCGCGACGACGCCTGTGGCTCAGGCGGAGGTTGGCCCAAGAGTGCGCTTTACCGGCTTGCAGTCGCAGGTTTGGATGAAGGGGCGCGCTTAAAGCCTGCGCAAAAGTCCATGGAAATAGCGGGTCGAGCACGGTGAAGACTATTAAATGTCGGGAACTGGTTGACTTTGGGCAGGGTGGCTGCACATTCGCCCGGCGGACGCAAAAGAGCTGAAACAGCCATTGGACGTCTGATCCCATAAAAGAAGCCTGCCAAGGATCTCAAATGCCAGCCACCCTGAACGCCTATCTGAGCGACCAGTCAAACCTGCCCGCCAGCCTGAAAACCCTTGTCGGGTTGCTGGCCGATACCTGCGCCGTCATCGGGCGCACAGTGAACCTGAGCGCCGTCAATGATTTGCAAGGCGCGCTAGGTCAGGAGAATGTTCAGGGCGAGGAGCAGAAGCAACTCGATGTCATCGCCAATGACATCATGATGGAAGAGGCGCGCTGGCAAGGTACGGTGCGCGGTCTGGCGTCTGAGGAAATGGAAACACATGTCGGTTTCGACACCGGTGAATACCTGCTGATTTTCGATCCGATCGATGGCTCCAGCAATGTCGACGTCAATGGCGTGGTCGGCACCATCTTCTCGGTGCTGACAGCGCCGCAAGGACCTCTGTCCGAAAGCGATTTCCTGAAGCCCGGCCGCGAGCAGGTCTGCGCCGGCTACGCCATCTATGGGCCGCAGACGACGCTTGTCCTCACGCTTGGTAACGGCGTTTCAGCCTTCACGCCCGACGAAGCCGGCCAGTGGATTCAGACCAAGGCGACCATGTCGATCCCGCCGGCGACGCGCGAATTCGCCATCAACATGTCGAACCAACGTTATTGGCACGCCGGCGTCCGTCGCTATATCGACGAATGTGTAGCAGGCAAGGATGGACCGCGCGGTGTCGACTTCAATATGCGCTGGCTGGCTTCTATGGTCGGCGACGTCCACCGCATACTGACGCGCGGCGGCATCTTCCTTTATCCCGGAGATGCCAAGCGGCCGAACGGCAAGCTGCGCCTGATGTACGAGGCCAATCCGATTGCGCTTCTGATCGAACAGGCCGGCGGCCAGGCGACGGACGGCGTCAACCGCATTCTCGACCTGCAACCCACTGGCCTGCATCAGCGCACCAGTGTCGTTCTGGGCTCTGCCGAAGAGGTGCGCCGGGTGGCGGAGTACGCGGATTAATACAACGGCTCGAGATATTGTCGTGGGCTGGCCTAGTTGCTATTCAGTCGCGTTGCCGTCCCAGTCAGTCGTATCCTTGAACTTCTTGCGGAATGTGCGCCATTCATCCGCCGACTGTTCAAAAATATGCAGGTCGTGGCGAACGCCATCCTTTAGCGTATGGTCTTTGAGGACGCCAACATGGCGATAACCATTGAACGTCTGGATGCGGATTGTCCGGCTGTTCCACGCGACAATGTGGTTTACCAGCTTGTGCAGGCGCAGGGTGAAAAAGGCATGGTTGAGTGTGTGCACAAAATTGTAGACCGTCAGGGCGTGCGGCGCCTGAAGGTCACCGATGTAGATGCCAATCTCACCGATTGACGAAGTGCGATCGGTTATCGTGATCGAGGTATAGCCAATATCCCGCCCCTCGCATTGCATGATACGGTGATGATAGTCATCGCGCACATTGCTGCGCTCGATCCACGCTCTCTGACGTTCGATATCGTAGGGAACATCGGTCAGCATGAACTGGGTGACGTGCGGCGCGGTGCGCCAATCGAGCAGCATCTTGGCATCATTCGCCATTGGCTGACGGTAGGTCAGAAAGTCAAACACCGAACATGGCCTCCACAATGCGTTGCGCGCCCTTGCCATCGACAATCGCGTGTCCTTGCGTGGCGATGTCCTTCAGCCCCTGCTTGTCATCGAGGAGGCCGGCGATCACTTGCTCAAGCGCGTCAGGCAAGCCCTTGCGGACATCTATGACCGGGAAGGGACAAGCGTGAAGCGCGGCGACCTGGTTGTCATAGACGACGAGGACCAGAGCCGGCAAGGCCATGGCGGCGACCTCACCGACACTACCGCCCGCTGCGGTTATCACCAGTCTTGCTCCGGCCAGCACGTCGGCAACACTGGCCGGATCAACGAACAACCGGACATTCGGCAAGTCTCGCGCCGTGTCGCGCAACAGGCCGATATGGGCGTTTGCTGGTCCGGCTACGATACGAATCTCCGTGTCCGGAAAGGCATGGTGCAGGCGTTCGGCAACTACGACGGTCAAGCCACCTGGATCGCTGCCGCCGAACATGACGACAATCGCCGGGTCGGACCTGTCTGGCAGACGCTGCGTCAGAAATTCATTACGGATCATGGCATAGTCAGCGCCCAGCAACAGCCCCGCCCGGGTTTTGCCACCATAGCCCATGTCAAAAGCAGCGTCGGCCGCATTGATCAGCAGATCGCAATCATAGCTATCGAAGGCGTTCAGATCGTCGACGACCGTGAGTCGCGCGAGCGCGTGCAATTGGCTGTAATAGGTCGACGTCGCCTTGTAGCTGTCGACCATCAGCCAGTCTTCAGCATCCATTCCGCAGACGGCTATGGCGTCGGCATCCTGACCCAAGGGTGCGCGGATCACCTGCACTGCGGCGCCAATGGCGGCGGCGCGGTGATCGATTGCTGGGATCTCTTCGCTCGTCAGAAAGATGACATCGATGCCGCGACGGCGGGCATGCTCGGCCACCGCGAAGCAGCGCATAAAATGGCCCATGCCGATCTGCGCGGACGCTTCGGTACGGATGAACAACCGCGCCATGGCTCATGCCACGCGGACAATGTCGTGGACGGCCGGCGCATCCGTGCGCCATACAGCCGTCGACCAAGACCAGCCGACCCCGAAGCCGCACAGCAGGAAAGTCTGTAGACCACTTAGGGCCCGGTTCGTCAGGTGATCGCAGATCGCCAGCGGGATTGAGGTCGATGAGGTGTTGCCGAAGTCGCGAACGGCATAGACCATCTGGTCATCGCGCGCCTTGATCTTGTGGCCCAGCGTCCTGAGCATCATGGCGTTGGCCTGGTGGAGGATGACGTGGTCGACGTCGTCTATGGCAATACCGGCGGCCGCCAGGGCGCGTTCGACCGACGGCGCGACCTGCTTCAGCGAAAAGGCCATGACCTGGGTCCCGTCCATGAACAGCTCCGCCTTACCTGGTTCCACCAGGCCGCCTGTCCGGGAAATCAAGTAAGGCGCCCCTGATCCATCAGACCCCAGGTCAAAGGCAATCGATCCGTGTTCGGACGTTTCGAGCGCGGTGACCGCGACGGCGTCACCGAAAAGCGGCATCAGCGCGCGGTTGGTTTCCGAGATCATCCGGGTTGTGATGTCGCCACTGACGAGAAGAGCACGACTGATACCTGCGCCTTGCATCATCGCCGTCGCCACCGAGAGCCCGTAGACGTAGCCGGAACAGCCAAGCGAGATATCGAAAGCCGCCACGTGCGTGCCGAGGTCAAGCCTGTGTTGAATGACACAGGCGGTGGAGGGCAGGGGATAGTCCGGGGTCTGAGTAACGACGATCACGAGGCCAATGGATGCACGGTCCCACTCGAGTTTCGCCAGCAAATGTTCGGCGGCGATGCAACCAAGATCGGCCACGGTATGCCTGTCCGCAACCGGGCGGCGCTCGATGCCCGTCGCCTTGACGATCTTGGCCATCACGTCTTCGCCAAAGCTTGAAGCAAGATCGGCGTTTTCGCTCACCCGTTCGGGCAGGGCGGTCACGATGCCTTTCAATACAGGTGCTTTGGCAGCGAAACTGGTCAACTGGTCAGGCCTCCGTCGACCGTCAGGACTTGGCCAGTGATGAAGGCGGCATCTTCCGAGAGCAGGAACCGGACGAGGTGCACGACATCCGACAGTTCGCAAAGGCGCCCAAGCGGCGTGCGCCGGACGATCTGGTCGAGCTGCTTGTCGTCCAATCCTTCGGACAGGGCGGTTTTCATGTAGCCCGGGGCAACCGAATTGACGGTGATGCCCAGCCGCCCGACTTCGCGCGCCAAAGCGCGGGTGAAGCCGTCCATGCCGGCCTTCGACGCCGCATAGGCAGTCAGGCCGGTATAGCCGCGCGACCCGGTAATGGACGATATATTGATGATCCGGCCGGCTTTACGCGTCTTCATCATCTGGCGCAGGCCGGAGCGCGCCAGGCAGATGGCGCCCGTCAAGTTGACCTGAAGCACTTTTTCGATGTCGGTTACCGGCAGGGTCGACAGGATACCTTCGACCGACATGCCGGCATTGTTGACGACTCCCCACAGGCGCTGCCCGTCAAAGTGCCTGGCGGAGCTGACGACGAATGCGTCGATTGCCGCCGTGTCGCCCATGTCGACGCCAGTCCACACGAACTTGCCGTCGTGGCCATCTACCAGGGCTTTCAATTCGTCATTGAAGCTGGTGCTGCATCCGGCCACGCCGTAGCCGCGCGCAAGCAGGTCACGCGCCAGCGCCAGGCCCAGCCCCCGGCTGACCCCACTCAGCAACAGCCATTTCGACGTCCCCTCTGTCATGCTCTCAACTTCTTGCCTGTCGCCCCAATGTCCAGCGCGTCCACGAACCGCAAAGACGCCGGGCGCGCGGCGCGTGGCAATTCCGCCAGGTGTGCCTTGATCGCCGGCTCCACTTCACCGGAAAAAGGTTTCAAAACAATGTCGGCCGTTAGGACGTGGCCGGTAATCGGGTTGGGCTTCGGCGTCACCCGTACATCCTGGACGAAGGGTAGGGCCAGGAGGTGGGCTTCGACCGTTTCGGGGAAGACCTTGACGCCGCCGACATTGACCATAGCGTCCATCCGCCCCTTGAACAGGACCCGGTCGCCGGCCAGTTCGACGACGTCGCCCGTGTCCCAGACCTGGTTCTGCGCCGTGCCGCTGGCCTGCGGATTTTCGACACGCAGGGTGTCGTCGGCCGACAAGGTAAGCTTTAAACCGTTCAGTGGTTGATACAGCCAGTCGCGCGGAAACCCGGCCCGGCCGTCGGAGACGCTGAACACGGTTCCGACCTCGGTCGTCGCATAGATGTGGCGTAGTTTCGCCTCTGGGAAGCGCTGCTTCAGGCTGTCGAGCAAGGGCTGGTCTACGGCCTCGCCTCCGAGTGTAATGCTGAGCAGGGGTAGGGGGGCGTCGCCAATGGCCATCAGGAAGGCGCGCCAGAAGGTCGGCGTCCCCGACACATGCGTCACCCCGGTGCTGACGGCGATCCGCGCCATTTCTGAAACCGGTGCCCCGGGCGCCGGAGCAACCAGGGCGTGGCCGCCGATCATGGCTGACAATATGACCTGGACACCGGCAAAGGCGCCCGGATTATAGGTCAGGAGCCAGCGCGCGCGCTCACCCTTGCCCTTAGCGATACGCGCCGCCAGATGCGCCACGCTATAACCCGCCCATTTCGGCTTGCCTGTCGTGCCCGAGGTTTGAAGCCACACCCTGCCGCCACTTGCGCTGGTATCGGGTGGTGAAGCGGCATCACGCAGCAACCATGCGTCTTCACCCGCCTCGGCGGCCAGCAGCGCGCCAATGACCCCGCGCGTGCCGGCCTTGGCGACATCGACGATGCCGCCCTTGGGCAGGAGCGCGCTGGCGCCAAGCGTGCGCGAACCGATCAGTTCGAAGCGGGGATCAATGATTTTTGACATCTCTAGTCGCCGAACAGCGCGGCCAGTTCTCCCGCCGTGTGAAACAGCACGAAACCGCCGGCAAAGGGTGTCCGGCCGGTCTTTTCCTCCAGCGTCACGACCAGCGTCGCCAGGTCGAGACTGTCGATGTCGAACGGACCGTTCAGCAACGGCGTATCCACGGTGATGTCTCCGGTATCCGCGCCCTTATCGCGAAGCATCTGCGTCAGTTCGGTCTGGATAAGCGCGAGAGCGGTCATGGGAGGAAGGCCTTCAAGGCGGAAACGACAGCGCTGGACGCTTCCATATGGGGAAGGTGGCCGATGCCGTCTAGGACGTGGAGCGTACTGCGCGGCGGCAGGCGATGAGCAGGCGGCATGGGGATCAGACGATCGCTGCCGCCCCACAGGATCATTACGGGGACGCGGATTTTCGACCAGTCGAACCCCTCCGGTGAAAGCGCCAGACCATAGGCCTTGGCCTGGCCCAGCAGCCGATGCAGGGCGTCGCGGCGTTCGCCGGCGCGGGCGGCGTCCGTGAGCGAGCGCACCAGCCCTGAAACCAGGTTTGCGCTTTGCGGGCCCAACAGATGCTCCGCCAGGGCTTCGGCGTGGCCTGTGTCGTGGAGAAAGGCGTCGAGCCGGTCGTGGTGGAAGTCACCGCCCAGACCCGCCGGCGAAATCAGCCCCAGGGAACAGACACGCTCGGGGTGCGCCAACGCAAAGCCAAGCGCGATCTTTGCGCCCATGGAGTGGCCGACGATATGCGCTTCACGGATGTCCAGTGCGTCAAAGGCTTCGTCCAGCCAGGCGCTCATGAAGGCCAGCGAAGCTTCACCGACGTCAGCCGTGGTGCGCCCGTGGCCCGGCAGGTCAATGGCCACGATGCGATATTGCGACGCCAGCGGCACAAGGCATAACTGCCAGGTGAGAAGATCGGCCCCGAAACCATGCAGGAACAACACGCACTGCCCATCAGGGCGCCCTATTTCGAGGTAACTCAGCGGGCCGTGGCTATGGGTTTCGCACAGCGACAGGGCAATCTTCCGCGACGGTTTGGTGGAGGTCATGCCAGGAAGCCTCCGTCGACGTTCAGTATGGTGCCGGTAATCCAGCGCGATGTGTCGGCCAGCAGAAAGGCGATGGCCGCGGCGACATCGTCGGGATGACCAATGCCCAGGGGCTGGAGATCGACCAGTTTCTGATAGCCATCCTCTGTGATGGCGCGATAGTTCTGAGCGATCGGCGTATCGACGAGAGCCGGGGCCACGGCGTTGACGCGAATGCCGTCGCGCAGCAGTTCAAGCCCCAGCGACTTGGTGGCCGCGATCAGACCGCCCTTGCTGGCCGAATAGACGGTGTTGCCCGGCGCGGCCTTGATGCCGGCGGTCGAGGCCACGAAGACGAGCGATGCGCCCGGCGAATGGCAGGCCTTAAGCCGGAAGGCCTGGGCCAGGACCAGGGCGGCGTTCAGGTTGGCATTGATGACGTCGTGGACGTAGGCCAGGTTCACGGCCTGCAGCGGACGCATCGATTGGATGCCGGCGCAATGTGCCAGGCCGTTCAGGGGGCCATGATCGGCACACAGCGCCTTCATCCATGGCACGATGGCGTCAAGCTGGCTGATGTCGAATGTGCGTCCGACGTGGCCTTCGCCTTCGAGCTGGTCGAGAGTCTCTTTAAGGCGTTCCCCGTCGCGACCGCTGGCGATAATTCGTGCCCCCAGCCGTGACAGATAGACGGCGCTGGCGCGGCCGATCCCGCTGCTTGCGCCGGTGACAAGGATCGTGCGACCTTCCAGTGTCAAGGGATTGAACGGCTCGCGCGGGCGCGGTGTAGCGGGGATCAGGTCCATCACTGCGCCACCTTCAGCCGGTTACCCGTCATGCGTGCGGCATAGGCCTGGTGAAAATGGGCGGTCGCCTGCTCCATGCGTCCAGTCAGCATGACGCGCGGTCCGTCCAGCTCGTTGAGGCCGTCCTGGACCTTGCGGCAGATGGCGCGGTCCTCGGCGCGGACGCGCTGCGAGAAATCCTTGAGCTGCTCGACGACCATGTCACGCGCCGCGCCGCCTTTGTTGTGCGCCAGCCATGCTCCGGCATTGATGGCCAGCTTTTCTACCCCGAGCGGGTCAAAGGTCTGGAAAGCCAGGAAACCACCGTAACTGAAGTTGATGACAATGTTTGGAAAAATGAGAAAGCTGGCATATTGGGTGTATACCGGACTGGGCTTGAGGCCGATAGCCTTTGCCACGCCGGCCCACCACGCATTGGACCGGTCCTTGAGGTCGCCGATATACCAGCCGTGCTCGCCGGAGGTGGATAGGCGCAGGCCTGGCTTCAGCATCAGCGCAAAGCTTTCCGGGTGGACAAGCGGGACGTGATAGCCTTCGGCGGCATTGTCCATGCCGATCTTCCAGTTGAAGTCCCACTCGATCTGCTGGCTGTCGAAACGGTCGGGACAGGTTTCGGTGAGGTGCTCAAGGACGCCATATACATCGCAAAGGAAGGTGCGCAGATCCGGTCCATCGCGACTCATACGCACAAAGACAAAACGGCCGCAGACCTCAAGCGCATACGACTCCAGCGCCAGGGACCGGCGATCGGCCTCGTCAAACCCGAAAGCTTCGCGATTGGCGGGAATGCCGGCGGGCACCCCTTCGGCATCATAGGTCCAACCATGATAGGGGCAAGTCAGGCTGCGATTGCCCTTGCGGTCGCACTGGATGCGTGAGAAGCGGTGCGAGCAGACATTGCGGAACGCCCTGAGCGTGCCCGCGAAATTCTGGACGACGACGTTGTACCGCCCGATCTGCGTGGTGACGAAATCCCCCGGCTGCGACAGGTCATCAGTGAAACCGACGCACACCCAGGATGGACGGAAGACCTCCTCGATCTCGCGATCGAAGATGTCCTGACGCGTATAGTAGTCGGACGTGACCGGGCTGGACAGGTTGGGATGCATTGTCCGCTATCCCACCTCATCGATCTGCGGCGCGGGTATTCCGGCGATATCGAGCTTGACGGCGCCCCACGACCATCCGACGCCGAAACCCATGAAGATCAGGCGCTGGGGCTGCGTCATCGGCGCGGCCAGATGCGACGCAATCGCCAGTGGGATCGAAGCGGAGCTGGTGTTGCCAAAGGACTCTAGCGCAATCGGCACCTTGTCCTCGGGAAGACCGACCTTCTTGCGCAGGTGGTTGAGCATGAAGGCATTGGCCTGATGGAACAGGACATAATCAACGTCATCGACGCCGGAGCCCGACGTCTCGAAAATCGCCTTGGCCAACAGCGGCACCTGTTTCAGGGTAAAGTTGAACACCTCCGCGCCATTCAGATGCAGGCGCGCGTCGCGGTAAAGCGTCTCAGCGACATCCGGAGCGTGCGGAGTCTTGGGCGGGAGGAGGGAACCACGCATGGCGCCGGCGCGCACCATGATATGCTCGCCCCCGCTGCCGTCCGTACCGAAGACTCCGTGCCATCGGCCGGCGCTGTCATCGGCTTCCAGGGCCGTGGCCGAACCGGCATCACCGAACAATGGAATGGTTGAGCGATCGTCGTCCAGCAGCTTGGACGTCGAAATGTCGCCGGCCAGAAGAAGGGCGCGCGCCGGCCGGCCCGCGACCTTCAGGGTCTTCAGCAGGGATGCGGCCGTCCACAAGCCATAGGTATAGCCGGAACAGCCGAGATTGATGTCGAAGGCCAGGCACGAGCCGAGACCCATCCGATCCTGGAGCGCGCAGGCCGTGGCCGGAATGACGTAGTCGGCGCTTTGGGTGACCAGGATCAGCACATCGATGCTGTCCTTTTCCCAGCCCAGTTGCGCCATCAGATTTTCGCCCGCGGCCTGGCACAAGTCGGAGGTGCACAAGCCCGTGGGCGCCACGCGCCGCGACACGACGCCGATGGATTTGATAAGCCGGTCCCGCTCTGCGGCGTCGGGGATCAGATTCTCGTCTTCCAGGCGGCGCGACTGCGCCGGTACGCAGGCTCGAATTCCCTTGATGGCGACACCGTCGAGGCTGGCATTGGTCATGATAAACGTCCCCGGCAGCGGCGGAGCTTCGCCGCCGGCCTCATGCGATACGCCGAAACTGGCAGGATAGCTTTAACAGAATATTGATGGAATTAACCTTGAATGGAGACACTTTCAGCCGTTCCGTTCTCAGGAGTCTGTGATGGACAAAAAAGCCTTTATCGCCGCCGTGGCGGAAATCCTCGAAATCGATCCCGCGCCCCTGACGGGCGAGGAAAAGCTCGACGACATCGGCAACTGGGACAGCCTGTCTGTGATCTCCTTCGTGGCCATGGTTGACTCCGACCTGGGACAGATCGTCGACGCCGAAAAGATGAAGGAAGCCAAGACGCTGAACGACCTGGCCGCTCTGGTCGGGCTTTAGGCGCAAGGCAGGGAGGAGGCAGCATGACTCCGTCCTTTTCCGAACGCCTCAAAACGCGCGTGCCGAGCATCAAGCACTTCGTTCAGCGTGCGCGTAAAGACCTGCGCAATCCCGTCTACGATCTGCTGCCGGTGCTGACGCTTGATCAGCGCAACCGTTTCGCAAAGACATTGGCGGCTTTTTCGCCGAAAACGCCGGATTTTCAGCTGACGGCGGCGCAGGCGGCGCTCCATGACGCCTTGCGGCGCGACGGCCGGACGCCTGTGCAGTCCGCGATTTCCGCTTCAGTGCTTGGCGACCTTATCCGGTATTTCAAATCCATTCGGTGCCACGATCCCTATCGCATGCACCTTGGTTATTTTCCCTGGGATCAGCCGGCATCGGACGAGATCAATATCGGCTGCTACAGTTGGGAAGAGGTGTTGAACGCACCGCACATTCTGGAGTTGATGAACGCACCCGACGTGCTGGCGGTTGCCGAGGCCTATCTGGGCTGCAAACCCGTAATCGACAATATCGGCGCCGTCTGGGGATATCCGGGGCGGGCGGTCGCCAAGGGCGTTCAGCGCTTTCACCGCGACTATGATTGCGCCCGTTGCTTCAAGGCGTTCTACTATCTGACTGATGTCGATGCGGGCTCCGGCCCCCACCAGTTCGTCCGCGGATCGCACCAGGACCGCCGGCTGGAAAGCGGCAAGGCGCAGACCGATGACGTCATCGCCGAAACCTTCGGTGCGAACGCGATCGACACAATCACTGCCCCCGCCGGCAGTTGGTTCCTGGAGGACGTGTACGGTTTCCACAAGGGACAGTTGCCGCAGGACAAGCCGCGCCTGCTTTTGTCGGTCCAATACAATCTCTACCCGTCGCCGTTTGCACCAAGGAATACGAAAATCGCGCGCGACCCACGTTTTGACCCCTACATGAACAGACTGTTCTTTCTGTGAAAAAGCTTTGCGTCATTCCGGCGCGCGGCGGCTCCAAACGGATACCGCGCAAGAATATCAAGCTGTTTCACGGCCAGCCGATGATCAGCTATTCGATTCGGGCAGCGCGGGACTGCGGGCTGTTTGACACGATCATCGTATCGACCGACGATGAAGAGATCGCCAGCGTTGCGCGCGCCCATGGTGCAGAGACGCCTTTCGTGCGTCCGGCGGAGCTTGCCAACGACTATGCCGGCACGGGCGCCGTCGTCGTTCACGCCATCCAGTGGTTCCGTGAGCAGGGGATAGTGTATGATGCGACCTGCTGTATCTACGCTACCGCGCCCCTGATCGATCCCGACCGGCTGAAAGAGGGCTGGGCGCGGCTATCGGAACCGGGCCGCCGCTTTGCCTTCTCGGTAACCTCGTTTCCGTTTCCCATCCAGCGGGCGCTGAAAAAGACATCTGACGGCAGCGTGGACATGTTCTGGCCGGAAAATCTCAGCAAACGGTCGCAGGACCTGGAACCGGCCTACCACGACGCGGCGCAGTTCTACTGGGGGTGGTCGGATGCGTGGGTAAACGGCGAAATCGCTTTTTCGCCTATTTCAGCGCCGGTCATACTGCCACGCACCCACGTCGTCGACATCGACACGCCCGAGGACTGGGAAGTGGCCGAAGTCACTTACCGCGTACTGAAGGGCCTGAAGTAACTGTCAGACTTGGCGCGGATTCCGGTGGAAATCCACTGGAGCGTGAGGACACACCGTAAAATCGATTCATATGCCGTTAACGATCATGTTAACGTTCGGGCACTGAGTCGAATGTACGGAGTAGGGCGCGTGGCACACACCAATTCAAATTCACATCTTCCGTACGCCATCCGATATATGGCGCGATTGCAGGAACAAGCCGCTCAGGCAGACACCGCGCATAGACCGCCAGCGGATCGCCTGAAAAAGTGTGCAACACATCTGCGGATTACCGCACAGTCAATCGACCAGGCCGCTCAACGGTCGGGAGACTTGAGCGGCAGCGCCTTAACACAGAAAATCAAACTCCTGAATTTTCTACGTCAGCAAAAGCAGTCTGGATCCTAGACGTTAAGGCCGCCCATTTCGACCGAAAGGGTTATTTCATTTCCCATAACTTCTATTATGCGAAGAAGGCGTGTAGCCGCCATTTAGTAATGTCGCACCCGTGCCAGTTAGAAATGGCACCCTCCCGCATTTTCGTGGGAGGCCCTCGAAGTGACGTTACATATCATGAGCGACAAAGAGCTGGCGCGGCCTGAAGTGCTGCGCGATCTGACGAGCGGTCGGTTGACGGTTTCGACCGCCGCTGAACTTCTGGGATTGGAGCGCCGGCAAGTCCAGCGTCTTGCTAAGGCGTATCAGGCCCACGGCGTAACCGCTCTCGTCTCCAAGAAGCGCGGCCGGCCGAGCAACCGACAGATGCCGGAGAGCCTCAAGGCTCAGGCGCTGGAGCTAATCAAGGCGCGCTACGCTGACTTCGGGCCCACCTTGGCTGCTGAGAAGTTACGTGAGGTCCATCGCATCACAATTGGGCGCGAGACGCTGCGGCTTTGGATGCTCGAGGCTGGCCTCTGGGCGGACAGACAGAAACGCCGCGGGCGGGTCTACCAGCCGCGCTATCGGCGGGAGTGTGTCGGCGAGTTGATCCAGGTCGATGGCTCAGAGCATTGGTGGTTCGAGGATCGTGGCCCGCAATGCCCCCTGCTCGTCTTTATCGACGACGCCACAAGCCGACTGATGCACCTGCAGTTCGTCCAGTCGGAGTCGACCTTCGCCTATTTCAACGCCACACAGCGGTATCTGGAGCAGCACGGCAAGCCCATAGCCTTCTACACGGACAAGCATGCGGTCTTCCGTGTGAACAAGGCCGCCGGACTTCATGGCGACGGCCAAGGAATAGGCGATGCGAAGGTGGCCATAGGATCAAACAAGGTGCTGACGCAGAAACTCTCCAGCTCTGCGGAGACGAGCTTGTAGACAGGAATGCCTCACCTAGACCGGGGTTCTCGGCTGATTCGTGCAGAAAGTGACGCTAAGCAAGTTATTGAAATATTTCAGGAAATCGGCATATCGTCGATATAACCCATTGTAATCATTCAGGAAGCAGGTTTTGCCCGGCGCAGAGGCATGTTCTTGGTCGGTCCCAAGAGGGTAAAGCGATGCGCACCGAGATCGAACTTGAACATGCCCCGCAGATTGAAATGACCGTGAGCAACGGGCGCGACCTTACTGACGATCTCGTCCGTTAGGATTTCGGGCTCCTCGGCTCGGGCGTTCTCGATGTGGACCGTATTCCACGTCATGAGAATATTGGCGACCAAGGACAAGGCGCCGGATATCGCCGCGAGTTGATCTTCCGTCCGGCCGCGCTTTGGACCGACGTCGCCGTTGTGGATCGCCCGTTCCATGAAGTGTACGGACTCGCCCTGGTTCAGTAAATTCAGGATGGTCGTGCGAAATGCCTCGTTACCGAGATAATCGCACAGATAAATAGTTCGCAGGATCTTTCCGAAAGCATCGCCGGCCTTGAAGATCGCTTCTCCACGGGCGGCGGAACCGAAACGGTCAAGTGCGAAGGTCGCGGAGCAGCGACCGGATTTGACCGAGGCAGCCAGTCGCAACAGATCGTCCCAGCCCTCATGAATGTCCGCCATGCGGACGGTTGCACTGGCGACTTCGGCCAACGCTCCGGGCACACCGAAGCGACGCGGCACATAGAGTTTACGATCCTTCAGATCCGCCAGGCGTGGGCACAAATCAAATCCGAGGATCTTTGCAAACGCCATACCGAAATGCGTAAAGCCGTGGGTGTCGACGGCCACGCGGTCGATGTCGATAATCCGCTGGCGCAGGGCGCCCTCGATTGCGGCGCCGGCCTGGCGTTTATTGAGAATGATCGGCTGGTTGTAGATGACGCCCCACTGATCCATGATGTGAGCGTAGGTACCGACTGCAAAGATCTTGCGTCGCGGCTCGGTGCGGGCGCTCCAAAGTTGGCGTCGAACATCCAGACTCATCATATCGGCGGAAGCGGCCACACCGGGCCCCCACAAACGCGTGACCCTGTAACCCCGCATGAACTCCAGAACCTGCTGGTTCGCGGCTTCCATCGCGTCTTTCGCTTCGAGGCGGATCATCATCTGGGTAATGCTATCGGCGGCGGCCTGCGACACCATTCTGACCAGGTCTGCTGCTGATAGGTCGGTGCCGAGGGCTACGAGCGCACAATAGAGGTTAATCAGCTCGGTCTCCGACCGTGGACACCGGCCGAGCAATATCCAGGAAAACCGTGTCCGGGCATCAATTTCAATAAGGACGTCGGGCAGTTGACCGGACAGCCCGCGGCCAAAAATGGTTCGCCTGGCGAACATTATCTTCGGATCGACTTCTTGGGCTATAGGTTTGGGGATTACCACGCTGCTGTCGCGAACCGATACTCGTCCTTCCGCGACCGCTTCGCTAAGGTCCGATAAGCGGGCCTCAAGTAGTGCTGTGATTTTTGACAATTCAATGGTGCTGCTTTGGTCGACACCTAGGGCACCAATATGCCGACGACACTCTTCCTCCCACTCAGCCTTGGGGATCATCCTGTCAGCAGGGGATTTGTAGCCGAGACTATGATCGATGGCCGCCGAGCCGTTCTTCAAGCTTCGCTTGAGCAGCATCGTTGTGGCGGCGACGTAAGATCGATAGGCAGCTCCTCGGTCGGCCTGTGAGATGAGCCCGTCCCAGGACACCCCGAATGGATTTTCCTCCGTCCTTGGCAAAGCATCGCGCAAATTGTCATGGGTATCGTCGACGACGCGAAAAGCGTCGTGTAGCACGTGGTCGTCTTCCGGGACGACATCGATGCGTCCTGCTGCCCCCAAAATTGCGCGAAGCTGTACATGGTCGTTCGCCAATTCCATCCGAATTGCCGTGACCTTGTTCGGCGGCTCATCGATGGCAAACGGTGCCAGGAGTTCGCGGACCTGCGCGCGGAAATCCTCCGCCGGCATCCGGCTGTCAGCGGCGAGCTCCTGCAGCAACATGACCAGCTGGCGGTAGCGCCGCAGTTCATCGTCCTGGCGGGCTTCTACGCGATCCTTGGCTTGGCGCCACAAATCAGCGATCCGCCGATCGATCAACTCTGCTGCCGTATCTGAATGGCGTAAAAGCTGCAGGCGGAGAAAGCAGGCAATCTCGATCTCAAGCGTCTCAGTCCGGACGCGGTGGAGCGAAGATGGCTTTCGGTATTGCAATGGACGCGCAAAATGCTGGATCGCAGCAATCGAAATCCCGATTTCCAGGGCCTCGGCCCCGAGCTCCTTGAGGAAGTCAACGCGGTCGACTTCCTCCATGACTGCGGATTCCTTTCGCGACTTCGGACCTTCGCGCAACCAATCCAATCGTGTCTGCAGCTTCTTTGTCGGCGGCGCCTCAAGGAGCCGCGCAAGCCAAGTCTCGCGCAAATCCGCAGGCACGCTCTTGGCAATGGCCGCCAAAAGGTCATCCTCCCTCATACGCCGCGCCCTGTACAGCAAGCTCCTCAGGGGGCGTTCGCTAATGGAGAAGTATTTGTGCTCATAGAGCCATTTGCGAATACGGAACGTCAGCTCTTCGTCTTCAAGCGCATCCCAGACCTCTTTGCGCAGATAGCCTATGAGGTTGCGCTCAGCGCCTTCCGTCAGCTTACGAAACCCTAGCATGTCGGCGGTGGCCTGCTGGTGGTCGAATAGCGTCCGGCCTCGGCGCCGGTAGATTGATCGAATCGAGGCGATCTGGGGTGGTCGTCCGGCCGGTGATATCTGCTTGGCGACGTGGCGTAAGACCTCTTCCGGTATCAGGTCTGTAGAGTTCAGGAGCGCGCCAGAAAACCGCAAGAACCCGATATGCAGTGCCAATCCAAGCCGATTGGCCGTACCGCGGCTCTTTGATATGGCATCCAGCTCCTTGGGCCGTAGAGTGAAGAAGTGTTCGATTTCCACTGCAGAGAGGTTTGGCGGAATGTTCTGTGCACCGAGATATTGCAAATCCCAATCCGCCATCTTCGCTTTACCCCAAAAGGATTTATCGATTTCTAGTCAATAACTTCACAGACCGAGCTTACCTGTCGGTTCAGATGTTTTCAACTTTGCGCGACGAACGTAGCTTCGCATCGTTGTCAGGCTTCTGTGACGGGTGTGTCCCATGATTTCTTCGTCGGGCACGCCATTGCGATAAGCTGTCGTCACGAAACCCGCCCGGAGGCCGTGCGGGCTGACTGGCTCGCTGACAGTCCCCTTAATTCCGGCCTCTGCAGCTCGGCGAAGCAGTATCTGACGGACTGCGTCCTCGCTGAGCCGCCGAGCCTCGACGCGTCCAGCCTTGTTAACTTTTCGGTAAACCGGCCCGAACCGGATCTCGGCCTTGTCGAGCCAGTGGCGTAGGGCCCTGACAGGGCAGGTGGCTTCGTTCCGGCCATAGACAATCGTCACCTCGGCCCCTTTACCTTCCTTGTCGGTTTTGGACTTTTCCAAAAGCAACCGGACGCCGTCTTCGAACCAGGTCAGTTTCTCGGCGTCCAAAGCAACCAATTCTGAGCGCCGTAAAGCGCCGGCAAACGCGACCAACAAAAGCGCCCGGTCGCGTTCGCCTGTAAGGCTGTCGTCACAAGCGCGGCTCAAAGCTTTCAACTCCGCCGTGGTCAGCGCGGCCGACTTTCGGCTGCGACTACCATGTGTCCGGCCGATGCCGCGCAGCGTCTCACGGATCGCAGGATGCTTCGTATCAAGCGGATGGCCCGCGACGCCGGACGCTCGAGCGATCGCCGCCACGCGCCGACGCAGCGTTTGCATGGCATAGCCTTCGCCGGCCGCCGCCAGATACGCGCCAACCACGTCAGGCGTCGCTGGGAGCGCGGGCAAACCGTTGCGCTGGCACCAGGCCTCGAAATTTGCCACGTCGGAGGCATAGGCGCGCAATGTCGCTGGCGCATCGGCCGCGTCCTGATAGGCTTGTGATTTTGCTAGGGCCATGGCGACACGCGCGCTGGGCGGCTTTGGCTTTTCCTTATCCATAGAGCGCTTGATAGCACATATTACACGCGATAACACTCTTTATCGCGTGTAATTATTGGGCCGATTTGAGCCATCTCACGAAATTTCAGGCCGAATGTGTGGCCAACTTTCCATCCACCGGGGGCACTGTAAAGCATATCCCTCGTCCGGAAATCCCAGAACCTGAATTTCAGCAGTTTCAATGTGTTAACAAATAGGCTTGCCAATTCTCGCAATGAATTCAACTATTTCCTTATCGTCACTTTTTGCATCAATTCGCCGAGAACTCCGATATCCTCGCCCAAAGGCGGTGAGCTGTTGCCGTCAACGGGCCGAGCACTATTCGACAAGTTTTTCAACGGCTTATTTGCAACCAAATTATGCCTTTCACGAAAATCTGAGACCAATGAGGCAAGACGTCGCACCGTCTTGCGTCTCATTCTCATGAATGATAGCAAGACGCTATTGCGACACATTTGCAAATGTCGCATGTCACGATTATAGGGGTATCAAGATGCAAAGACCTTCTCGCGGCCGCGCTTTATTTATGGCTGGCCTGCTGTCCGGAACGGCCTTGGGGCTCGCCCAAGCCGCAATAGCTGCAGAGGACGCGGGAGAGACCGTGGTCATCAATGGCGAGCGCACGGGTTATAACCCCAAGGCCAGCGTCACCGCCACCAAGACCTACACCAGCCTGAACGACGTTCCCCAGGCGGTGACGGTGATCGGCGAGAAGCAAATCAACGATCAGGCGATCCAGTCGATGGCCGATGCCGTCCGCTACGTGCCTGGCGTCGGCGCTACTCAGGGCGAAGGCAACCGCGATGGTCTGGTGTTCCGCGGCAATTCATCCACGGCCGACCTTTTCGTCGACGGCATGCGCGACGACGTGCAATATTACCGCGACACCTACAATATCGAGCGCATCGAAGCCTTCAAGGGACCCAACGCCATGATCTTTGGCCGGGGCAGCCCTGGCGGCCTCATCAATCGGGTCACCAAGGTCGCCGATTTCACGGAAGCCGGCCGGCTCAACCTCCAGGCGGGGTCTTACGACAAGAAGCGGATCACTGTGGACCTGGGCCGCAACCTGGCGGCGGAAGCCGCCTTCCGCGTCACCGGCCTGTGGGAGGACTCCGGCAGCTACCGCGATGGCGTGACGTACCAGCGTCAGGGGACCAACCCTACTCTCGCCTTTCGAGCCGGAGACGACACACTGATCACCCTCGGCTATGAGTTTTACAAGGATGAGCGCGTCGCCGACCGCGGCATTCCCAGCTACAGCGTCGCTAGCGGCGGCACTCGTCATCCGGTCGAAACCAGCGCCTCGACCTTCTTCGGCGATCCGTCCCGCAGCCCGACCTGGTCCGAAGTCAATGCCTTCCAGACCTTCGTCGAGCACCGCTTCAACAACGGCGTCACCCTGCGCAACCGCTTCCGTCTGGCCAATTACGACAAGTTTTATCAGAACGTCTTCCCGGGCAATGTGAACGCGGCCGGCACGACGGTTGGCATAAGCGCCTACAGCAATTATACCGGGCGCGAAAACGTCTTCAGCCAGACCGACCTCGTCTTCAGCGCCCGCACCGGCGGCATCGCCCATACCCTGCTGGCCGGCGTGGAACTTGGACGCCAGGAAACCGACAACCTGCGCAAGACGGGCTATTTTGGCCTGCCCAACAGCACCTGCCTGAGCGGAAGCACCACGACGAACTGCATCGTAAGCTTATCCGCCCCCACCATTTCCGTACCCTTGACCTTCGCGCAGTCGGCAACGGATGCGAGGAACACTGGCGTCAATACCTTTACCGCCGTCTATGTTCAGGACCAGATCGCCTTCAACGACCAATGGCAGGCGGTCGCCGGCATCCGTTTCGACCGCTTCGAGGCGGAAGTCACCAACCTGCGCGCCACGACTCCGGGAACCCGCGACCTGTCCTCCGAGGATGATCTGATTTCGCCACGCCTGGGCCTGATCTACAAGCCGGCCGGAAATCTCTCCCTCTATGCCAGCTATGGCGTGACCTACCTGCCGCGCTCGGGCGAACAGCTCGCCTCGCTCAGCGTCAGCAACCAGACGCTGGACCCGGAAGAATTCCATAATTACGAGATCGGCGCCAAGTGGGATATCGATCCCACCCTGAGCTTCACAGCAGCCGCCTACCGGCTGAATCGCGGTAATTCGGCGGTTACCGATCCTAACGACAGCACGAAGCTGGTCCTGTTGCCCGGAGACGCGCAACGCGTCGAAGGCGTGGAACTGTCGCTGGCGGGACAGATCACATCCAGCTGGCAAGTCATTGCGGGCTATGCCTGGCAGGACGCCCGCACCGTTCAGGCCGTGGGGTCGACGCCGGCGGGCCGCGTCCTGCCGCAGACGCCAAAGAACAGCTTCAGCCTGTGGAATCGATATGATTTCACGCCAAAACTGGGCGCGGCCCTGGGTGTGCTCTATCGCGACAAATCCTATGCCTCGATTAGCAACAGCGTCACGCTGGACAGCTATACACGTATCGATGGCGCTCTCTATTACACGCTTTCGCCGAAACTGCTGCTTCAGCTGAATGTCGAGAACCTGTTCGACATCGACTACTATCCGAACGCGCACAGCGACAGCAACATCACGCCTGGCGCGCCCCGCAGCGCCTACCTGACCTTGAGCGTTAAGTACTGATAGCCACAGGCGTTGTTCGTCACCTTCAAGGCGCCAAGTCGACCAGGACATCCGTCTATTGGACCGGCATCGAGTTGGCGCCGTCACCCGGTCATACCTCGACCTTAGGGCGATATGCCAAAAGTGTGCGGGGTATTAGGTCCACTATTCCGTGAGGGTGCTCATTTCCTTAGATCGATATGATTTTAAGTGAAACGTCGTGTCAATCTAAGACTTTGTTTTGTGGCGATATTCAAGGCGTAACCGCCTGCTCCTTTCGCCATATCGCTCCAGCTCGCATGCACGCCCCCCGTCGCACTTCGGTCAGCGCCTCGGTCAACAAACAAGGTTTCCTCATCAACACGCGCGGCCGTAGCGGCGAGTTACCGTAGGCACGGGCCGCAATTGAAATCCGGGTCGGCGGAGTCGTGCGGAAGCTGAGACCTTGATTTGAGATCGTCCCTTGTATGCCCCTTGGATACCAAACGTGCGTGATCATGGATCATTGTGGAATGAAGCCCATCTATTTCGAAGCGCAACAGGCCTTCCCGCGCGCTTTGGACAATTACACCATCGCGGACGGCACACAGAACCGCCTGTCCCTCTGAATGTAGTCCCCAAAGGCCTAGCATTTCCGCGGTCTCCCCTGCTCCCCTCAGGTCCGCATGCGCCAGTCTCGAGCATGACAGACGTCTCGCATTTGCGGCATCTCAAGGAAAAAATTACTCCGTCACCGTGCGTACACCTTGGGAGAAATTGCGGAGTTGAACGTCGAGCCCAAGCCCCGCCAGTCCGGTCACATCAAGTTGCTTAACAGGAGTCTCAAGATTGCCGAGCGTGCGACCCATTCTGAAGTTTTGCAGAACAAACGTGCCTTGGTATCCTACCTTCTTCAGCAGGCCGATCATGGTTTCGATATCCTCGCGGTCAAGCAGATCGGCGTGTACCGTTGTGCGCAACTCCTTGCCGACAGGCGCAGTTACGACCAATCGGAGCGATTGGAGAAATTCGGACCAGGCCGACATCTTGGTAATGGCTTCAAACTTCGCGGCGGGAGCCTTGAAATCAAGCGCGACAAAGTCGATGAGCTTCGCGTCCAAGAGTTCGCTCAACATCGATGGTCGCGTCCCATTAGTGTCAATCTTGATCTTGAATCCCATGTCCTTCAGATACCGTGCAAATTGCGGCAGGGCCGGTGACAGGGTGCATTCGCCCCCTGACAAAACGACCCCTTCGAGACGGTTCTGGCGTGACACCAGAAACCGCTCGATTTTTTCGTACGGCAGTTTCGCAAGCGTGCCCTTCACCAGTTCGGGATTATGACAATAGCCGCAGGCCATGTTGCAGCCGGAAAACCACAGAATGCAGGCTGTGTGATCCGGGTAGTCCTGGAAGGTGAAGGGCGTGATGCTGGTGATGGGCAACTTGCGCCACATCGCCCTACTCAGCTGGCTCGCAACGGAACAACGGGAGGCTGGAAGCCCCTTCCTTGAAATGAAGGCGTTCTTTGTGCTCGCCCTTTTTTCCGAGGTTGAAACTGGCTACTGGGCGATGATAGCCCATCACGCGCGTCCAGACGAGCGTCTCTCTGTGGCAGGTTGGGCAATGGCTTTGCTCGCCAGTGAGGTAACCGTGGGTTTCGCACACTGAGAAAACGGGCGTGATGGTAATATACGGCAGTCGGTAGTTTTCGATTACCTTGCGCACCAGGCGCTTGCATGCCTCTCCGGAGGAAATCCGTTCACTCATATAGAGATGAAGAACGGTTCCACCGGTATACTTGCATTGTAACCCGTCCTGCAGGTCCAATGCTTCATATGGATCCTCTGTGAAACCGACCGGTAATTGACTGGAATTGGTGTAGTAGATGTTTTCATTGAAACCGGCCTGCAAGATGCCCGGATAATGCTTGGCGTCTTCCTTGGCGAAACGGTAGGTCGTCCCTTCCGCCGGCGTGGCCTCGAGATTGTACAGATGGCCAGTTTCCTCCTGGTAGACCTTGAGGCGTGCGCGCATGACATCCAGGATGTCCTGGCAGAAGGTGATGCCGCGCGGATCGGTAACATCGTAGGCGTCGCCGGTGAAGTTCCGCACCATCTCGGTCATGCCGTTGACACCAATGGTGCTGAAATGGTTACGGAAGTGCGGAAGATAGCGGCGCGTGTAGGGGTACAGGCCGCGATCGTACATTTCCTGTACGAAGATGCGCTTTTTCTCTAATGATGAGCGTGCCAGGTCCATAAGCACCGCGATCTCGGCCAAAAGCCCCGGCCTGTCGCCTTTGAACCGGAAGCCAAGGCGCGCCATATTCAACGTGACCACACCGATCGATCCCGTCATTTCGGCTGAGCCGAAGAGACCGTTGCCCCTTTTCTGTAGTTCGCGCAGGTCCAATTGCAGGCGGCAACACATGCTGCGCACCGCGTGGGGTGCGTAGGCCTCCGGGTTCGGCTCCCGCTCGCCGGCAGCATTCAATCTGTATTGGCTACCGATGAAATTCTGAAAATAGGAACTGCCGATTTTTGCGGTGTTTTCGAATAATGCCGTTGCCACCGGGCTGTCCCAGTTGAAATCCTCCATGACATTGACGGTTGGGATCGGGAAAGTGAAAGGCTGACCTTGGGCGTCGCCCTCGGTCATCACTTCGTAGTAGGCGATCACGATTTGCTCCATCTCGGGCTGAAAATGGATGTAGGTCATGTCCTCCAGTGCAGCCACGCCGCGCCGTCTGGCTTCGGACAACAGGGTCTCGTCATCTATCCCTTTGAAAAGGTGCAGGGCGTCGGCTGTCGGGAAATTATCGCGCAGGTCCGGCGGAACGGTTATATCCAAGGTGATATTTGTGAACGGGCTTTGCCCCCAGCGCGCAGGAACATTGAGGTTGTAGACGAAACTCCGGATGGCCTTCTTTATATCCCCGAACGACAGTTGATCCTTGAACACGTACGGCGCCAAGTAGGTGTCGAACGAACTGAACGCCTGGGCCCCGGCCCACTCGGATTGTAGAATGCCAAGGAAATTGGCCATTTGGCCAAGCGCTTCCCGGAAATGACGTGGCGGCCGGCTGGCAACCTTGCCAGGCACCCCATTGAAGCCCTCATCAAGCAAGGCGCGCAGGCTCCAGCCGGCACAATATCCCGTCAGGCAGTCGAGATCGTGAATGTGCAGGTCGGCGCGACGATGGGCGCGCGCTTCATCCGGACCGTAGACATGGTCCAGCCAGTAATTCGCAATAATCTTACCTGCGGCGTTATTGATAAGGCCGGCATTACTGTATGACGTATTGGCATTGGCGTTGACGCGCCAATCTTGCCGCAGAACGTATTCCTCGACAGTTTGTTTGCAGTCGACCAGAGCTTCCGGAAATGCCTTTTCCGACTGTATAGAAAGAACGAATTCGAGAGCGCGCAGCCCACTGTCGCTGTCAGCCATGGAGTTTCCAATCAAAATATGGGGCAGATGAACACTTAGGCCACTATATATTGATTGCTCGGGAGACATTTGACAGGCGTCAATCCCCCGATTGAAATTATTCGACGAACCGACAAGATCGCGCAGTTGTTCTCGCGGCTTTTGCGCACACACATTTGCCAGACGCACCGGCGCCAAAAAGGTCGCTCTGGATGTCGAGCCTGAACGGATGGCTGTCAATGAGTAAGAAACAGTGGAACGTGCGCCTGTTTGTAAAGATCGATCGTCGTGCCACCGATCAGTTTCTCGACCAAAGCATTTTGCCCATAGGCTCCCGCGGCTAGGATACCTGCTCCGATGTCCCGTGTTTTCGCCAGCAAGAGTTCGCCTACAGGTTTGTCTCCTTGCGCCATCAGATGGACCGTTGGAGCAAATCCGTGGCGTTTCAGCCAGTACATAACAGCCGGATCGTCACGGACGTCGATCTTCTTGTT
>CBFGPQ010000029.1:0-29577 GCA_965650705.1 uncultured Asticcacaulis sp. | reverse complement strand
GAGCCATTGTCTCGTCTCCTCGAATAAACGAAGAGAATCAATGTTCGCACATTAATCAATAGGATGATTAGGTTTTTACCCTAGAGCATGCTTCGAAAAAGTGGAAACCGGTTTTTCGGACCAAGCATGCGACCACTAAGAAATTTAGACCGTGCTCCGTTTCCGCCGAAACGGAGCACGGTCTGGGGTTCTCGGAATATTCGTGCAAAAAGTGCCGCTAAGCAAGCCATTGATATATTTATAGAATTTGAAATTTACGCGATGTAACGTATTGAATTTATGTAAGACGCAGGTTTAGATGCCCATGAGATGCGTGATGGCTTCTGGCAGTTTCAGCCAGTGCCGGATACAGTCCCTACGATGACCAGAACCGAAAATGATGAATTTCTGCCGGGGCGAAGCTTAGACGTCAGCGGCGAAGAGGCTGAGCACGATCGTCTTCTCGAAAGACTGTCTGCAGGTATGACATCCCAAACCGTTCAGCCAGGACTCCTAAAACGCGGAATATTTGGTCGCGAACAGTTGTAGATCGACTTATAGATGGGGACGGAATTAAGTTCAGCAGGAGCAATTCGAAACCGATACAGTTTTGCGCCTTCGTCTAAGGGCTAAGGACACGCTGATTAAAGCATTGAATGGTTAGGCTGCGGAAAATGAAGTTTGCTCTGCTGCGGTAAGTCTTAGGTGAGCACGAACTTGACTGCGGCGATTGTAAGCACCAGCGCAAGTACCCTCTGTATTGTCTCGGGTCGCAGCCATTTAATCGCAAACTGCGTACCCAGGACTGCGCCAAGAAGAGCGCATGGCACCATGAAAGCCAACTCGTTGGGGAGCGCGCTTATTGAGTGAAAATTTCCCGCGATCCCTGCAACGGAATTCGCCAGGATGAATGGCGCTGAAATTCCGGATGCCTGCCGGGTTCCCGTCCAGCCAAAGAAAAGTAACAGGGGCGTCAGAAATATCCCGCCGCCTGTGCCGCTCAAGCCGGAGAGCAGGCCGATAGCGCCGCCCGCCAAGAGAGCGATGAAGGGAGAGGGGGGATTGGTCTGGCTTTGGTCGTTTTCCCTGGGCCTGATGAAAAGCCGGAGGGCGGCGAAGAGAAGGACCAACCCAATCAGCGCCCGATACCAGTGATCCGGCAGTTTGATCGCGCCGCCAATAAAGGCAAGCGGAATCGAGGTCAGGACAAACGGCGTAAGAAGCCGCCAGTTGATTAGCCCTGCCCGTTGCAGCCGCGCCGTTGCGAAACCCGCGACAAGGATGTTCAACACAAGTGCGGTTGGCTTCATGATCGCAGGAGACAGGCCAAATAATGCCATTGCCGCCAAATAACCTGATGCTCCGGCGTGGCCGACCGACGAATACAATCCGGCAGCCAGGAAAATCAGCGCACACAACGTCAACAGGTCGGTGGCGCTCAAAGCCATATGCTGGCCCATCCCAGAGGGTGATGAAGCAAAGCGGCACCAACAATATTGGCGTAAAAAGTCGCCGCCAAGACCAGGCTTAAATACCTTGCTGTCAAAGACAGGGAAGGGCGCATCGCCGCCATTCCAAGGGCGATATATAGAACGACAAGGCCGAGCTTAACGCTCAGCCATTGATTTGCGAAGATTTCCTTTGGGAGGATAACAACCAAGGTAAGTGCCGCCAGAAGCAGCACGCAATCGATCAGATAGGAGGCTACCCTGAAAGACCGCCGGCGCGGCCATTGGGCACCGTGCAGGGCAGCAAGTGCGCGGATGAGGAAGTATGAGCCGCTAAGGATTGCTGCAGATACGTGCACTGACAATATGACAGGATACAGATCCATCATTGGATCGGCACCGGAATGTCAGCGTCGTCGGTCAGGGGGATCGGTGGAACGTTGAGCCGGCCGGAAAAGAGCCTCGCATGGGGATCATCTTCGCCGCGGATTCTGTTTACCACGCATGACGCCATGACAGGTGACAGCAGATATCCATGCCGATAAAGACCATTCAGTCGCAGTATGCGTCCTTCGGCCTCGCTTCGAATTTCAGGCAGAAGACTTGGATAGGCGGCGCGCAAGCCGCTGTTCAGCGCGACAATCCGTGCCCCGGATAGCGCAGGAATTATGTCTGTCGCGAATTTCAGCAATTGCATCGCGGATGATACCCTGACCCGCCATTCTTTCTCATCCGCGTGGGCAATTGCGGTAGCGCCGATGGCGAATTCACCGCCTGGCCGCGGGACGATATAAAAGGGCGTATCCGGCCGGATGATCCGAAGCGGCCTCTGGAGCTGCACTTCCGGGCAGTGAACGATGACGATCTCACCCTGAACGGCGAAGAGGTCCTGGTCAATTCCTGCTACAAAGCCCCGGCAGTCGATCACGCGATCATATTCGCGGACCAGCTGAACTGGGTCGGCGGACCGTACCCGGAATTTTCCGTCCAAGCGTTGGAACGCTTCGAAGAGTGCCGCCAGGGTCTTGTCCGGGATCAAGTGCGCTTCACGAGGCAATAACACTCCGCTGTCGAAAGACGGGGCAAGATGCGGTTCAAGCGTATTGATAGTGTCCGCGGGTACAAATTCCCAGGCACTGGTGCCATCGCCAAGCGAACGGGTAAAGGTCTCGAATTCTGTGGCGTATTCGGG
This sequence comes from uncultured Asticcacaulis sp., assembly GCA_965650705.1. Classification (GTDB taxonomy): domain Bacteria; phylum Pseudomonadota; class Alphaproteobacteria; order Caulobacterales; family Caulobacteraceae; genus Asticcacaulis. The sequence goes on along the minus strand of CBFGPQ010000029.1, from coordinate 26,958 downwards.
CGCACAAAGGACCAAGCTGCCGTTCTCGAACAAGCAATCCGGATACGCGTCTCCCAATAGCTCCTTCCATAGCTCGATACCTCTTAGTCCGGCTTTCACATAAGCGCTGGGCAGGAGTTCACTTTCGCTGAAAGGAGCCAGCATTCCACCGGCAATTGCACTGGTGTTTTCTGTAGGGAAGGGATGTCGATCGACCAGAGTGACGCGGTAACCGGCCATTTGGAGTGCAAGCGCTGCTGTCAGGCCCGTGACGCCCGCGCCGATGACGGCAATGTCCTTAACGGACGAAGACATCGCAAACATGGATTTCAAGCCATCAAAAAAAGGCGGAGGTGGCGGATTTCCTACACCACCTCCAGTTACACATACCGATAGATAGAAGGAAACCTTCGTTCTGCGGTATGTGCGGGACAGGTCAAGGACAGATGCCGCGATACCGGGGAATCTGGCCTACGAGCGAACACGGGCGGAACCGGCTATCGAGCTCCAGCGCTAAAACGAGGTCCCATCCATCCCGACACGCTCCAGTAGAGCCGGGCAGGCAGAAAATAAATGTATCCCCTGCCTGGCCGGCAAACGCTCGGGATTGCAGGGTCGCAACGCCCACGGTCGATAGACTTGCTGTGTGGAAGACAACGCTAAACCCTTCCATCTCCCGCCGGAACAACGGACGGATAGCTTCCGGAGTAACGTCTCTTGGGGCAAACCCGGTCCCGCCGGTTGTCAGGATGACATCCGCACACTTGTCATCCAGCCAGGCGTTTACCTGGGCCTGGATAATCGCAATGTCATCCGGAACAATGGCGCGCCCGGCGAGGACATGTCCGGCAGACGTCAGGCGTTCAACCAACAGCCCTCCGGACGTGTCGGTATCCTCGTTGCGTGTGTCCGAAACCGTGAGGACCGCAATGTTCAAAGGATAAAAGGGGAGGTCGGCATTTATGCCTGCCATAATCAGGCTCTGCTGCTGAAACGAGGAAACAGGATGTTGTTCTCCAGATGCATGTGCATACGGAGATCGGTATCCAGTTTCTGACAGGCTGCGTACAATGCCCGCCAGGTCGTGCAAGCCCCGGTGGGCGGAACGAAGTCCGTGGTAAGGCGGCCAAGGGTTTCCAACTGTTCGCCGAGATCTTCGTGGTCCATCAGCATGCGCGCGATCGGAAAGCTGAGATCGAACGGCGAATCGTTGAGCATGGCTGGGAACAGTACCTGCTCTTCCTTGTGCTGATGTTCTTCGAGCTCATGAGCCATGAGCGCGAGGAGGTCCCCCAGGCCATGTGGGCAATCCGGTGCTTCACGGTGAACAGCTTCAACCCGTCGTGCCATGCGAATGGCTTCCGGGAACTCTCTGAGATGCACTTCGTGATAGCGCGTGAGGATGTAGGGAACAAGCTCCCGGGTTTCGCTAGGGGCTTCCGCATCCTCACCATGCAGCGCATCGAGGTCGCTGATGACCTGGCCAACGTCGACGCCGCGGTGTTCCGCCGCCTCTTTCAAAGGCACGCCGCCTTTACAGCAGAAATCAATCTTGTAGCGGCGAAATACCGCCGTGGCCCCGGGCAAAGCAACAGCAATGTCGCGGACCAGTTGTTCTTGTGTCGTCATCTGAAACTCCTTCAACCACGTCCATACGCCGGGTAAGCGGCGGACGCATTGAAGCGGGTCAATCCACTTCTAAACCCATTTCAGGTGATCGCTTGATGTTTTTGACCGCAGTTTCGGACTGCGCTCAGCTATTTTTGTCGCAGTTGCCATGACAGACTTGCCTCCATCCGGAGCCGTCAGATGAACATCTTGGTCGTCGGGTTTCATGCGGTGTTGCTTGGCATTTTGGCCCTGTTTCTTTGCGTGAATACCCCAGTTCATACATCCCACGAGACAGCGAGCCTGATCGAACACGTCGCGGCGCAGGGAGACATCCACGGTTGCCCGGCCAGCGCGGGAGCCCAGGCAAATGGATGCGAATTGTCGTGCGCCGTGGTGACCGCAAGCGCTCTGCATTTCAGATATATTCCGCAACAAGAGCCCGCTTCTTTTCATGTCGTACACGCCGTGCAGACCAGATACGCCGCGAAACCCATCGATCCCCCGCCGCGAAGCTCCTGCCAACCGAAAACATCTCTCAATTCAACCTTGTAAATGGAGTTTTCCAATGAAGCGTACCCTAATCTTGACCGCCCTTTTCGTTCTTACGTCAGCGTCCGCCGCCTATGCGGCGACGCCGAATGCCGTCGACGGAATGGTAAAGGCTTGTTGTGATGCGATTGCCGCCTGTTGCGACGCGCCGTGTTGCGACAAGTAGTTTAGCCTACGGCGGATCGCCAAGGAACGCCCGCGCCGTGGCCGGTGCGGGCGTTCTGTTTTCAATCAAAGGCAAGAAAAAATTTGGGATGCAGCCTTGATAAACTTGTTTGCTTGCCGTGCCAAAGGCGCGCTTGTTGATCCCACCGAAAGGCTGCCAGAACCGCTCATTCCTGATGAGGTAGCGGGACTGTCGCGCGGCACGCGGCTGCAGTCGGATGATGTCTCATTACCCTCGAGGCCATCCCTGCTTCCGATTTCATATTCTAATCTTGCTCGGAAATGCCGGGCGACGGAGCCTGACGCATGGCTGACATGTTATTCACCTTTCCAGCCAAATCGAACGGTGGGCGCATGATATCGGCAATCGTCGACCGCGCGCTTGGCTTCGAGCCTTTGCGTAATGTTGCTTCTCTTCCCGGGTGGCCTTTGGAGCGGCGACTTACGCAGTCGGTCCGCCAACTCGCGCACCGTCGTCCCGAGTTGTTCCGCCGCCTGGGTCGATTCCGCACCGCCGTCTATATTCTGTCGCCAAACGAGCTTCCGTTCGCCTTTCGCCTTGTGCCGGATGCCGGGCGGGCCGAGGTCAGGTTTGTCGCTGCGAAATCACCTGGTCTACATAGTGTTCGGATTTCAGGTCCTTTAATGACCTTGGTTGGCCTGTTCGACGGATCGTGTGATGCCGATTCCAGCTTTTTCTCCCGGGCGATTGTTGTTGAAGGCGCCACGGATGCGGCACTGGCGCTGCACAACACCTTGGAAGCAGCCGAACTGAAGCCAAGTGACATATTAGGGCTCCCTTCGCCGATAAGCGGTTCGTTTGACGCATTGACGGCCTTTCTGTTGCCGAGATTTGCCCATGTGCACTAGGCAGCAATCGCTTGAGCTCGTTTGTCCCGCGGGGTCGGCAGCGATGATGAAAGCGGCTGTCGAGGCCGGTGCCGACAGCGTCTATTGCGGTTTGAATGACGAGACCAATGCCCGTAACTTCCCAGGCCTGAACCTCGATGCGGCGGAGCTTCCAGATGCCGTGCGATGGATGCACGACAGGGGGGCGCGGCTAATGCTGGCGATCAATACATTCGCCCGGGCGGGCAGCGTCGTGGCCTGGAAAGCAGCGGTGGATGTTGCAGCCAGAGCGGGCGTGGACGCCGTTATTGCGGCGGATATCGGCGTGCTGGCCTATGCTCGCGATACCTGGCCAAGCTTGCGATTGCACCTGTCTGTCCAGGCAGCGGCGGGCACTGCGCAGGCCGTTGACTTCTATGTGCGCACCTATGGCATCAAGCGCGTGGTGCTGCCGCGTGTATTGAGCGTCGAAGAAATTACAAAACTTGTGCGGGCGGTGGATATCGAAGTCGAGGCCTTCGTTTATGGCGGGCTGTGCGTTATGGCGGAAGGCCGTTGCGCGCTCTCGTCTTACGCGACGCCGGGATCTCCAAATCTCTCCGGCGTGTGTTCACCGCCCGAGGCGGTCAACTATCACGAGACAGGTAAATCCGTCGCGGCCCGGCTGGGAGTGTTCGCCATTGACCGTTTTGAGCCTGGCGAACCGGCCGGTTATCCGACCTTGTGCAAAGGACGTTTCGTCGTCGACGGCAAAGCCTCTCACCTTTTCGAGGACCCTGTCAGTCTGAATGCAATGGATTTGCTGGAAACGTTCCGCAAGATAGGCGTTACCGCGGTCAAGATTGAAGGCCGTCAGCGGGGGAAGGCCTACGTGTCCCGCGTGGCCGCAGCTTTTCGTCAGGGCATAGATGCTATTGAAGCTGGCCGCTCGGCAGCGCCGTTTGCACCGCTCCTGACGGGGCTGGCTGAGGGACAGCGGGAAACCGCGGGTGCGTATCGAAAGACGTGGCGCTGATGGAACTTGTTCTTGGTCCCTTGCTGTTCAATTGGCCCGCCGAGCAGATAGAGCGGTTTTACGCCGAAATCGCCGATAAATCGCCCTTTAGCCGGGTGTATCTTGGTGAAGTCGTCTGTTCCAAGCGCATGCCGTTTCTCGAGCCAGCGCTTATCCGGTCTGCAGAGCGGCTGACGGATGCCGGCAAATCGGTCGTCTGGTCCACCCTGGCCTTACCTGCTACCGAAAGAGAACAAAAGCTGACGCGGGAACTCGCCGACTTCGATGGCGAAATCGAAATCAACGACATGTCCGCGGTTTACGTGCGCTCCGGGCGGGCATTTACCGCAGGCCCGTATCTCAACATTTATAATGAAGCCGCACTTGTGGAGATGTTGTCGTTTGGCTGTGTTCGACTGTGTCCCAATATCGAGCTGTCCCTTGATGCGACTGCGCGCCTTCATGGGGCGGCTGAAACCTTGCCAATCGAACTTTTTGCTTTCGGGCGTCTTCCGCTGGCGCTCTCAGGACGCTGCTATCACGCCAGAGCCGAGAACCTGCATAAGGACGCGTGCCAGTTCGTGTGCGACAAGGACCCCGATGGCCGTACGATTGCGACGGTCGAGGGCACGGATTTCCTTGCGATGAACGGCATCCAGACCTTATCTCACGGAGTTCACGTTTCTGCCGTCCAGCTAGCGAACTTGCAGAGAGCAGGGGTGACGGCCCTGAGGCTCAGTCCGCACAATGTGGATATGATCGCTGTCGCCGATGGATTTTCAGACTTTGCATGCGGGCATATCGAAGGACATGAACTTCTGTCGCGCCTCGCCGGCATCGGTCTGCCGGGACCGCTGATAAACGGGTACCTATTCGGTGCACCGGGCCACATGGCGGTGCCGGCATGATTTCAAATCACAACTCACCGATTGAAACATCCCGATCCCTCAAGGGGGCCGGTGTGACGACGAGCGCTCAGCAAATGCGGTCCTTCGACGGCCATCCGGTTCTCAGTGCCGGTTTCAGGCCCTTCTTCCTGGCCGCTTCCGCGTGGTCTGCCTTGATCGTCCCGATATGGATCTGGTTTTACAGCGGGCACGGCGCAGGCGTCTCGATGAACTGGCATGCCCACGAGATGGTGTTTGGATATGGCGCTGGCGTTATCGGCGGTTTCCTTTTGACCGCGGTGCCGAACTGGACCGGCAGATTGCCAGTTACCGGAATACCGCTGCTCGCCCTATTCAGCCTGTGGAATTTCGGCCGGTTGGCTATGGTGCTCCCGGCTTGGTCGGGACTCGCCACCGCGGCTGCGGATTGCGCCTTCCTGATCGTTTTTGCCCTTCTTGTGTGGCGCGAGATTCTGACGGGTCGCAACTGGCGCAATTTACCGGTTGCGATCATGACAACCTTGCTCGCCATCTACAATGTCGTCTATCATATGGGTGCGGCCGAGCTATCCATTCGTCTCGCACTTGCGATCATTCTCACGCTCGTCTGTCTCATCGGGGGGCGGATTATTCCGAGTTTCACGACGAACTGGCTGAAGAAGCAGAAACTGTCCGTTCTTCCTGTCGCATTTAACAAACTTGATCTGTTTATTGTAATCCTGACGGCAACCTCACTTGCCGTGTGGGCGATCGACCGCCTGCATTTTGTGGTGGGCTGCCTTCTCTGTGCGGCCGGCTGCCTGAACCTCGTTCGACTGGTCCGTTGGCGTGGGATGTCGACCGCCAGTGAACCGCTCGTCTGGATATTGCATATTGGCTATGGCTGGCTGGCAATCGGTTTGTTGCTACTTGGCATGGCGACGTTGCATACCACATTCGGCGTCGGGCCGGATGTGCCCCAGCAAAGTGGGGTGCACGCACTGACTGCCGGCGCGATCGGTGTGATGACATTAGCCGTCATGACGCGAGCGAGTCTTGGTCACACCGGCAGACCTTTGATGGCTGACCGCGGCACCACAATGCTTTACCTGGTCGTAAATTGCGCCGCCGGCGTTCGAGTCCTGGCAGGGTTCGCACCCGAATTCTACCTGGCTGGTCTTGTCGTGTCATCGCTGCTCTGGGCCGGTGCCTTTGGCGGTTTTTGTATCCTTTATGGACCCAAGCTCTTGGGGCCGCGGTGGCGCAGCCCGGACGCCTAGCGGTTACACTGGCTTCGTAGACCGACTATCGCCGCTTCGACGTCTGGCCGTGTCCTGGTCTGTGCCATTGAATATCGAGCGACTAAGCGGCACCGGAAAGGAAGTTCGCGGGCGGCCACATTTCCTTCTCTGCTTTGCCGCTCAGGCCGACGCCGGGCGGCGCGTGATTGTCAAGCAAGGCGCTTGGTTTGGCCAGGCGTTTCAAGGGAATAGGACGGGTGATCCGAACCTCGGCCCCATTGACCTCCACTCCGTAGTCAGCCAGCGATGCGAACGCTCTGGAAAGATTTTCGGCCGTCATGCCAAGCAATGAGGCAAGGGTCCGTTTCTCGTGAGGAAGAATGATAGCCTCCACCCCGCCCTGGCGCACTTGCTGGGTCAGCAGATAGTTTGCCAGGCGTTCGGCGCCGTTGCGCAGCTTTTGGTTTTTAATGGAACGCACCAGACCACGATAGCAGCCAGAAACCTCCCGAGCTACCGAAACCGCGAAAGCTGCGTCCTCGCTCATGATTCTGCGAAAGGCTTCAGCAGGAACCATCAGAATCTGCGATTTTTCCAAAGTCCGGGCCGACATCAAGGCGTTGGCATCGAGAACGACAGCCGCGAGGATAAACGTGGAGATCGGTCTGAGAATCGCTAGCGTGCTTTCCTTGTCGTTCCAAGTTCCTTGGAGTTCGACCGCTCCCTCCATCAGTATATAGAGAAAATCTACCGGATCGCCTTCATAAAGCAGGGTCGTTCCGCCAGGAAACGTCTGTAGATAGGCGCCGGACGTCAATTCGCCGAAGCGTGCGTCCGACATGCCGGAAAACAGTTGCAGGGTGCGGATACGCTCCAGATCGGCGGTTCTCATACAATACCTATGGGATGACAAGGTTACTGTGACGAAAATGCGGGCTGGCTTGATAATTGTCAATCAAGTGAATGTGCGTACGTATTTGTACGTATGTATGTATACATAAATAGAGATGAAATATTATGGCTTGATAAGTGTCAATTTGGGGTGGCAAATTGAGCAATTATCGCGAACAATTCATGAACTTCTTCTAACAATTATGGCTTTACTGTTCTGATATGACGACAATGGCGCGCCGTCTTGACATAAATCAAGCGTTTCGCCCAGGCTGTGAAGTAATCGTACATGCGACGCCACATGGCGTAATCACCCTCGCAGGTACGACATGTCTAATGCATCGCAAGCACCGGCTCCTGGCGCATCAATGGCGCTGTGGGCCAGCACGGTGTCCTTCACCGCCTGTTTTGCGGTCTGGACGATCTTCGCCATCATTGGCGTGAAAATCAAAGCCGATCTCAATCTAACCGAAGCACAGTTCGGCCTCCTGGCGGGAACGCCCATCCTGACCGGCGCGTTGTCGCGGATATTTCTTGGGGTCTGGACGGATCAGTTCGGCGGCCGCGTCGTCAACCTGATCGTCATGCTTGCGGCCGCGGTCGCGACCTTCCTGCTGTCTTACGCCGAAACCTATCCGCAGTTCCTGTTGGCTGCGCTGGGCGTCGGTATCGCCGGCGGTGGCTTCGCCGTGGGTGTTCCCTACGTGTCGCGCTTTTATCCCAAGGAGAAGCAGGGAACCGTATTGGGGATTTTCGGAGCCGGCAATATCGGCTCCGCCTTTACGAAGATCGTGGCGCCTATTGTCATGGCCGTCTACGGCTGGACCGGCGTGGCGCAGGGATGGGCGGTGGGTCTCGCCGTCATCGGCGTGATCACTTTCCTTATAACCCGTGACGATCCCGACCTCGTGGCCCGCCGCAAGATCAAGGCCAAGCCGGTTCCGATGCTGGCCCAGCTTGAACCGCTGAAAAACCAGCAGGTCTGGCGGTTTGCCCTGTATTACTTTTTTGTCTTTGGCGGCTTCGTCGCTTTGGCCCTGTGGCTGCCGCATTATCTGGTCGGCGTTTACGGGCTCGACCTGAAGACCGCCGGTCTATTCGCCGCCGCCTATTCGATCCCTGCCTCGCTGTTCCGTGCCGCCGGCGGTTGGATGTCCGACAAGATCGGTGCGCGCAAGGTCATGTACCTGACCTTTGGCGTCAGCCTGATCTGCTGCTTCCTGCTCGCCTATCCGGCCACGAGCTACGTCGTCGACGGTACGCACGGCCAAATCAGCTTCCGCCTGGCGACCAGTCTCGTTCCCTTCACCATCATCGTCTTCGTCCTCGGCTTCTTCATGAGCCTCGGCAAGGCGGCCGTCTACAAGCACATCCCCGTCTATTATCCGGACCGCGTCGGCGCCGTCGGCGGCCTGGTCGGCATGATCGGGGGGCTGGGCGGTTTCATCCTGCCGATCGCCTTTGGCGTGCTCAACGACGTTACCGGCATCTGGACCAGCTGCTTCATGCTGCTCTTCGCCCTGGTCGCCATCGCACTCCTTTGGATGCACTTCGCCATCCGCCGCATGGAGCAGGCCCGCTTCCCCGGCATGGCCAATCTTCCCGAACTGCCTGAACTGGCCGGTATGGGCCAGACCCCTTCCGCCAAATAAGGAAACACCCTCATGGCCAATCACGTGCTCAAGGACTGGGCTCCGGAAGATCCGGACTTCTGGTCGAAAACAGGCCGCGGCGTCGCGGCGCGCAACCTCTGGCTTTCGGTTCCCAATCTAACCCTGGCGTTTGCGGTATGGATGGTGTGGTCGATGGTGGTCGCCAAGCTGAAGCTCATCGGCTTCGCGTTCACGACCGACCAACTGTTCTGGCTTACGGCCCTGCCGGCTTTATCGGGCGCCACCTTGCGCATTTTCTACAGCTTCGTCGTGCCGATCTTCGGAGGCCGGTTGTGGACAGTGCTGACCACGCTTTCGCTGGCAGTACCGGCCATCGGTATCGGCCTCGCTGTGCAAAATCCCGGTACGCCTTACATTGTGTTTGTCATCCTGGCCCTGCTGTGCGGTTTCGGTGGCGGCAATTTCGCCTCGTCCATGAGCAACATCGCCTTCTTTTTCCCGAAGAAGGAAAAAGGCAATGCGCTGGCCATCAATGCCGGCTTCGGCAACCTGGGCGTCAGCCTGATGCAGTTCGCCGTTCCGGTCGTTGTCGCCAGCGGTCTGTTCGCGCCCGTCTTCGGTGCGGGCCAGATCGTCCATGACAAGGGCGTCGAAAGCCAGCTCTATTTGCAGAACGCCGGCTTCATCTGGGTGCCGTTCATTATTGCGGCGGCCGTAGCGGCCTGGTTCGGCATGAACGACATCGCCAGCGCCAAGGCGTCATTCAAGGCTCAGTCGGTCGTGTTCACGCGCCGTCACAACTGGATCATGTGCTGGCTCTATCTTGGCACCTTCGGATCTTTCATTGGTTTCTCGGCGGCGTTTCCGTTGCTGATGAAAACCTTGTTCCCGGACGTCAACGCTCTGCAACTCGCCTTTCTGGGGCCGCTGGTCGGCGCCGCTTCGCGCGCGCTCACCGGCTGGGTGTCGGACAAATGGGGTGGCGAGAACGTGACCCAGATTACCTTCTTCGCGCTGATCGCCGGCGTGGTTGGCGTCCTTTACAGTGTCGGTGCCTTTGGCGGTGATCCATCCTTCCCCGTCTTCTTCGCCGCCTTCATGTGGCTGTTCCTCTGGACCGGTATCGGCAATGCCTCCACCTTCCAGATGATCCCAGCCATCGTCCGTGCCGACATGCCGCGCCTGATGCCGCAGGCGGATTCCGCCCAGCGTTTGAAAGCCTCCGAAATGGAATCGGCAGCAATCATCGGCTTTACGTCGGCATTCGGCGCCTACGGCGGGGTCTTCATTCCGATGGCATTCGGCCAATCGCTGAAAGCTTCGGGCAGCGCGAACGCGGCGCTCATCGCCTTCCTCGTTTTCTATGTCACCTGCGCCCTGATCAACTGGGCCGTCTATGCCCGCAAGAGCTCCCTGCTGCATGCCAGCACCGCTCCCAACCTGTCCCCGGCTGAATAACCATGTCTCATACACTCGACCGTCTCGCCTTCTTCAAGCGCAAGACCGAAACCTTTTCCAAGGGCCATGGCGTCCTCAACGATGACGACCGCACCTGGGAGGACGCCTATCGCGACCGCTGGCGGCACGACAAGATCGTCCGCTCGACTCACGGCGTGAACTGCACCGGTTCCTGCTCGTGGAAGATTTACGTCAAGGGCGGGATCGTCACCTGGGAGACCCAGCAGACGGACTATCCGCGGACACGGCCCGACCTGCCCAACCACGAACCGCGCGGCTGCGCCCGTGGCGCCAGCTACAGCTGGTACCTCTATTCCGCCAACCGGGTGAAGTATCCACTTATCCGTTCGCGCCTGCTGAAGGCCTGGCGCGCGGCGCGCGCCAAGTTGCCGCCGGTTGCCGCATGGCAATCGATCCAGGCGGACGCCAGGACGCGCGAGTCCTACGTGAAGATGCGCGGCGCGGGCGGATTCGTCCGTTCCACCTGGGACGAGGTCAATGAGATCATCGCCGCCGCCAATGCCTATACCGTCCGGCAGTATGGTCCTGACCGCGTGTTTGGCTTCTCGCCCATTCCCGCCATGTCGATGGTGTCTTACGCGGCCGGCGCGCGCTACCTGCAATTGCTGGGCGGTGTCTGCGGCTCCTTCTATGACTGGTACTGCGATCTGCCACCGTCTTCGCCGCAGACCTGGGGCGAGCAGACCGACGTGCCGGAATCGGCCGACTGGTACAATTCCGGCTTCGTGTTGCTTTGGGGATCAAACGTTCCCCAAACCCGCACACCGGACGCCCACTTCTATACCGAAGCCCGATACAAGGGCGTCAAGTCAGCGGTGATTTGCCCGGACTATTCTGAAGCGTCAAAGTTCGGCGACATCTGGCTGGCGGTCAAGCAAGGCACGGACGCGGCGCTTGGCATGGCATTCGGCCACGTCATCCTGAAGGAGTTCCACCAGGACCGGCAGGTGCCATACTTCCGCGACTACCTGCGTAAATATTCCGACATGCCGATGCTGGTCCGCCTGGTGAAGAAGGACGGCTACCTGGTGCCGGAGCGCCTGTTACGCGCGGCCGACTTCATCGGTGACATGGCCGAAGCCAACAACCCCGAATGGAAGACGGTCGCCATCGATGAAGTAACGGGCAAGGTCGTCGTGCCGCAAGGCTCGATCGGCTTCCGCTGGGGCGAGGATGGCAAGTGGAACCTGGAGGAAAAGGCATCGGACGGAGCCGAAACCCGCCTGCGCCTGGGCCTTAAGGACATCCATGACGATGTCGCGGGCGTCGGCTTCCCATACTTCGCCAATTCGGCCAGCAATGGATTTGCTTCGACCGATCACCCGGACGTCCTGGTCCGCAACGTGCCGGTCAAGCGCCTGGCACTGAAGGAGGGCGAGGCGCTTGTCGCCAGCGTCTACGACCTGTTCCTCGCCAATTACGGCGTGGATCAGGGCTTTGGCGGCGACTTCATGCCGCAGAGCTTCGACGACCCGGAACCCTATTCGCCGGCTTGGGCCGAGGCCATCACCACGGTGCCGCGCGACCAGATCATCGCTGTGGCACGCGGTTTCGCCACCAACGCTGAAAAGACCAATGGCAAGTCCATGGTCATTATCGGCGCGGCCATGAACCACTGGTTCCATATGGACATGAACTACCGCGCCGTCATCAACATGCTGGTCATGTGCGGCTGCGTCGGCCAGTCGGGCGGCGGGTGGTCGCACTACGTCGGCCAGGAAAAACTGCGGCCCCAAACCGGCTGGGCGCCGATCGCCTTTGCCGGCGACTGGGCCAAGCCGCCGCGTCAGCAGAACAGCACCTCCTTCTTCTACGCCCATACCGATCAATGGCGCTATGAAACGGTCTCGCCCAGCGAGCTGCTGTCGCCAACCGCGCCCGAGGGTGACTGGAATGCCTCGCTGATCGACTTCAACGTTCGCGCCGAGCGCATGGGCTGGCTCCCGTCGGCTCCGGCGCTGGAGACCAATTCGCTCGACATCGCGCGTGCTGCGGACAAGGCGGGGGTCGATCCGAAGGCCTATGTCGCGCAGTCGCTGACGGACCGCTCGCTGAAAATGTCGTGCATGGATCCGGACAAACCGGTCAACTGGCCGCGCAACATGTTCGTCTGGCGTTCCAACCTGCTGGGTTCTTCCGGCAAGGGCCACGAATACTTCCTCAAGCACCTGCTCGGCGCCAGCCATGGCGTACAGGGTAAGGATCTGGGTGAAGACGGCAAGCAAAAGCCGGTCGACGTCGCCTGGCACGACAAAGCGCCGGAGGGCAAGCTCGACCTGTTGGTCACGCTCGACTTCCGCATGTCGACCACGGCCGTCTATTCCGACATCGTCCTGCCGACGGCCACCTGGTACGAGAAGCATGACCTGAATACCTCGGACATGCATCCCTTCATCCACCCCTTGACCGCCGCCGTCGATCCTGCCTGGGAAGCGCGGTCGGATTGGGCGATTTTCAAGGGTATCGCAAAAACCTTCTCGCAGGTGGCCCCGGAAGTGCTGGGTGTCGAAAAGGACGTCGTCCTGACGCCGATCCAGCACGACAGCGCCGGTGAACTGGCTCAGGCCTTCGATGTCAAGGACTGGTACAAGGGCGAATGCGAGCCCGTCCCCGGCAAAACGATGCCGCAGGTGACGGTTGTCGAGCGCGACTATCCCAATCTCTACAAGCGCTTCACCTCGCTTGGCCCGCTGCTCGAAAAGACCGGCAACGGTGGCAAGGGCATCAGCTGGAACACTGAGCATGAGGTTCATGCGCTCAAGGACCTCAATGGCCGCGTGACGGAAGAGGGCGTCAGCCAGGGCTTGGCCCGCATCGAAAGCGATATCGATGCCGCCGAGGCGATCATGATGCTGGCGCCTGAAACCAATGGCGAGGTCGCCGTCAAGTCGTGGCGAGCGCTTGAAAAGCAGACCGGGCGGGAGCACGCTCACCTAGCCCTGCCCAAGGAAGACGAGAAAATCCGCTTCCGCGACATCGTCGCCCAGCCGCGCAAGATCATTTCGTCGCCCACTTGGTCGGGCATCGAAAGCGAGCATGTCTGCTATAACGCCGGCTACACCAACGTCCACGAACTGATCCCGTGGCGGACGCTCACCGGCCGTCAGCAGCTTTATCAGGATCACCTGTGGATGCGCGCCTTCGGCGAGGGCCTATGTGTCTACAAGCCGCCGGTCGACATGAAGACGACCTGGATCAAGGACAAGAAGGGCAACGGCGAGACCGAGATCGTTCTCAACTTTATCACGCCGCACCAGAAGTGGGGCATCCACTCGACCTATTCGGACAACCTGCTGATGCTGACGCTGAACCGCGGCGGCCCGGTCGTCTGGATTTCCGAAACCGACGCGAAGGCGGCCGGCATCGAGGACAATGACTGGGTTGAGGTATTCAATGCCAACGGGGCACTGACCGCCCGCGCGGTCGTCTCCCAGCGGATGCGTGAAGGCACGATCTTCATGTACCACGCACAGGAAAAGATCGTGAACACGCCGGGCTCCGAAGTCACCGGCCAGCGCGGCGGCATTCACAATTCCTGCACCCGCACCATCCCCAAGCCTACCCACATGATCGGCGGCTACGCCCAGCTCGCCTATGGTTTCAACTATTACGGAACGGTCGGGGCGAACCGTGATGAATGTGTCGTCGTGCGCAAGATGAAAAAAGTGGACTGGCTTGAGAAGCGCCTGTCGAAGAAGGAGGCAGGCCAATGAAAATCCGCGCACAGATAGGAATGGTGCTGAACCTCGACAAGTGCATCGGCTGCCACACCTGCTCGGTCACCTGCAAGAATGTGTGGACCAACCGGGAAGGCGTCGAATATGCCTGGTTCAACAATGTAGAGACCAAGCCTGGCGTCGGCTACCCCAAGGACTGGGAAAACCAGAAGCGCTGGAATGGCGGCTGGGTCCGAAAGCCCAATGGCAAGATCGAGCCGCGCATGGGCGCCAAATGGCGGATTCTGTCCAAGATTTTCGCCAATCCGGACCTGCCTGAAATCGACGACTATTACGAACCGTTCGATTTCGATTACGGCCACCTGCAGACGGCGCCGGAAATGAAGGCGTTTCCGACGGCCCGGCCGCGCTCCAAGATCACCGGCCAACGCATGGAAAAGATCGAATGGGGCCCGAACTGGGAAGAGATTCTCGGTGGCGAATTCTCGAAGCGTTCGAAGGACTACAATTTCGAGGACGTCGAGAAGGCAATGTACGGCGAGTACGAGAACACCTTCATGATGTATCTTCCTCGCCTGTGCGAGCACTGCCTGAACCCCACCTGTGTCGCCGCCTGTCCATCGGGCGCGATCTACAAGCGCGAGGAGGATGGCATCGTCCTGATCGACCAGGACAAGTGCCGCGGCTGGCGGATGTGCGTCTCGGCCTGTCCGTACAAGAAAATCTATTACAACTGGAATTCCGGAAAATCCGAAAAGTGCACCTTCTGCTTCCCGCGCATCGAGGTCGGCCTGCCGACCGTGTGCTCGGAAACCTGCGTCGGCCGCATCCGCTATCTTGGCGTACTGCTTTACGACGCTGACCGCATCGAGGCAGCCGCCTCCGTGGACGATAAGGACCTTTATCAGGCTCAGTTGGACGTCTTTTTGAACCCGCACGATCCGGCCGTCATAAAGCAGGCTCGCATCGACGGCATTCCGGAGGCCTGGCTTGAAGCGGCGCGAAACAGCCCCGTCTACAAGATGGCCATGGACTGGAAGATCGCATTCCCGCTTCATCCTGAATACCGCACGCTTCCCATGGTGTGGTACGTGCCGCCGTTGTCACCCATTCAGTCGGCGGCTTCGGCCGGCGCGCTGGAGATGGACGGGGAGATGCCCGATGTCAGTTCGCTGCGCATCCCGGCCAAGTACCTCGCCAACCTGCTGACCGCCGGCGTCGAGGAACCTGTCATCGAGGCACTGCAACGCATGATGACCATGCGGATGTACATGCGCGCCAAGACAATCGAGGGCCGCATCGACGCCCCGATGGTCGAAAAGGTCGGTCTGTCCGTCGCCCAGGTCGAAGATATGTACAAGATCATGGCGCTGGCCAATTACGAGGACCGTTTCGTCATTCCGACGACACACCGCGAAGCGGCCGAAGACGCTTACGACCTGCGCGGGTCGTGCGGATTCACCTTCGGCAACGGCTGCTCCGGCGGTCAGACCGAATTCGGACTGTTCGGCAAGATCAAGAAGCCGGCCGCCGTCCCGACGGCGAAGGAGGCGTAGTTATGGCTGTAACCTATCAAGGGCTTGCGCGGTTGCTGGCCTATCCCACCGCCGAGACCCAAGACCTGGCCGGCGACATTGTCACCATCGTCAGGGACGAGGAACTTGTTCCCGCTTCTCTGGTGAATGCCATCGCAGGCCTTGCCGGAGACATTGCGGCAGCGGACCTTTACGAAGCGCAGGCGCGCTATATCGACCTGTTCGATCGCACGCGGTCACTGTCGCTGAACCTGTACGAGCATGTGCACGGCGAAAGCCGCGAGCGCGGACAGGCCATGGTGGCGCTCATCGAACTTTATCGCAGCCGCGGCCTGGAGCTCGAAGCGAAGGAACTTCCGGACTACCTGCCGGTCTTCCTCGAATTCCTGTCCACCCTGCCGCAGCCCGAAGCCGCCTCCTTCCTGGCCGAGGCCGTTCATGTCTTCGAGGCCATAGTTGAACGCCTGAAGAAACGCGACAGCCATTATCGCGCCGTTTTCGACGCCCTGGTCGCTTTGGCCGGCGTCCGTGCCGAGGCCAAGGTGGTCGCCGCGCTTCTGGCCGAGCCCGAGGAAGACCCGGACGATCTGGAAGCGCTGGACAAGCAATGGGCGGAAACGGCCGTCACCTTCGGACCGGGTGAAGCCGGATGTCCGAAGGCCGAGGCGCTCGTCGCCGCCATGAAGACTGGAATCCAGACCGGCACGCCAGCACCGCGCCGCGCTGCTGCCGGAGGAGTACGATAATGGAAGCGATCAACAGCCTTCTGTTCGGGGTCTATCCCTACATCGCCCTTTCGGTGCTAGTCATCGGCTCTATCCTGCGATTCGACCGCGAGCAGTACACCTGGCGCACCGGCTCATCGCAGCTTCTGCGCCGCAAGCAGCTGATCGCCGGCTCGGTTCTGTTTCATCTCGGTGTTCTTATCATTTTTGGCGGTCACCTGGTGGGCCTTCTGACCCCTATCGCCGTCTTTGACGCCTTGGGCGTACCTCACGGCGCAAAGCAGCTTCTTGCCATGGTGGCCGGCGGCATTGCCGGAACGTTCGCGCTTGCCGGCGCGCTTCTGCTGCTGCACCGCCGCCTGTTCGACGCCCGCATCCGCAAGACGTCGAGCTTCGGCGACACAGCCATTCTCTTAGTCCTGACAGCGCAACTGTGCCTTGGCCTGGCGACCATTCCCTTGTCAGCCGGCCACATGGACGGCCATGAGATGGTCAAGTTCATGAACTGGGCCCAAGGCATCTTCAGCTTCAATCTGGGCGCTGCCGCCCATGTCGCCGAGGTGCACTGGATATTCAAAGCGCACCTTATCCTGGGCATGACCATCCTGCTGGTCTTCCCCTTCACCCGTCTGGTCCACATGCTCTCGGCGCCGGTCTGGTATCTCAATCGTCGCGGCTGGCAACTGGTCCGCACCCGCCGCGACGTCGCCCAAATCCGTAGGAAGTAATGTCATGACCCATGTTGTGATCGACGGTGTCGAAATCCCCGAGCAGCTGATCCGGGACGAAATGCCCAACCATCCGGCGACGACCTCCGCGGAAGCACATGCCGCCGCTGCCCATGCCCTTGCCATCAAGGCACTGCTGCTCGACCGGGCGCGCGAACTGCGCCTTGAGCCGGAGCCGGAAACGGATGAGGCCGGGCGGTTGGAAACCGGCGAGGAGGCGCTGATCCGTCAGGTCTTCGCGTCGGAACTGACGCCGCGCGCGCCTTCAGAAGAGGAGTGCCGCCGCTTCTACGATACCCGTCAGGACAGTTTCCTGACGCCTGAGCTTTACGAAGCGTCGCACATCCTGCTGCTCGACTCGGCGCGCGACATCGCTGGGGACCTGATTGCGCAGCTGGTGACCGATCCGTCCGGGTTCGCCGGCCTGGCCAGGTCCCTGTCGCAATGCCCGTCGGGTCAGGTCGGCGGCTCCCTGGGACAGATGCAGGCCGGAGACCTGATCGCGGAAGTCGAGGAGGTTCTGCTCAATATGCCGCAGGGCGCCATCTATCCCGAGCCCGTGCAATCGCGCTTCGGCTGGCACATCCTGCGTCTCGACCGCCGTGTTCCGCGTCAAAGACTGCCGTTTGAGGCTGTGCGCGACCGTATCCGGATGCATCTGGAAAGTCGCGCCTGGGTGGCGGAATCGGCGCGCTATGTGGAGCAGCTGGTCGCGGAAGCTCGCGGGCGGGGTATCACCCTGCGGCTCGGAGACACGGGCAAGGTCGAGACCCCCAGCCTTTCGCTCGGCGGACTGATAGATGACGCGCGCTTGGCCGAACGGATAGCGCCCTGGCTGATCGCTGCGGATCCGGCCTTGGCGGAGCGTGTCGCCGCTACGGCGCAGGCGCAGGGAATTGCCGTGGCCGATCTGGTGCGGACCGAAGTACGTCATTTTCTCGATCACGCCAATGACGAATCCTTCACCCAGCTGGTCTCGGCGGCCCAGGGCGCTCAGGACCCGATGCTGGCGAGCGTCGCCTGCATCCTCAAATCCCGCCTGACTCCACCGAAGCGCAAATTCACCCTCATCCGGAAGTCCTAAGGTCATGCTAAAACCCACCGCCGCAATTGCCGTCATCGCCGGGTTTCTGGCCGTCTCCGCACCCGCTCTGGCCGGTGACAACGGCAAGCTGATCCTTAACAATCGTCTTCGCTCTGAGATCGTTGACCAAGACGGTTTCGCCCGTGATGCTGAGGCCTTAACCACTCGTCTCCAACTGGGCTGGCAGTCACCACAATGGGGCGCATTCCGCTTCCACGTTGCTGGGGAAGCCACCTATGCGCTGAACGAAAGCTATAACAGCACGCTCAATGGCAAGACGGCCTATCCCGTCGTCGCCGACCCGGAAACGAGCGAACTCAGCCGGCTTAACATAACCTATGACGGTCTAGCGAAGACCGAGATCACTGCCGGCCGCCAGACCATCATCCTGGACAATGCCCGCTTTGTCGGCGATGTCGGGTTTCGTCAGACCGAACAGACTTTTGACGGCGTCAAGGCTGTGACGACCGCTCTCCCGGGCGTTACCCTGACCTATGCCTGGGCAGGCCAGGTCAATCGCGTTTTCGGTCACAAAAGCCCGCAGGGGCAATGGGAAGGCGATGTCCACATTTTCAACGCCGCTGTAAAGACGCCCGCGGGCGCGCTCAGCGTCTACGACTACGTGCTCGATTTCGACACAGCGTCCGCCGCGTCGACCGCGACCTATGGGGCACGCCTGACAGGTGGTGGCAAGGCCTCGGAAAAGCTTGCCTGGACCTATGCCGCCGAATGGGCGCGCCAGAGCGACAATGGCAGAAATCCTGCACGGTTCACCGCCGATTACGCTGCGGTGAGCGCTGGCCTGACCCGTGGTCCACTGTCGGCTTCGCTGTCTTTTGAACGCCTCGGCAGCGACAATGGCGTCGCTTTCCAGACGCCGCTTGCCACGCTACATGCCTTCCAGGGCTGGGCCGACGTCTTTCTGACCACGCCCGCAAACGGCATCGACGACACCTATGCTGGTGTTGGCTGGACCCTGTCGCCCGGCGGCCGCATCAAATCCGTCAAGCTCACCGCCGTCTATCACGACTTCCGCGCGGCGAGCGGCGGCGCGCGGTACGGTGAGGAATGGGACGCGGGCGTAGTGGTGACGCTCGACAAACGATGGAGCCTTGGCACGAAGATGGCTGTGTTTGACGGCCGTCTGCCGGCCATGACGGACCGGGCGAAGCTTTGGGTGAATCTCGACTACAGCTACTGAGGAATCGATATGACACATATGCCGGATTTCGAGCCGGAACTTGACATTGAGAGCATTCCGGAAGCCCTCATCAGTGAGCCGCTCAACTGGTTGTTTGCCGAACACTATCGGCACAGGCAGCTCTGCAAGATTATCGAAGGACTGGCGCGTAATGGTATTTACGACGAGGAACGCCTGACGCTCGTCATCGATTTTCTGCGGGACGAATTACCGCTTCATGTCCTTGACGAAGAGGAAGATTTGTTCCCACTCTTGCGCCGGCGGGCGCAGCCGGAAGACGATGTCGAACGGATTTTGGGCATTCTGGCGTCCGATCATCGCGCCGATCAGGATCGCGTGAGCAATATCCTCGCCGGGTTGGAAGGCGCGAAAGCACAACGAAGGCCACCCTCATTCGACGCTAACCTGCGGGCCTTGCTTACGGAATTCGTCGGCCTGGAACGCCGGCACGTCGCCTTGGAGAATGCCATCGTTATTCCGATTGCGCGACTGAGGCTCAAGCCTGAGGATCTCCAATCGCTTAGCGAACGTCTGGCGGCGCGCCGTGGCAAAAGCATGTGCGGCCGATGAATGACCCCGTCATCTCTCGCAATTTGAATTGGGTCGTTGATCGGACGCGCCGCGACCCGGAGTTCTTCCGGCGGCGCGCATCCATTGAAACCAAACTTCTGTGGATCGGTTGCAGTGACAACGCGTCTGCCACCCTTGAGACTGGCGCTTTCGAGGAGGACGGCTGCCTTGTTTATCGAAACCTTGGCAACCAGATATCGCCGCATGATTTTGGACTCATGGCCACGATCGAGTATGCGCTTCACAGCGTGAAGATCAACGAGATCGTCGTCTGCGGTCATTACCGCTGCGCCTGCCTCAAAAGCGCTATTCAGAATGAACCGCCGAGCCTCTCGAGTTGCTGGTCGGGCCCTATCCGGGCCATTTTCGACGAGCACCGTCGCCAGTTTGAAGAGATTGTAAGCGAAGACGCCCAAATTCAGAGCTTATGTGAGTTGAATGTCCGCACGCAGATCCGAAACCTGCAGGAAAATGCGTTGGTCAGACCGCTTCTCATAACCGGACGCATCCGACTTCAGGGCGTTATCTGGTCGCCCCGCGACGGACTTCTTCGCGATCTCGGAGCTGGAATTTCGAAGCCGAAAAAGTCGAGCAAGAAACGGGACTGAAAGTTGAGCCCTCCCTTAAGGCTCGGTGGCCCAGCGAGGTACGTAATCATGACACCGATCACAATAAGCGATGCAATCGAGATCGTCGTTTCCCACGCACCTGCTGTGAGCCGGATATCCAGAAGTCTTCGACACGCCTTCGGACGCGTTGCCGCTGAAGATATAGAGGCGCGCCGTGACCAGCCACCTTTCGCCTCGTCGGCAATGGACGGATACGCGATTATCAAACCGGACGCGCCGACCGGCTGGGAAGATTCGTTTGTTGCCGTTGGCGAGAGCCAGGCGGGCGCTCGCTTTCGGGGCGTACTAGCAAAGGGTGAAGCCGTCCGTATTTTTACCGGGGCGCCGGTGCCCGAAGCGGCGACCGCAGTGGTTCTGCAGGAAAATGCAATCGTAGCTGACGGCGGGATAAGGTTTGCAAAGTATGCCAGTACCGACAAACCGCATATCCGGTCACAGGGGCATGACTTCCGCCAGGGGGACATTCTCATCACCGCGGGTGAGCGACTGGACGCTTGGCGGCTTTCGCTTGCTGCTGCGGCAGGCCGCAGTTCGCTATTGGTCGCAAAGCGACCAAAGATTGCGATCCTGACAACGGGGAATGAGCTCGTCTCCCCAGGCGGAGAAGCGGGGCCAGATCAGATTTTCGAGTCGAACTCTGTCGCCCTTTGTAGCCTTGTCACGCAGTGGGGAGGAAAAGCCAGGTTTCACGGGATTGGACTTGACGACGCGGAAGGCTTGATCGGTCGAGTAGCATCTATTGATGCAGATCTCGTCGTGACGGTAGGCGGCGCCTCCGTCGGCGATTACGATCTGGTGAAACCCGCGCTTAGCCGCCTTGGTTTTCGGGCATTGTTTGACAAAGTCAATGTACGGCCTGGTAAACCTTCATCTTTTGGACGATTGCAGGACGGCCGTCTCGTTCTGGGATTGCCCGGTAATCCAGGGTCGTGCCTGACAATAGCTCAGCTGCTCCTGAAACCGTTCATCAGGGCAGCGCTAGGGCAGGCGCCCGACGCCACGTCATGTCTGCCATTGGGTTCCAGATTGCCGGCCAATGGGCCGCGCGAGGCATATCTCCGAGCCCGCCTTGCATGCAGCCTCCAGGGAAGTAAGGTCGTGTACCCATTTGCCGATCAGGACTCCGCACTGATCCGTAGTTTTGCGCAGGCGGACGTCCTGATCAAGAGGCCAGCGAATGCCCTCTGCGCCGATATCGGTGAATGTGTTCCGGTCATCCCGCTTGAGCGACTTTGACCGGTGCATTCAGATTGACGAATGCACTATCGTCATCGATCTGAATCCTGCGCGTTCGGCGGTCAGCCAGAAACTGCATGACCGATAAACCGCCGCTCTCGCGCGATGTCTCCAGCGCTGCCTCCAAAGCCGGTCGCAGAGCGATACTCCAGGCAGCGCAGAGCGGATAGTCTCGCGCGCCGTGAAAATAGGTCACGTCTACGTCTTGTCCGTGGCTGTCCAACAAGGTCCCAATCATGTTTGAGGGAAGGTTCGGCATATCGCAGGGGGCGGTTATGACAACGTCCAGGCACTGATCTTGCGCCGTCAAAATCGCGGCATGGACGCCACTAAGTGGGCCAAGCCCTTCAAATCGCGGTGTATCGAAGCACAGACCGATACCCAGTTGCGCCAGTGCGCCGGCCAGGGTGGCGTTTTGCGGTCCGGCATTTACGAGAAGCCGGGACGCCTGGGGGCCGAGCGCGTCAACCACCCATTCGATCAACGGGCGACCGTTGAAGGCGTAGAAGGGTTTGTTCCCCCCGATTCTGAGTCCAGCACCTCCGGCCAGGATGACCGCCATGACTTCTTGCGCGATCACGATGGGACGATCCCGATGCAGACAAGCCTGTGATGGTAGCTCCGTCGTCTGTCAGTCACATTGCTGGACCGCTGTCAGGTAGGACAGTCCGGAACCCCCGCCGGATTTCATGACGACCGCCAAACCGTCAATCTTCATATGTTTGTCGACCGCCTTCAGCATATCGAACAGGGTGAGGGCGGCAATGCTTGCGGCAGTCAAGGCTTCCATCTCTACGCCTGTTTGTCCATTCGTCTTTGCTTCCGCCAGGATGTCAAAGCCTGGAAGACTGGGATCGAGGCTGATTTCCACTGTTACCTTGGTCAGCGCAATCGGATGGCAAAGAGGTATCAGGGTGGAGGTTTGCTTGGCCGCCATTATGCCGGCGAGCTCGGCCGTCGATATGACCGATCCCTTCGGAGTGCGGTTGTGACGAACCAGATCGAGGGTCTTCGATGAACAAACGAGGCGGCCCCGCGCGACTGCCGTTCGGCTGGTGATCGCCTTTTCCGAAACATCCACCATCTGGGCGCGGCCCTTGGAATCGAGGTGGGTAAGGTCGCCGGCATTCATCTGCGTATACTCCAGCGTTGCATATCTAAAGCATCCTTCGGTGTCGGTTCGACCCACTGATTCAGGTGCGGTCCGCATTCACGTTTCCACAGCGCTGCATTCGACTTGAGCTGATCCATCATGAAGTCGGCCGCCTCGAAGGCGGCACGTCTGTGCACGCTTACTGCCCCGACGAAGACAATTGCCTCGCCGGCTGGAATCTTTCCGCAGCGATGGATGGCCGAAACAGCGAGAACATCGAACGTTTCGCGCGCGGTCTGAGCGATGTTGTCAATGGATGCTTGCGTCATGCCCGGATACCAATCCAGGAAAAGATAGTCGACCTTCTGCCCTTTGAAGTCCGGGCGGACTGAACCGGTAAAAGTCACAATCGCCCCGGCGCGCCCCCATTCGCGATGAAACTGCTGTGCGGCGTCGATCGGGTCGAACGGTTCAGACACAAGCGACGTGGAAATCGTGCTTGGGTTCATCCGCCGGAAAACACCGAAAAAAATGCGATCTCGTCCCCCTCGGACAAGACAACGTCCTCCCGCGTCGTGACTTGATTGAGGCTCATGTGTATCGCGTCGGATTGAACCTGGCCGAGAGCCAATGGCGCTTCGAACAGTGAATCGCG
This sequence comes from uncultured Asticcacaulis sp., assembly GCA_965650705.1. GTDB lineage: Bacteria > Pseudomonadota > Alphaproteobacteria > Caulobacterales > Caulobacteraceae > Asticcacaulis. The sequence continues at coordinate 3,588 of CBFGPQ010000029.1, read as the reverse complement.
CAGCCTGTACAGGGTTTGACAATCGCGGGCCAAATCTTGACGAAGCCTGCGTTGGCGCATGATGTCCGCCATACGGCCAAAAAACAGAACGTCGATCATGCCGCACTCCTGGACTTCATGTATCGGCTGTAGAGCACGGTATTCTCGAGATGCATGTGAAACCGCATTTCGCGGTCGATCACCTGGCATAGGCTGTAGAGCGTCCTCCAGGATTTCGGTGCCTTCGGCGGCGCGGTAAAATTGCCGGTCAGCCGGGCAATTGAATCGAGTTCGTCACAAAGCTCTTCATGTTCGGTGATTGCCCGCAGGACCGGGAAGCGAAGATTATGCCGCGGACTGAAGAGAATTGCGGGAAAAACGGTGTCTTGTTCCTTCTGTTGATGCTCTTCGGCAAGTTCCACCAGCGTGGTCAAGTGTGCGGCCATTCCGTGAGGGGCTTCCGGGTGGTCCGCGAAAGCCGTTTCTACCGAGCGCGCCAGATGTAGCGCGGTATGCAGATGATTCAGATGGACGCGATGATAGCGTTCTTGGATGTACTCTATCAGTCCACGCCGGTCTGTTGGAGCCTTCTGAGGGTCTAAAGGCATTTCGGACAGTTGCGCTGTCAGTTCGTCCAGGTTCAACTTACCAGCTGTCGCGGCTTGCCAAAGGGTAAGGTTCCCGGATCGATGGTGATCGATCCCGTATTCCCGCAGGATGGCGATTGCTCCGGGCCGCGTGTCGACAAGTTCATGAATGAATGCCGAAGTGATGTTCATCTCGGGTACCAACAGTGAGAGCGTTTCGCGACTATTGTTACTATCAACCGGACCGATATCCTTGGTCACGGATCAAGCGTTCGCGCCATTTTTGCCGTCCACACGCTTGATCAATATCATGCGCTAACGGCTGCGCTGTCGGGTGCATGAAAGGGCCAGAGGACGCCTCGCGATCAATGACTCGGCAAATGCAGGGGGATGCGGGAGCCCTGTTTCAGGTCGCGTCGGGCAGTGATCTGCGAAAATCCTCCCACCAAGGCAGTTTCATCCCGAGCCGCAAGCCGCACTCGCTCAGGACCGAACAAATGTTCAAAATTGTCTTGCCCGCGATGCCACGGTGACGAAGAAGCGCTTTTTCAGTCATCGTGCACAGATCGCCAGTGAATCGCAGCCGTTCATGATTGAACGCTTCTTGAACCCGGGGGGGCCACTTCGAGTAGTCGATGGGTCGTGCCAGAACGTCCCGCTTGCTGTAGAATTCACCTTCCACCTGTTCGAACTCAAGCGAGTAAACAATAGTGGGTGGTATCTTGTTCAGAGCCAAGAGGTTTATAAGTTGCTTGCCATCTGATAGTTGCGAGCGCCCGACGACAGCACAGTCGAGCAATACATGTTCAATATCGGAGTTCACCTGCGTCTTCATGATTCGATCTCCTCCCTTGCGAGTCAAGGCAGCTTATGCAGGCCTCCACTTTGTCAGGGGGCGCTGCACATAGTTGCATCAATCCAGGATAGCGCAGCGGCCTGCTAAACATTTGACAATCATCAACTTTGGAAAGGCATTCGATCGGCGAGGCGATTTGACACGGGAGAGACATATGAGTGCCTTCGAACGAAGGCTCAGTTTGGTTTGCTTATGCGTTATTGCCAGTCCTCAGTATGCCGCGCTGCGTGAAGGCCAATCTGCTTCGACGCCATCACTGGTGTCTCCGCTTGATAAAGCTCAAGTGGCCATCGCGGACACGTCAATAGAACTCCTGTCGTTTCATCCTATACCGTCATGGTGAGCCACCCGTGGCAGCAGGACACGGGCAATCGTCCGACCTGCCGGTCACAGTGGCGAGGAAGACGCGGCTTTCCGCTTTTGAGGATGTTCTGATGGCCTTCGAGGCTCACAACCTTGCCGATGGGTTTGGCCGGCGCTTCTCCTACGTTCGTTTGTCCGTCACCGAAGTGTGCAATTTTCGCTGTACCTACTGCCTGCCCGATGGATGGAAGAAAACTGGCCCTCTTAGCTTTCTCACTCCGTCAGAAATCGCCAACCTGGCGTCTGCCTTCACTGGTGTCGGTGTCACCAAGTTTCGGCTAACCGGAGGAGAACCTAGCGTTCGCTCTGACCTAATCGATATCATCGCAAATCTCGCGGCGGTCGATGGAGTCAAAAAGATTGCCATGACGACGAATGGCTGGAACCTTGACCAACGCGTGAACCGGTGGCGGAATGCCGGCCTGAGCCACCTCAACGTCAGCGTGGACTCTCTGGACCGGGAGACCTTCCAAGCTATTACCGGTCACGACAAGTTACCGGCCGTCATGGCGGGAATCGATACGGCACTTGGCCTCGACTTCGCTTCGGTGAAGATGAACGCCGTCCTTCTCAGAAGCACTGCCGACACGGGCTTCGACGCGTGGGCAGAATTTGTTCGCGAAAGGCCGGTCGCGGTCCGGTTTATCGAGTTGATGCGGACAGGTGATAACGCCGAGTATTTCGCAGCGAATTACGTAAAGGGTAGCATTGTCACGGACTGGCTGGAAGAGCGCGGCTGGGCGCCACAGGACAAAGACAAAGACGGAGGTCCGGCAGTCGAATATGCCCATTCGGACTATGCCGGTCGTATCGGACTGATCGCGCCTTATGCGGCTGGATTCTGCGATGGTTGTAATCGGCTGCGCGTCACCGCAAGAGGCAAGCTGAGACTTTGCCTTTTTGGGGAGGGCGGCTGTGACCTGCGCGATCTCCTTCAGCGCGCTGAGGACAAAGAGCCTCTTACGCGCCGTATTGCACAGGCGCTGTCAGGAAAGGCCGCGGGCCACCGTCTTCATGAGAATTTGCCCGGCGACTTGCTTCACCTGGCGCAACTCGGCGGCTAGGTCCCGGCTTTTTGCTGCAACCACGGAAGTCTAACGGAGCCACTTTCGAAGGCTTTGCAACGAGGTGAACCTGTGACCGGACTGAAATCAATACTTTGCCTCTTTGACGGAGACGAATCGCAAGCTCCAGCACTCGATTTCGCCTTGGCTTTATGTATTCGACACAAGGCATTCGTGCATGTTCTGCATGTCACAGAGCCGATTGATCCTTATCTCGAACTGAATTCCGCACAAGAAGCGAACCTAATGGAATCGCATAGCCATGTGTCCGAGCAAATCGCGTGGATTGTGAGACTGCGTGCGCAAAAATTTGGCGCGAATCTGTGGCGAGGACATCTGAATTCGAGAGAGTTTCACGAAATGGGCGTCGGTTACGAAGCCCTGACGGGATATGTCGAAAAGGTCGTTCCGCGTGTCGCGCGCACGAGCGATATTGTCATATGCTCCAAAACGCCGGCGAAGAAAGAAGCGGCGCCGGATGCCTTTATGGGTACACTCATGCGCTCCGGAAGGCCTGTTCTTATGGTCAAGTCCTATGGTGACGGCACCAATCCCGGACTGCTTTTCGACCAGGATGTTGCCGTAGCGTGGGACCGCAGCGTGCAAGCCACGCGTACAATTCATAATCTCCTGCCGTTTCTCGACGCCAACGCGAGACTTCACATCATCTCGGTGGCCGAACAAAACAAGAAGATCGACGTCCGTGACGATCCGGCTGTTATGTACTGGCTGAAACGCC
>CBFGPQ010000028.1:0-29709 GCA_965650705.1 uncultured Asticcacaulis sp. | reverse complement strand
CATGATGCGTTTAGGTCGAACCGCCATCATGCTCTAGGTTTTTGTTTTGACGCGACATTATGCCAAAAACCGCTGCACACTTTTTGGCATATCGCTCTAGCTTTAGCGAAGGCGATCGGGTGAGGGGCTTGTGCAGCGCCCTCTATTTCTGCGGCGCCTTGGCGACCGCCGCTGTGACCTCCAGCCGTGCCCTCCACGGGTCAGCCTGCGGCTCTGCCCTTCCCTCGGCCGAGATATCCATCAACTGATCGCTGTTGGAATCATAGACCGGCCAGACCGGCAAGGGCTTGCCATCGGCGCCCTGCCCGTTCGGATCACCGGTCTTGGCGAAGTTCAGCCAGTAGGCGTGCGTGATCTTCGCCACAGCCTGGTCCTCAGCCGTCGCATCGGCATATCGCGCCGACACCGTATCCATGACGAACGGGATTTCCGTCGCGTGCGGCGCGCCAAAGGGCGAGGTCGCACGGCGCGGCGTCGCCGTCCACGAAAAGCGATAGTGATACGCGCTCAGGCCCTGCGCGGCCCAGTTCGCCGCCACGAAACGCGCGGGCTCGATATGGCCGCGGTCCATGCCGACCTCGGCATTAAGACGCCTGAGGTCCTTGGTGCCGTCCGGATCATAGGCGGCACGCGCCTCGGCCGCGCGTTCGCCGAACTGCGCGAACAGCTCCTCCTTCGATTTGGCGCCGGCGTCGCCGCTGTCGGCGCTGTTGGCCCCGATCATCAGCGGCACCTTCGCCTGACGCCCGGCCAGGTAGGTCACACCCGGCTCCTCAGCCACCAGCCGCCCGTCGATCATCGGCCCGCCTGCGTCATCCGACCGGTTGGCGAGATTCAAGCCGTCGGTGACCTTCTCTGCTGGCAAGTCGCGCAGGGCTTGAGCCGCCTCCGGTCCCGAACTGTTGACGCCCATGCGCGCAGCAAAGCGCACGCCCAGCGTCTCCGACGACGGCACGTCGGGGCGGTCCTCGCTGAGCAGACGCGGTCCCTTCGCCGCCCCCCGGCCGCCGCCCGACTGGACGATAGCGCGGTGGAAAAGGCCTTGCGCCTCCGGTGACCGCAGCAGGAAATGGACCGACGATCCGCCGGCCGATTCACCGAAGATGGTCACCTGGTCCGGATCGCCGCCAAAGGCCGCGATGTTGGCGCGCACCCATTTCAGCGCCGCGACCTGGTCCATATAGCCGTAATTGCCAAGCAGCCCCTTGTCGGCGTTTTCCGCCGTCAGCGCCGGATGGCCGAAAAAGCCGAAGCGGCCAAGGCGGTAGTTGAAGCTGACATAGATGACGCCGCCCTTCGCAAATGCCGAGCCGTCGTAGATATCGGGCGAGCTGCCGCCATTGACGAAGCCGCCGCCGTAGATCCACACCATGACCGGCAGCTTTTTGCCCTGTGATCCCACCGGACGCCAGACATTGACATAGAGGCAGTCCTCCGACGGCGTGGTCGTCAGCGGCGCGTCGTCGCGCGGAAACGGCTCCTGCATGCAGTCGGGGCCGAACGCTGTGGCAGGCCGCGCGCCTTTCCAATTTGCGGCCGGTTGCGGCGCGCGCCAGCGCAAGGTCCCGACCGGCGGCGCGGCGAACGGAATGCCCTTGAACACCTCGACGCCCCCTGAAGCCGCGCCTTCGACCTTGCCTGAGGCGGTCGTCACGACCGGCCCCGCCTGCACCAGGCCCGGCAGCATGAACGCGGCCACGGCAACGACAAATCCCTTCATCGCATCCTCCTCATCGTGTGCGGTCGTGTCGCGCCGCGCCTTGTAATCGATTACGGAGGGCTAGCAGATATCGCGGGAGGAGGAAAGGCCTACCAGATGCGCACGCGCTGTTCCGGCGGCAGATAAAGGGCGTCGCTGGGCTTGACGTCAAACGCGGCGTACCAGGCGTCGAGATTGCGCATCACACCGTTGACGCGATAGGGCGTCGGCGCGTGATAGCTGTATTTGATCACGTGACGAATGGCGCTTTCCGGAGCGTTGTAGCGCCATGCCTGCGCCCAGGCCAGGAAGAAGCGCTGGTCGCCGCGAAGGCCGTCGCGCGACGCAGCCGCGCACGGGTGGTCGGCCACATACATCTGCCACGCGCGGTAGCTCAGCGACACGCCCGACAGGTCGGCGATGTTCTCCCCAATGGTCTGGCGACCGTTGACGTGGACGCCGGCATAGGGGCTGAAGGCGTCGTACTGATCAACCACGGCCTGGGCGCGATCGTGAAAGGTCTTCAGCGCCGCATCCGACCACCAGCCGCGCAGCCGTCCCCGGCTGTCATAGATGATGCCCTGGTCATCGAAGCCGTGCCCCATTTCGTGGCCGATGATCGCGCCGATGGCGCCGAAATTAACCGCCGGATCGGCAGCGGCGTCGAAATAGGGCGGCTGAAGGTAACCCGCCGGCAGTTCGATTGCGTTCATCAACACGCTATAGCTGGCGTCGACCGTCTGCGGTGTCTGGTACCACAGCTCTTCGTCCGCCCCGGGCTTCAGCCGCTGGCGCTGAACCTCCCAGTCCGACTGGTGCAGGCGGCGCAGGTTACCGGCAGCATCGTCGCTTCTGATCGCGACGCCCGAATAGTCGCGCCACACCTTGGGATAGCCGACCTTCAGGGTCATGGCGGCCAGCTTGGCGCGGGCTTCGCTGCGGGTCGCCTCATCCATCCATGTGGCCTGGCGCAACCGCTCGTCGAAGGCCCGACGCAGATAGGCGACCATCTCCGTGGCGGCGGTGCGGGTTTCCGGCGCCACGTAGCGTTCGGCGTAAAGCCGCCCGACGAGATGTCCCATCGCGCCCTTGACAAGCCGCTGCGCCACCTCATCGCGCGGCGGCGGGACCTTGGCGTTCGCCAGGGTCTGGCTATAGAAGGTCCAGCTGCTGTCGCGAAGCGACTGGGGCAGGACGTCGGCCTGGTTCTGCAGCCAATGAAAGGCCAGGTACGACCGCCAGTCGTCCAGCGGTGTGGCGGCGAACAGCCGGGCCTGGGCCTGCACCGCCGTATCGGTCCCCAGCACGATATCGGTGACGTGGTCGACGCCGCGCGCCGTCAGATAGGCCCGCCACGGAAAGCCGGGCGCGTAATGGGTCAGTTCCGTGACAGTCATGGGGTGATAGTTGGCCTTGCGGTCACGCAGCCGTTCGAAATCCCACTGGCTGGCGGCGATTTTGCCTTCCAGCGCGACGACGCGCGCCGCGCGGGCCTTAGCCTCCCCGATACCGGCCGCTGCCAGCAGGGTCGCGATATGCGCTTCATAGGCAGCACGATTGGCGGCCGAAGCGGCGTCGCTGCGTTCATAGGCTTCGCGGTTGGCCAGACCCAGCATTGGCTGGCTCTGGTTCTGCTGGTCGAGGTGGACCCGCCAGCGCCCTTCGGCCGGGAACACATTGATGGCGAACAGCGTGCTCGACGACGTATCCGCCATCATGCGGGCCAGGTCTTCGGCCGTCCTGGCCCGCATGATGGCGTCAAGCCCCACCCGGAACGGTTCGAGCCCGCGCCGGTCGATGGCGGCCGCGTCCCTGAAAGCGGCATAGGCATCGCGGATCTGCCGGGCCGGGCTGCCGGGCGCGCCGCCCTCCCCGGCCGTCACCAAGCCCCTTATCCGCGCATCGACCGTGGCCATCAACACATTGGTCTGGCCGTAGTCCCAGTAGCCTTCGGGGATCGGTGTCCGGTCGATCCACCCCTGGTTCATGTAGGCGAAGAAGTCATCGCCCGGCCGGATGGTCCGGCTGATCGTCGAGGTGTCGATGCCGTGTGGCGCGAACGCGCCGGTCATGGCCTCTTGCGCCGGACAGGTGGCTGCCACGGCCAGCGCCGGATGCAGTATCGTAATTGCCGCGGCAAACAACGCCGCGCCCGACTTCCAGACTGCCATGCTGCCACCTCCGACCTATCTAGACGCGTTACATACGACAAGCTTCGTAGATTATCAACGAAATCTTTCGTAGACCCCGCGCACGCCTTCAGTCTTTCTGTTTTCGCAGTCCGAACCACACCAGGACCACCAGGGTCAGTCCCAGCCACGGCAGCAGGACAAGGTTCATCATCTGCCAGCCCAGGGCCTGAAGCATGGCGCCTGAGGCCAGCGAGCCCACGAACCCAACGGCGAAGACGGTCATATCGTTCGTCGCCTGGGCGCGGCTCTTCTCAGCCGGCGTGTAGGCGCGGGTCAGCAGCGTCGTGCCACCGACATAGAGAAAGTTCCAACCGACGCCCAGACAGACCAGGGCGAGCGCGAACGAACCAAAGCTCACCCCGGACAAGCTGATGGCGATATGCCCCATCAGGATGAGCACGCCGGCTGTCATGACCTTCAGCACGCCGAACCGCGCGATCAGGCCGCCGGTAAAGAAGGACGGCACGAACATGCCCAGGATGTGAAACTGGATGACGCTGGCCGCTTCGCCCAGCGAATGATGGTGGTGCGCCATGGCGATCGGCGTCGCGGTCATAGCCAGCATCATGACCCCTGCCCCGGTCACCGCGCCGAACAGGGCGACGAGGTAGACCGGCTGACTGACCATTTCAAGCCACGACCTTGCCTTGCCCGCCTCCGCGGGACCGGAAGTCGCGGCCGGTACGTGCAGAAAAAGAAGGATGCCCGCGGCGGCAACCGAGATGCACGACAACAGGAGGAACGAGCCGGCATAGAGCGGCTCCAGCCACGCACTGCCCGCCCGCGCCAGCATGGGGCCCAGGAAGGCGGCGACGATGCCGCCGGCCAGCACCCACGAAATGGCGCGCGGCCGGAAGGCGTCGTCAGCAACTTCGCTGGCGGCGAAACGGTAGAATTGCGCGAAGCCCTGGTAGGCCCCGGCCAGGAAGGTGCCGGCGCATAGCATGACAAGTGACTGCATCCACATTCCGCCGGCTGCCACCAGGCCGCCCACGACGCCGAGCATGGCGCCCAGGATAAACCCCGAACGCCGCCCGATCCTGGCCATCAGCGCCGAAGCGGGAAAGGTGGCGGCGGCGGTGCCGAGCAGCGACGCGGCGATCGGCGCGGTCAGCAGTTCGGGCCGTCCGGTGATCTGGCCGGCGGCAAGCGAGCCTATGGTCAGGACCAGCACGGATGCTGTTTGGAAAAGCGCCTGGGCGACGGCCAGAACCAGCACCTGCACACGGCTATGGTCGGACGTCATCGGTGGTTTGTCTTGCGGTGTCGGCATGGTTTCCGGGTTGTACACGCACCGCCCGAGGCATCAAGGCGCATTGCTCGTCCGGCCGGAAAAAGCCGCCATGGATGCGCCACCCTGGGCGGCGAGCGCGTCCGCTTCCCGGCAATCGATCCATCCGGTGAACACCCGGCGCCGGCCGGGGCACAAACCGCTTGGCTTTCACGCGTTAGGCGATTAATTCACCCTGGAGTAGATCGCAGTACCTTCCGCCCTGACGGCCGGATGCCGGCGCAGCACAGATCATCAATAATGAAACCGATAAACTTAATATATTTATCAGTAAAAATCATATCTGTATTGATTTTTTCAAGAATTTACGCATAACAATCATAAGTATAATTAATTTTTATAAATAATGATTCTGGGTTGACCTGGACTTTTACTTCGCCATAAGTTGCGCGCGCCTTCGATTGGAAAGGCGATCGTAATATAGGGAGATCCATACATGCGTATAATGTCAGCCCTGATTGCTCTTGCACTAAGCACGGCCTTTGCGGGTTCCACCAGCGCCGAAGCGCTTGCGCCCGCACCCCTGACCGACGCCGCGCCGGTTATCCGCGCCGCCGAAACCAAAGACCGCCCGGCACTGGTGCTGCGCGTTCAGGAGGTGAACCATTCGCCAGTCTGCCAGGACTGGTCGTTCCGGCTCAATGCGCCCTCCTACGCAACGGCTTCGGGATCGGTCAGCTTTCAGCACAGGTGCTCGGACCCCGACGGCGATCCGATCACGATCACCAGCCCAAGCAACCCCTATACCTTCGTGATGCCACCCGGCGTGAATATGCTGACCATTCCGTTCTCGGCCTCCGATGGCCGGGGCGGTACGGCGTCGGCCGTGCTGACCATTTACCGCTAAGCCAAAAGCCGGGCGCGTTTGCCGCGCCCGGCCAACACGGTCCAATGCGGGTCGAATGCCATCCCCACGACGCCCTTGAGAGGCCGGCTGTCTAAGTGTTTGGCTCCTTCAGCAGCCCGGCTCCTGTCGCGTATCGGCGGAGCATCGCGTCCAGGGGCCGTTATAGGTGCGGCGGACGTAAACTTCCGACGCTTCGCGCACGCCGGCAACGATTAGTCGAAGGACGCGCAGGATCAATGCGAACATGGTGTCATTCCCCGGGATTTAAGCCGTTCCTAGAGCGATATGACGAAAAGTGTCAGCGCTTTTCGCCAAAATATCGCTTGGTCCTTTGACCTTAGCACACGGCCGCCTTGGCGTAATTGACATACATCGTAATTTTCTTGCCAATCGCTGACGGGACATCTCACGGCATGCTTGCCGCGTGTTGCGCCGCGATCCGGCATAACCCGGCGCACAAGAATCGCATATACGCCGCCCATCTTTTTGGTTAAGGTTGTAACCAGGGGACGATGCCACTTCTGGAACCTTAACCGCGAGGCCGCACAGATGATCGTCAGCGATTCCGTCGCGCCTCCCGTACCCGCCGCCCGCGGGTCGGGCAAGACGACCCTCGACGACATCATTGCCACCCACGAACTGCTGAACCGTCCGTCGCGCGCGCCCGACTTCAAGGCCGAAAACGCTGCCCTGACCGCGCTGATCGAGGCCATGGCGCAGACACCGGACATCGTGCTGCAAAAGCTGGCGGACACGGCGCTCATGCTCTGCCAGGCGGGCGCGGCGGGCGTCAGCATCGCTGAGGGCAATGGACGAGACGACGTCTTCCGCTGGCGCGCCACGGCCGGCAATTACGCCCCTTACCTGGGCGGCACCATGCCGCGCCATTTCAGCCCGTGCGGCGCCGTGCTGGAGCGCAACGCGCCGATCCTGATGATAGGGATGGAGCGCTACTACGACTACGTCTCAAGCCTCAATGCCCCCCCGCACGAGGCCCTGCTGGTGCCGTTCCAAAGCGACGGGGTGACTGTCGGCACGCTGTGGGTCGTCGCCCATGACGACGCGCGCCGCTTCGACGGCGAGGACCTGCGCATCCTGCAGTCACTGACGCATTTCGCCGCCATGGCCGTGCAGACCCTTGCCCGCAACCAGGCGCTGGAATCCGCCAACGCCGCTGCCAGCGACATCCGCGCCCGGCTGCTGGAGGCCGACCGGCGCAAGGACGAGTTCCTGGCGACGCTGGCGCACGAGTTGCGCAACCCGCTGGCGCCGCTGACCAATGCGCTCAGCGTCGTGTCGCGCTCGGAGCATCGTCCTGACCTCCGCCATCAGGCCTACGCCACAATGGACCGCCAGTTGCGCCAGATGGTGCGGCTGGTCGACGACCTGATCGACATATCACGGATCACGCGCGGCACGATTGAGCTGCGCCAGGAGCGCGTCCTGTTCGCCGAGGTGATCCAGAGCGCGATCGAGACCGCCCAGCCGATGATCGACGCTGCGGAGCATACCTTCGTCGCCGCCCTGCCCGATCACGACGTTCACCTTGACGCCGACTTCACGCGGCTGGCCCAGGTCTTCGCCAACCTGATCAACAACGCCGCCAAATATACCCCGCCGGGCGGCGCGATCCGGCTGATGGCCGAGGCGGACGACGCCGAACTGCGCGTGACCTTGCGCGACACCGGAATCGGCATTGCGCCCGACAAGCTGCCGCACGTCTTCGATATGTTCAACCAGGTCGACAGCTCGATGGAGCGCTCTCACGGCGGCTTAGGGATCGGCCTGACCCTCGTGAAGAACCTGGTGGAACTGCACGGCGGCACGGTGACCGCGCAAAGCCAGGGCCTGGGTCACGGCAGCACCTTCACGGTCCGCTTGCCGGTGGCGCCGGAACATACCGCGGCGGCGGCGGTTGAGGGCGCCACCACCGCTGCGGCACGGCCTCTGCGCGTGCTGGTGGTCGATGACAATGTCGCCTCGGCCCAGACGCTCGGCTGGATGCTGGAGATGCTGGGCCACGACGTCCGCATGGTCCATGACGGGCGTGACGTCATCGCCACGGCGGAAGATTTCGGCCCCGACGCCATTCTGCTGGACATCGGCCTGCCCGGGATGAACGGCTATGATGTCTGCCAGTCCTTACGCGCCCAACCCCGGTTCGCGGCCGTCCGGCTGATCGCTCAGACCGGCTGGGGCCAGGACAAGGACTTGCGTGACGCCCGGGCGGCGGGCTTCGACGTCCACCTGGTCAAGCCGGTGGCCATCGAAGCATTGGAAGCCGCTTTGGGCAAGTAAGGGCTGTCGTTTTTACACGAAGAACAGATCGTCCTTCGTGACGGTCGCGCCATTGCTGATCAGGGCCAGCTCGAAGGCCGCGCCGGCGCCATCACCGTCCGCATCCCACCACAGCTTGCCGGCCGCCGCATCCCAGATGAACTGCGCGCCCGCGCCTACCGCCGCGCTGCCTTCGGTGAACTCCGAAGCCAGCAGTCCGTGGCCCGCGGCGAAGCCATAGTCCGCACCCGAGAAGACCAGACGATCGACGGCATGGACGAAGTCGACGACATGGTCGTGGCCGTTCGTCGCCGTGCTGCCGAAGATGAAGTCGTCGGCGCCCGCGCCGCCGCCCATCACGTCATTGCCCGAACCGCCCTTGAGCGTATCAGACCCATTGCCGCCCGAAAGGCGGTCATGGTCGGCGCCGCCGTCCAGGCTGTCATTGCCTTCCCAGCCGTAGAGGCTGTCATTGCCAAGGCCACCCGCCAGGATGTTGTTGCCGCTGGTGCCTTCGATGGAATTGCTCAGGCCGTTGCCGGTGCCCGAGATCGCGCCATGCGTTAGCAGCAGGTTTTCAACGTTGGGCGTCAGGGCGAAATCGATCGAAGACTTCACTGTATCGATACCTTCGCCGACGCTCTCATGGACGCGGTCACCGATATGATCGACAAAGTAAAGATCATTGCCGGCGCCGCCGGTCATCTGGTCGTTTTCGGTGCCGCCATCCAGCGTGTCGTTGCCGTTGCCGCCGACTAGAGTGTCCCAGCGCGAGCCACCAGCCAGGCTGTCGTCGCCACCACGGCCGTTCAGCGAGTCCGAACCGTCAAGGCCCATCAGGACGTTGTTGCTCTCATTGCCAAAGATTTCGTTGTTGAGCGCATTGCCCGTGCCGTTGAGGTTGCCACCATTAAGCAGCGCCAGATCCTCGACATTGGCGCCCAGCGTATAGCTGACATAGGACTTGACCTGGTCGCGGTCGTGGACCGAGGTTTCGACCACGACTTCGGTGCCGTCATAGACGATATAGATGTCCTTGCCCGAGCCGCCTTCCATGTAGGCGCCGCCATCGAGACGGTCATGGCCGTTGCCGCCATACTGTGCCGCGCCGCCGAACAGCGAGTCGTTGCCGTCCATCCCCTGGATCGTGCCGGTATCGCTGTCGTCCCAGATGAAGTTGTCGGCGGACGTGCCCTTGCTGGAGCCGTTGACGTGGGCGTTTTCGATATTGGCGCCCAGGTCGTAGCTGCCCGTCGCCCAGACGGTGTCGTTGCCGCCGCCGCTGAGTTCGGTGACCGTGTCGTCGGCCGAGATGCCGAAATATTCGTCGTCACCGGCGCCGCCTTGCAGGGTATCGACGCCCGAACCGGCATACAGGCTGTCATTGCCCGCGCCGCCTTCGATCCAGTCGTTGCCTTCGTTGCCTTCCAGCCAGTCATTGCCGTCGCCACCGACGATGGTGTCGTCGCCTTCGCGGCCGCGCAGGGTATCGTCCCCGCCGGCGCCATCGATGCTGTTGTTGCCGACATTGCCCTTGATGGTATTGGCTTCGGAGTTGCCGGTGCTGTTGACGTTGGCCGTGCCGATAAAGTCGAGAACCTCGATGCCGGCGACGGCATTGTAGGAGGCGGTCGAATAGATCAGGTCGGACAGCTTGTTGTGGACGTTGTTGACCGGGGGCGCGCCGGTATCGATCACAACATCGTCGGGGTTATCGACATAATAGATGTTGACGCCGTCGCCGCCCCGCATGGTGTCGACCCCTGCCCCGCCGTCCATGACGTCGGCATCGGCGCCGCCGACCAGGCTGTCATTGCCTTCGCCGCCGTAAAGCGTGTCCTTCACGCCGTCCTGCCCGATCAGGGTGTCGTTACCGCCCTGGCCGATCAGCACGCTTTCCGAAAAGCGCGTCGGCGCGACGATATAGTCGTTGGTCGCCTTGCCGTATTGCTTGGAGGCCTGGACCAGGTCGTCGACATTGTAGACGACACCGTTGAACGAAACCTTTTCGACGCTGGTCAGCCGGTCGGTGCCTTCGCCGACATTGGGGTCCATGCCGGTGCCGATGATCAGGCCGGGATCACCCGTCGAAACATAGTAGTTGCCCTGCCAGTCCTGGATGACCGTGTATTCCCAGACATTGCCCGCATAGACGGCGGTATCGATGCCGTCGCCGCCATTGATGACGTCGTTGCCGAGGCCCCCGCTGACCGTGTCGTCCCCCCCGCCTGCCAGGATTTCATCCTTGCCGTCCAGGCCGGAGATCTGATCGGCATCGGCCGTACCGGTGAGCTTTTCGGGCGAGTTGGTACCAATAATGACAGCCATGAGGAATCCCTCCTGCGGGGATGAAATAAATCGAATGAAACACTTGCATGCAAAGACAGTGCCACACGCGCAGCCGCGGCCCGTAAAATTGCCCGAGTTCGCGCACGGTTACATAAGCAACGCCAATTGACGCGATATCAATCCTGTTCACCTGCCAGACGAGCGGGGCAATATATCAAGCTACAACCTATCGTCTTTCGGTGCAAATTTACCAAGAATCCCACAAACGGACGCAGAGGGGGCGTCCTGTCTCCCCCGTTCGCCGCGTGTGCCAAAGCGCGGGTGATACTGCGGTGCCGGGGGATTCCTTTCCCCAGCTCTACGAAAGCGGCACGCCGACTGACCGGTTGCGCGCCACCGCGTCCGCGTCCGGCAGCTCCATCAACTCCAGCCAGCAACTGGTGAAACAGCTCGCCATCCGGTCATATCCCTCCCCGCTCAGCGGCTTGGCGATATAACCGCTGGCGAAGGCGTCGTAACAGCGCGCGATCTCGTCTTGGTTACGCGAACTGGACAGCATCAGCACGGGCAGGCTACGCGTGCCGGTGTCCGAGCGGATGCGCCGCAACAGCTCGATGCCGGAAATGCCCGGCAGATTGATGTCGCATACCGCCATGCTGAAGGCGGCCGGCCCGTCTTCATCCAGCATGCGCAGAGCGGCTTCGGCGGTCGGCGCCACGGTGACGGCGATATCCTCATTGGCCCGCTTGACTGCGCGCTTGAAGAGGATGGCATCGCCGGTATTGTCCTCGACGAGCAGGATATGATGAGGGTCCGACATTTCGTTTCCTCCTGTCATGCCCCTTAGAAGCACCAGGGTCATGCGTCGATGCAGGGCATTAGCATCAAAAATAACCGCGTCATAAGTATGGCTACACCTTATAACAGGTACAAAGCGCCCCGGACAGACTGAACCGTCACCGCATGATATCCTGGGCATATCGCGTGATCGCGATGCGGAATCGCCGGATAAGCCCCGCACACCCGGAGCCCCCAATCATGACGCTGAAAATCCTTGGCCGCATAAGCTCGATCAATGTCCGCAAGGTGCTGTGGGCGTGCGACGAAATGGGACTTGCCTATGCGCGCGAAGACTGGGGCACCGGTTTCGCCGACGTCCACGATCCGGCGTTTCTGGCGCTGAACCCCAACGCCCAGATTCCGGTGCTGATCGACAAGGACGTGACGCTGTGGGAGTCGAACACTATCCTGCGCTACCTCGCCAATGCCCACGGCGGCGAAGCGCTTTATCCGCATGACGCCGTGGCGCGCGCCCGCGTCGACCAGTGGCTCGACTGGCAGGCGTCGGACCTCAATCCGGCGTGGAGCTATGCCTTCCTGTCCCTGGCGCGGCGCTCCCTGGCGCACGACCTCCCGGTGATGATCGAACGGTCGATCGCGCGCTGGACGCAACTGATGCAGGTGCTGGACGGGCACCTGACTACGCGCGCCTATGCGGCCGGCGAAGCATTTTCCCTGGCTGATATCGCCGTCGGTTTGTCGGTAACGCGCTGGCTGGCGACGCCGTTTGCCAAGCCGGACCTGCCGGCGGTTACGGCCTATTACACGCGCCTCAGCCAGCGCCCCCCCTTCGCAGCCTATGGCCTGGCAGGCATCGCGTAGCCGGGCTAAATCGACATCCCCCAGACGGCGACTACGGCGGCAACCACGCACACTCCGAAGCCGATGCGCCAGAGGGGGTTGCGGACGCCTAAGGCGAACAGTTCGACGATCGCCCCGCCGCCGATCAGCACGATGCCGGCAAAGACAAAGTCCGACTGGGTCCATTGGACCTCGGACGTGAAGCGCATCGCCACTGCGGGCGCGATCAGTATCGCGGCCACCCCCAGCCAACCCAGTATCCGCAGCGCCTGCCACGCCCTGTCCGCCATCGTCGTGTTCGCCGTGTTGGTATTCGTCGTCATCCCGTGATCTCCTCTGCTACGGATGGAGCCCCGTCATGCCCCGCCCCTGCCTGAAAGACATGAGCACGTCATGAGGACGCGCTGAATTCGTGGCGCGCATGTCCCCTTGCCCATGCATTCAGCCGCCGTTCATCGCGGACGGCCTATAGCGGGGCGTTCGAAGGAGCTCTCTCATGTCCGGCACCGACCGCGCCATCTTCGCCCTGCCCCTTTTCGCGGCCCTGTTCGCGGGCCTGATCGCCGCCATGCCCGCCGCCGGCGCCGGCCCGTTGCGGGAACGGCTCAAGGCTCGGATCGAAGCCAAGCAAGCCGAGGAAAGCCGCTTCATCGATCCGGGCGCCATCGTGCCCGGCGCCACCCGCCAGACCCTGTCCTATGGCCCGGACGCCCTGCAGGCGATTGATGTCTACTCTGGCCCCAACACGCGCAACGCACCGGTCATCGTCATGGTCCACGGCGGCGCCTGGACCATCGGCGACAAGGCCAATACCGGCTCAATTGAGAACAAGCTGAAATACTGGCTGCCCAAAGGCTATGTCTTCGTCAGCGTCAACTACCGTATGCTACCCGAGGTCATGGCCTTTGAACAGGCTGAGGACGTGGCCGCCGCCATGCGCTTCGTCCAGGCCCACGCGGGTGACTGGGGCGGCCGGGCGGACGGGATCGTCCTGATAGGCCATTCCGCGGGGGCGCACATCGTCGCGCTGCTGTCGTCGAAACCGGATATGGTGGGCAGGCCGTGGGCCGCCACGGTCGCGCTCGATTCCGCCGTGATGCGCGTATCGGAGACGATGACGAAGCGCCATCCCCGCTTCTATGACGATGCCTTTGGCGCCGATCCCGCCTACTGGACCAGGGCGTCGCCAATGGACCAATGGACGCCCGCCGCCGTGCCGATGATGATCGTCTGTTCCAGCCAGCGCAAGGACCGGCCGTGCGACCAGGCCCATGCCTTCGCGGCAAAGGCCAAGGCCGCCGGCAAGGCCATGCCAGTTCTACCCCAGAACCTCAGCCACGCCGACATCAACCGGACCCTGGGCCAGCCTTCGGCCTATACCTCGGCGGTCGACGCATTTATACGCCAGGCGCTGGACTAATCGATCCAGCCGATGGCGCGCAGACGGGCGTGGCCGTCTTGTTTCAGTTGGACCGCGGCCCGGTCCGGGCAACCCTTGTCGATCACACCAAGAGCAATGGCGGCGCCCTGCCTACGGATAACAGGGTGCAGCCGCTCGATAGCGCCAAGGGCCTCTGTGTTCCGATGGCCTAAGCGCCAAGCACGGTTGTCGGCCAGGTCAAGCCGCTGCGCGCCGCCAAGCGTCGCACCTTCCCGAATGTCCACGGAATAGATCAGATCGTGCCAAGTGCCTGCCTTGCCACCCCCATGTATGACGCAGGACAGCTCGACGCGGGCAACCTTGTCATAGCCATAGGTTTCAAGGCCGGCATGCGTCCGGACCACGATATGGTTGGGAAGGAAGACGACATAGTCAAACCGAGCCCAAGCGAACAGAAGCGTGATCACAAGAAGAAACACCCCGATGAAGGCCGGGGTCCAAGACATGACCTCGGCGAACAGGACCAGGCGCACGAAAGGCAGCATCAGACCGAGCAGCAGCAGGATCGTCACGGCGCAGGCCAAGCGGTGGGCATTACCCGGCATGAAGATGATTGCATCGCCGATCAGCCCAGTGAACGGCAGATCGAACATGCCAAATGTCAGGATCGCCGTTACGGCGAACACGACGAAATAGAGGCTAGCCGCCAGCCAGAAGATTACCTTTTTCGCACCCGCCATCACTCAAGGATAGGCACGGTTGCGGGAACCGGTCAATCGAAAGGCCGGCTACATATTTTCGTTAGAAAAAACTCAAGCGTGACGGCCGGTCATGCGCAGGTGGTGCATCTTGTTGCGCGCGGACATTTCCGCCTCGCCGACCAGCGAATGGAGCAACAGATTGCCCTGCTCGGGAGAGACGCGGCCTTCGGCGATCTGCTGGATGATCGCCGTGACGTTTTGGGATCGCTTTGTGAACATCATTTCCTCTTTCCCGCGACTATGCCCACGAAGACATTAAGGTTCAATTATCCATCGCGTGGGAAGCGTAAGGCAGCGGGACCACGCGCCACTTTATTACCGCAATTAAGCGATTGGCAATCGAACGGTGATATCTTGCCCGTAATCAAACGGCGGCCGCGCAATGGCCGCTCCGCGTGCGGGGAAGCGTAAGGTGAAGAAAAACAAGGCAAAACCCAGCCAGGACGAGACGCTACACAAGGCGATGGGCCTCGACAGCCCGTTCGAGGCGCTGTTCGAACAAAACCCGGTGCCCATGTGGATCTTCGACATCCGCACCCTCGACTTCCTCGCCGCCAATGCCGCCGCCAGCGCGCTCTACGGTTACGCGCACGGCGAACTGACCGGCAAGAGCATCCTCGAAATCCACCCCGTCGAGGACTGGTCCGCCACCCGGCGCAATGCCCGCGCGCTCAAGACCTTCATCGCGCCGGAAAGGTGCTTCACCCACGTCAAGGCCAACGGCAAGCGCATCCAGGTCCTGATCTTCGCCCAGCGCATCCGCTATGGAGACCGCGACTGCGGCGTCGTCTGGACGATCGACGTCAGCGAACGCGAACAGGCCTCGGTCGAGTTGAAATCGACCCAAATCTTCCTCGACGCCGTCGTCGAAAGCATCCCGTCCATGATCTTCGTGAAGGACGCCCGCGACGGCCGCTTCGTACTGCTCAACAAGGCCGGCGAAGAGCTTTTGGGCCTCAGCCGCCACGACCTGATCGGCAAGACCGACTTCGACCTGTTCTGCGAAGAGGACGCCCGCCGCTTCCGCACCGCCGACCAGGCCGTCGTTGCCTCGGGCGAGTTGGTGTGCATCGAAAACGAGCCGCTGGAAACGCCTTACGGCCAGCGGTCGCTACGCACCCAGAAGATCGGCGTACCCGACGTCGACGGCAAGCCGCGCTACCTGCTGGGCATCTCCGAGGACGTCACCGAAAAGCTCAAGGCCGAGGAACGCAGCCGCCACTTGGCGCTGCACGACGTCCTGACCGACCTGCCCAACCGCCTGAAGTTCCAGGACATTCTCGAATCCAGTATGGGCAGCGCCGATGCGGATTTCGTCCTGCTGCTCCTCGACCTCGACCGCTTCAAGGCCGTCAACGACAGTTTCGGCCACCACGCCGGCGACGAGCTGCTGCGCCAGGCGGCCGAACGGATGCGCCACGCCGCCGGACCCGACGACATCATCGCCCGGCTGGGCGGCGACGAATTCGGCGTCATTCACCACGGCGACATTTCCGACACCAGCGCGGCGCGCCTGGCGACGCAACTGATCAACGCCCTGTCGGAACCGTTCAATGTCGACGGCGACATCGTCTCTATCGGTTGCAGCGTCGGCCTGGCGCGTAAATCAGCCCACGGCGTGACCGCGGACGCCCTGATGAAGCGCGCCGATCTGGGGCTTTATGCCGCGAAAGCTACCGGCAGGGGCGATTATGCCTGGTTCGAGCTGGCCATGGAGGAAACCGCCGACCGCCAGCGCATCCTGCGTGATGAACTGAGCGTGGCGCTCGAGAAGCAACAGCTGCACCTCGAATACCAGCCGATCGTGTGCACGCGTTCGGGCCGCATCGTCTGTTTCGAAGCCCTGCTGCGCTGGCGCCATCCCGAACGCGGCCCGATCTCGCCTGCGGAGTTCATTCCTGTCGCGGAAAGCTCGGGCCTGATCGAGCCGATCGGCCGCTGGGTACTTCAACAGGCCTGCACCGACGCGGCGTCCTGGCCGGCCGACCTGCGCGTGGCGGTCAACCTGTCGCCGCGCCAGTTCGGCGGCTTTTCGCTGGTGTCGGACGTCATCCACGCGCTTGACGTGTCGCACCTGGCGCCATCGCGGCTGGAGCTGGAAATCACGGAGTCGATCTTCCTCAATGACAGCGCGGAGAACCTGCGCCTGCTTGGGCAGATGAAGCAACTGGGCATCCGCATCGCGCTCGATGATTTTGGCACGGGCTATTCCAGCCTGGCCTACCTGCGCCGTTTCCCATTCGACAAGCTGAAGATCGACCGCTCCTTCATCACCGATATGACGACGACGCCGGAAAACCTGGCCATCGTCCGCGCCGTCATCGGCCTCGGCAAGAGCTTCGGCGCCACGGTCACCGCCGAAGGCGTCGAAACCGAGGCCGAACTGGCGTGCCTGGCGCGTGAGGGCTGCGAACAGGCGCAAGGCTTCCTGCTGGGGCGTCCGATGGTGGCCGAAGCGGTCCAGTTCCTGTCCGGCACGGGCTTCGAAGTGCGCAACCCGATCATCTTCAAATCGCCCTACGCCGCCAAAAGCCACCGGATGCGCAGCGGGTAAGGCGCAAGCACCCGGCTGAGATTGACACGGCGGGTAACGCGGTTATCGTGGCGTCAAGAACGGGCTGCGCCGGAAAGCGGCCTGGCGCAACCGGGAGCCCTTCATGCGTATTATCTGCACCATCGCCGCCCTGATGGCCCTTTCGGGGAGCGCCGCTCTGGCGCGTCCTGACGGCGCCGCCGAGACCTGGACGCCGCTGTTCAACGGCAAAAATCTCGATGGCTGGACCGCCGTCTATTCCGGTAAAGCTGTCGACGACCGCCCGGCTTCGGCGCTTTTTGAGGTCGAGGACGGCGTCATCCGCACCTATGCCAAGGACGCCGCCGGCTCCCCCCAAAGCCAGGCCTATATCGAGACCGTCAATGACTATGGCGACTATCATCTTCGGCTCGAATACCGTTGGGGCGAAAAAAAGTTTCCGCCGCGCCTCGACCAGGTCCGCGACGCCGGCCTGCTGTATCACGTTTATGACGCCGTCCCCGACAACTGGCCGCGCAGCGCCGAACTCCAGATCCAGGAAGGCGACACCGGCGACCTGTGGGCCATATCGACGCGCGTCACCAGCACGGCCGATCCGAAAACCGGATTTTACGCCGCGCCGGAAAACGGCGGAACGCCCGTGACCTTGGGGGGTTACGACGACTTCAAACGCATCCGGCACGCGCAACTCAACCTTGAAAAGCCGGGCTGGAACACGATCGACCTGATCGTGCACGGCGACAGCGCCGTCTATATGGTCAACGGCGTCGTCAACATGCGGGTTACCGGCATCAAGTCCTTCGACACGGCCAGCCAGTCCTGGGTGCGTCTCGACCACGGCAAGATCGCGCTCCAGGCCGAATATGCCGAGGTCTATTACCGCAACATTGAGATCAAAAAGCTGGCGCCGCCGACGCCGTGAACGCGCTTTCCGTCTACCCGGCACTCTGCTACCTTCCTTTCGAACCAGCCATTCAACACGCTGGAGCAGGAGAGGAAACATGCGTCTTAAAGCGCTTTCGTCCGTTACCCGACGGACAGGACTTGCCGTCGCCACCGCCGCCATGGCGGCCATGACCGTACCAGCGCACGCCGGCGCCCCTCAGCCGGTGAAGACGGTAAGCGGCGCGGTTGAGGGCGTCACAGCCGACGGCGTCGAGTCGTTCAAGGGCATACCGTTCGCGGCGCCGCCGGTCGGCGACCTGCGCTGGCGCGCGCCTCAGCCGGCGGCGAAATGGCCGGGCGTGAAAAAGGCCGACACCTTCGGCAACGACTGCATGCAGACGCCGTTCGGTGGCGACGCCGCGCCGCTGGGGGCCACGCCCGGCGAAGACTGCCTGGTGCTGAACGTCTGGCGGCCGGCCGGCGTGCCCAAGGACGCCAAACTGCCGGTCATCTTCTGGATTTACGGCGGCGGCTTCGTCAATGGCGGCTCGTCCCCGCCCGTGTATGATGGCTCATCCTTCGCGAAGAAGGGCGTCATCATGGTCAGCGCGAACTACCGCCTGGGCCGTTTCGGCTTCTTCGGCTTCCCGGAGCTGACCAAGCAAAACAAAGACAACGGCCTGCTGGGCAACTATGGCTACATGGACCAGATCGCGGCGCTGAAGTGGGTCCAGGCCAATATCGCGGCCTTCGGCGGCGATCCGGCCAATGTGACCATCTTCGGCGAGTCGGCCGGCGGCGGATCGGTCCACGTGCTCATGACCTCACCCCAGGCCAAGGGGCTGTTCGCCAAGGCGATTGTCCAGTCGGGCGGCGGGCGCGGCAACCTGATGGGCGACCGCGACCTGCGCGCCGACAAACCCAACCTCCCCTCGTCCGAGACGCTTGGGGTCAATTTCGCCAGGCAGCAGGGCATCGAAGGCACCGGGCCCGAAGCCCTGGCGGCGCTGCGCAAGCTTTCGGCAGAACAGGTCAATGGCGGCCTGGGCATGATGACGATGCAGGCGGCCGCCAGCACCTATGGCGGGCCGATGGTCGACGGCGTCATCGTCAAGGAAAGCCCGCAGTCGGCCTATGAGGCCGGCCGTCACGCCCAGGTGCCGTTCATGATTGGCGCCACGTCGGCCGATATCGGCTTCGGCTTCGCGCCGTCCAAGGAAGCGGCGTTCGCGGCCTTCGGCCCGCTGGCGGACCAGGCCAGGGCCGCCTACGACCCGGATGGATCCAAGCCGCTCCAGCAGCTCAATACCGAGATCGCGATGGACAAGATGATGATCGAACCCTCGCGGTACGTCGCCGGTGTCCTCGCGGGCAAGGGCCTTGCGTCCTACGAATACCGTTTCGGCTATGTCGCGGATTCGATGAAGGCCGAATGGAAGACCGGAGCGCCCCACGCCACCGAAATTCCCTATGTGATGAATACCGTCCAGACCAAGTACGGTGACAAGCTGACGGCGACCGACGCGAAAATCGCCGACCAGACCAACAGCTACTGGGCCAATTTCGCCAGGACCGGCAATCCGAACGGGGACGGCCTGCCCGAATGGCCGCGATACGATCCCAAGGCCGACGTCCTGATGATCTTCGCAGCCGACGGCGTGCCCGCCGCGCAGGCCGATCCCTGGAAAGCGCGCATGGACGTCACGGCCGCCGCCGCCCAGCCCGCGAAGAAGTAAGCCTCAAAGGCGCTTCGGCCTTACCGCCGAAGCGCCGATCGCCGCGCACGACACATGTTGACAATATCGGGCCTCACATTATGTTACCGCTAACAATGGGCCGAACGAAGCCTATCGCTTAGACAGACGAGGAAAACCTATGCCCCTGAACATGACCATGGTTTCTGGTATTGCGCGCTTTGTCCGAACGGCAGGGCTTGTCGGCGTGCTGGCTTTCGGGTGCGCGATGGCGTCACCCGGCGCGGCACAGGACAACCGGATGGTCGCCATCGATATTCCGCCGCAGCCAGACGCCATACCGCTGAATACCGGTGCCTTGCCGGGCGCCACGGCGCCGGAGTCCTGGCACAGCCAGTACGGCAGCGTCTTTGCCCGCAACGTCACCGAAGCGACGCTGACGCCGTTCCTGCCCGATCCGGCCAAAGCGACGGGCGCAGCAGTGGTGATCGCGCCGGGCGGCGGATTCCGGACCCTCTCGATGGAAAATGAGGGTTGGGACATGGCCCGGCAGATGGCCGACAGAGGCGTTGCGGCCTTCGTGCTGAAATACCGCCTCAACCAGACGCCGGCCAGCCTCGAAGAATTTTCCAGGCCTTCAGGACCGCCGCCTTCCGCGACCAGCCCGACGCGCCCCTGGGTCGTTCCCGCTGACGCGCCCCAGATTGCCGACGCCAATGCCGCCTTCGCGCTTATCCGCGCCAACGCCGCCAAATGGCGTGTGGATCCCGACCGGATCGGCATGGTGGGCTTTTCCGCAGGCGCGCGCCTGACCCTGTGGACGACGCTCCAGAGCGCCGAGGCCAAGCCTGCCTTTATCGGCTACATCTATGGCCCGCTGGGCGCCGTCGATGTGCCCGCGGACGCGCCGCCCCTGTTCGTGGCCTATGCGGCGGATGACGGCCTGATCGCGCCGGGCTTCACCCTGATTGACAACTGGCGCAAGGCAAATCGCCCCGTGGAACTCCATATGTACGAAAAAGGCGGGCACGGGTTTGGCATGTACCAAAAACCCACGACCAGTACGGGATGGTACAACGCCTTTGTCAAATGGATCGAAATGCACGGCTACCTGGCTCGTAAGCCGTAAAAGGGTTCGGCGGCTTTCCACGGCGCAAAAAAGCCGCTGCACACTTTTTTCGCACCAGCCTAAGTAATGACGAAATCTTCCTTCGCCACCGCATCGCCATTGCTGATGGCGGCGATTTCGACCGCCTCGCCCGCACCTTCGCCATCGGCGTCGAAATACAGGCGCCGGCCGATGGGGTCCCAGACAAACTGCGCCACCGCTCCGAACGCGACAGTGCCGACGGTGAATTCGGCTTCCGTCAGGGCATGCCCCGGCGCGAAACCGTAGGCAGCGCCCGTGAACTGCAACTGGTCAACGCCGTGCGTAAAATCGACAATGAGGTCGCAGCCATTGATGGGAGTCGAAAGGAAGACGAACCTGTCCGCACCCGCGCCGCCGACGAGCCTGTCGTCACCGTATCCGCCCAGAAGCGTGTCATCTCCCCCTAAGCCGTAGAGGTTGTCGTCGCCGCCAAGGCCCGAAAGGACGTTGTCGTGGTTTGAGCCGTTCAGATTGTTGACCAGGGCGTTTCCGGTCCCGGTAACCGCATCTTCGATCAGGTAGAGCGACTCGATCTCGGGCGCCAACGCGTAATCGATGGCCGCTTTTACCGTATCGTTGCCTTCGTCTGCATTTTCATAAACCCTGTCGCCGTCGTGGTCGACGACATATATATCGTCACCGCCGCCGCCGTACATGATGTCGTTCTCGCCGCCGCCATCAAGGATGTCGTTTTCCTCGTCGCCGCGCAGCGTGACCCGCACCACTCCGTTCAGGCGCGACACGCTGAGCTGCGCGCCGACATCCCGGATAAGGATATCGCCGGCAACCACGGTCAGCGGGGCTTCGGACTTCTCGCCGACCTCAATGGCGATCTCCCCGTGGTCAAGTGTCAGGACGCGCCGCGCCTCGTCCATACGGACCGATACACGGGTATCGGTACCGAGGCTGAGTGCGGTGCCGTCGGCAAGCGTGAGTTCCTGACGCCCGCCCGCCCGGGTTTCGTACTGCATCCCCTTGACGCCGACCTGGGGCAGCCAGAGGGCGGCGGCGACGGCGGCGACCGCCAGCCCGGTCAGGCCGGCACCGTATACGGCCGGCCTGTTGCCGAGCGGAATGGGAAACGGAAACCCGCGTGCCACGAAGGGCTGCCGCGTGCCCTGTCTTTCCGCCCAAAGGAAAAGCGCGGTCGCATAGGCTTGCGCGTGCGCTTCGGACGTCTCCATCCACTCGGTCAGGGCGGACAGCTCCGCTTCGGAGCAATCAGGAGAATGCATCCGAACGACCCAGTCGGCGGCCTCGCGTGTGATTGTCTTTTGCATTCCAGACATGTGATCTACGTACCCTCGAACGATGACACCCTGAGCATCGTTGCCCCTCAACTACAGAATGAAAAATTCCCGCTACCGGCTCATTGCAGCCTTCGCGAATGCAGGCTTTGCCTCAGTCGCTTCATGGCGGCGCTGATGTGCTTTTCCACGGCGCTGACCGATATCCCCAGGGCGCTGGCGACCTCGCCATGGCTGGCGCCCCGGATCTTATGGAGCTGAAACACTTCCCTCTGCCGCGGCGGCAACTCCGACAGCGCGTCCAGCGCGGCCGTAAGCGCCTCCCGGGCTTCCAGTACCGATTCCGGATTCGGGCTGGCATCCCATTCACCGTCCTGCTGCGGATTCAGCGCCTGCCACTCGCCATCGCGGCGATAACGGTTCGCGCTGGCGCGCACCCGATTAAGCCACAGATGGCTGCCCATGCGGAACAGATACGCCAGGGGTTCGCTGATGTCCGGCGCCAAGGTCTTTTCAGACAGCCGGATATACATGTCCTGAAGAAGATCGTCGGCCACGGCGTCGTCGCGGCACAGCCCGACCAGATAACGCCGGAGGGCGTCCCGTTTGGCCAAATATACCGTAAGCAGGCGACTGTTCGCGGACATCGGGCTCCAGCGGGACTCTTTGTGACAGGACCTGCCAGCGCTGCACACAAGCGGTCTAAAGAAATTTTTAACGATAACCTGTGGGAGACCCCACCACACGGTGTCAACGTGACGGAACCCCTTGCGACCGTCAGGTCGGGCAGGTGTACTAATGGCTTTCAACAGTAAACAATAACTTAAAGTGTGTCCATGACCATATTTTATAGTTATATTTCCGAAAAGAGCCGTTCTACGCGCCGACGATAGGGGTTTTATATTTGTCTCCATCGTGTTTTTGGCGCTTGAAGCCACCAATAGACTATGGCGACAACAGCACACAGAGTAACTATCCAGTACGCGTATTTACGTTGCTTATATGGCAGCCAAGCATTCAAAAGCGGAGAACGCAATGAGCTCTTATTTCTTCCCACAGATCGAAGGCCAGAAGACCGACGATGTCCTGGTCGGCACGACGGGCGCCGATTCCATCCGCGCCAAGGCCGGCGATGACACGATCAACGGCGGCACCGGTGACGATTTCATCACCGGCGACGCCGGCAACGACAAGATCACGGCCGGCAAGGGCAATGATCGCGTCGACGGCGGCGCGGGTGACGACATCATCTACGCACGCGACGGCGACGACATCGTGCTCGGCGGTTCCGGTAATGACCGCATCATGGGCGATGCGGGCAACGACTGGATCTGGGGCGGCACGGGCAACGACCTGCTGGCCGGCGGCGCCGACGCCGACACTTTCTTCTTCGCCTTCGGCGACGGCAAGGACACGATTACGGACTTCGTCAGCGGCACCGACCACATCGACCTGAGCGCCACCGGGCTGTCGTTCGGCGACCTGGTCATTACAGCGGGGTCCGCCGGCCTGACCATCACCTATGGTTCGGACTCGATCCTGCTGAAGGGCGTCGCCTCGGTTAACGCGTCGGACTTCGTGTTCTAAAGCATTTCCCGCCAAAGTGGGCGCCGGTTTGGCGTCAGGAAATGCGAAAAGCACTCCAGGCATGACTTGGAAATAGCGGCGGCCGGAAACGGGCGCCGTTTTTTTACGCTTTCCAAGGTAAATTTATGCCGCGGGACGTGAGGGCAGTGCCTTTGTCAGGTGTCAATCTGGCGAAGTCCCCGAAATCGACCTACAGGACGGGTAAGTGCAGCACAGCGTCGTAGAAAAACTGAAAGACGGATTTATCGAGCAATGGCGCGGTATCGCGGTTTTCATTGTCGTCTATTTCCACTTTTCGGACCGGCTTCCGCCCGACGCGTTCGGCTTCACCCAGGGACCAAGCGTCCATCAGCACATCGGAAAGCTGGGGGTGCTGCTGTTCTTCATTATCAGCGGCTATCTGATCGCCAAGTCGCTGGAAGGCTCAAGGACGCTGGCGGAGTTCTATGCAAAACGTATTTCACGTATCTGGCCGCTGTTCATACTGGCCAATGTGACGGTGTTCATCTTCCTCCAGGTCTTCTCTCCGCCCACAGTGACGACCGGAAGCTATCTGTTCTACGAAAACGGCCGGGACATCTACGATCTTATCGGCACAATGTTCTTTGCCGCGGATCTTGGTTTCGACTGGATCGACGGCGCTTACTGGTCGCTGCTGGTCGAACTGAAATTCTACCTGTTCATCGGACTGTTCGCCGTCGTGTTTCAAAAGCGCTTTGCCACAGCCTTTTGCGTCTTTGCGCTGGCGGCATCGGTGTTGGACATCGCGATACTGTCCTTCGACCGTTCCGGCCCCATCGCTTTCACCAGCTCCGTGCAGTTTCGCGTGGTCAGCCAAGTCCTGCACGGCGTGTTTATTTCGCAGTACCTGCCCGTGTTTGCCATCGGCGTCGCGCTCTATCGTAAAAAGTTCGATGGCCTGTGCACGGCGGTGATCCTGATGGCCTGCATCACAGCGCTTATCGGCGTTTACGAAATCCATCTTTTCAGGATGGAGGACAATGTTGCCTTCCTTCTGCTGTTAGCAGGCCTGATCGCTGCCGATCACGCCCTGTTTCGCAACGCGGTTTTCCAATGGGTCGGCAAGTACAGCTATTCCATCTATCTCTTTCACCAGATGATCGGCCTGACCCTTATGCGGTTGATGGCCCCTCACGTGTCGATGGATGTCGCTATCGTGGTTGCCCTGGTTTCGGTTTCGGCGATTGCCTGGACAGCGTCGCAGCTGTGCGAATGGCGTCTGCGTAAGCTGTTTATCGCTCAGCTCATGCTTGCTTTCTCGATGCTTGGATTGCACAAGCTGCTTATCCGAAATGGTGAGCCGCAACCCGGCTATCCCGAAAAGAAGGACCGCGCGGTGCACCATGTTGCCGTGGCGGTACGAGAGTAACCTCCACGGCGTGCGGGCGCTCGTCACCGCGGCGGCGCGGCCTTTTGGTCTCTTTCCCAGCTGGATACGTGATCATAGCTGATAACGCGCGCCAGCTTGTACCCGTCGCCATCCTTGCGCCACAGCATGATAAAACGGCCGTCACCATTGGTGTTTGGCGCGCAGACCGGGGTCTCCACAAGATTGCAGAACGTATGGCGGCCGACCTCCATGGCGCCGTAGTTGGCAAGCGGATAGACCTCTAAGCTGGCCTCGACGAGTTCGCGCCGCACCTTGCGGCAGATGTTCTTCTCCGTCGCGGCCACCAGTGAGTCCTTGCCTGTGCTGAGGCCTGTCTTGTCGTGGTAGAACTCAAGATCGTCGGCGATATGGTCAGAAAAAGAGGCGATGTCGCAGGTGTTCGACGCATCGAACAGACTGCGGTCAAGTTGTCGAATCGTCTGGAAAAGGGGATCGGTCGCGGGCAGCCCCTCCGCGGCCGCCGGCAGCGCGAACATCACGCCGAGTGCCGCCCCCATCAGACTTGTCCACATCCGTCGCATAGCCTCGCCCTCGCAATCCGCTTCGATGCCAGCATAGTGCGGGCCCTGTGCCCCTATCTCAAGTTAACTCGCCGTCACATACGGGCCAGGTATCGAGAACCGGCCTGACCGCTGGTCAGCCGGGCGGGGCAGGTTTTACCCGCCCCGCGCCGAATTCTCATTTGAGCCTGAACTGAGGCCCGGTATAGACCCGCACCGGGTTACCCCGTTCCAGGCTTTGCTGGATCGACCACTGCGCCTGCCGAACATCGTCACCTGCTGTAGAACGCCGCTCTTCCAGCATCAGCGCCAGTTTCAGCTTCGCCAGCTTGCGGTTGGCATGCTGCGATCGCTGCTCCTGCGCTGTGGCGACCAGTCCGGTCGGCCGGTGCGTGGCGCGCACGGCGCTGTCCGTCTTATTGACGTGCTGTCCGCCGGGTCCGCTGGCCCGCATGGCCTGGAACGCGATATCCTCGTCGCGCAGGTCCGGCACGGTTTCGGGGGATGGTGCCAGGGCCACTCCCACGAACCAGTTGCGGCGCTTGTGCTTCGGCCGGAACAGGCTTTCGCCGATCCACTGGATGGTGCCGATCCGTGACCGCACAAACGCCTCAGCCCCGTCGCCGCCCACGCTCAGGAAAAGGGGGCGGGCAGCCCTTCCCCCGCGTCGAGCACTTCGCAGGTCACCCCCTGCCCTGCGCCCTCGCGCACGAAGGCCCGCGCCAGTTGCGCCACCACCCAGCGGCATTCGTCGGGCCCCTTGCCTGAGCTCAGGTGCAGAATGATCTCGCTCATGAGGCCCTCGTCTTATAGCTGAGCAAAGGCCTGAGCCGCGCGATCACGCGGATAAGCCCCGCTGCCTCCAGATCGGCAATGACGCCGGCGATATCCTTGTAAGCCTCGGGGGCCTCCTCGAAAATCAGGCGGCGGTCTTCGCAGACGACGTGGCTGGACAGCTTCGTGCGCTGCATGTCGGCCACCTTGTAGCGCCGCGACAGGCGGGCATGGGCGTCACTGCGGCTCCACTTCCGCCCGGCGCCGTGGGCCAGCGAAGACAAGGCCTCCCCTGCCCGCTCGGTGACGGGTTCAGCCAGGTAGCTGAAATCGCCGCGCGAGCCCGGGATGACGACCGGCCCGCAATCGGCCGGCGCCGCCCCCTTTCGGTGCAACCAGCCGTCTTGATGCCGGGTCACGCTGTTGTGGACGATATCGAGGACACGGTCGCCCGAAACACCGATGGCGTTCAGGAACCGCTCCGCGATAATCCGGCGATTGACGACGGCCCACGCCACCGCCTGATCGTGCCGTGACAGATAGGCTTTCGCTTCGGGACCGGACACAAGCAGACCCGACTTGCCGGTCTGCTCCGCCTGGCCGGTCAGGATGGCTTGCCCCAGCCCGCGCGAGCCGGAGTGGACCATCATGAAGACGCGGTCGTCCTTGAGGTTCAGCGCCGTGAACCTGTGCGGATCGACGACCTCCTCGAGTCTCTGGAACTCGACGAAGTGGTTGCCGCCGCCGATCGTGCCGAGCGACGGACTGGCCAGCGCGCCAGGCAGGCCGGCGGAGACCAGCGCGTCTTCGGCATCGCCGTCCCACGGATCGTCGAGTCCGTGCAGACGGCGTTCCACCTGGCCGACGCGGAACTTGCGCACCGTCAGGCTGGTTTGCCACAGCCCCATACCACAGCCGATATCGCTGCCGACAAGATGGGGCCAGATCCGGTCGGGCGACCAGAAGGCCGCCCCCACGGCGATGCCGTTGCCGGCATGCAGATCGGGCAAACCGACAATCCTGCCCATGCCTTCGAGACGCGCGGTGGCATCGAGCTGATCCAGCGCCAAAGGATCGAAGCGGGCGGGATCGCGACCGATGAGTGTGACTTCACAACACGTGTTCATGCACGCCCTCCTTGGAAAAGGAGATGGCCATTCACATGCCAGGAGTCAGGATAGAAGAGACAAGCAGCGTGCGATGCGCTGCCAGTATAAATCAGGCGTGCTTTTGCGCCCGACAGGAAATTGCCCATGCAATGTGGTCCTGAATGTTCTTGATAAGGAGATCGGTTTCGAGATGAAGGAACATTGCTCGCATGACTTTCTCCTTTCCTGCTTCAGGGACTTGCCGGGACTGGCTGTTGGGCCTCATAAGCGAACGCGGCTAATAAATCAACGCTGTTAAAGACGGCAGTGGCGCATGTGACATTGTTACCGCATTTGGTTCTACGACAGAAAACCATGCACCATCGCTTCATATTTGAATATATTTTTTACATATGACTTGTTTCCCCGTTGCCTGATATAGTGTTACCAGACACATGACCGTGGGGCCGGCAGCGTCCCGCATAAATATCACGGCTACACACAGGGGTTTTCGAATGCCATTGCCAGTCCTGACCTTCGGGGGAATCCGGCGCGCGGACGTGCGGAATGTCTGGATCGGAATGCTGCTGGCGGTGTGCGTCCTGCTGATGGCCGCGGGCGCCGCCTTCGCTTCGCCCCGGCAGATCGCGCCCATTGACGGCGGCTGGCGCTTCATCCGGCAGGACGTCCCTGGCGCCGAAGCACCGGCGTTCGACGACCGGACGTGGCAGCGCATCTCCCTGCCCCACACCTTCAATGGCGAAGGCGAAGGCATGGACAAGGCGCGGTATTACCGCGGCCCGGCCTGGTACCGCAAAACCTTTGTCCACAAGGTCAGCCCCGGCGCCCGCACCTTCATCGAGTTCGACGGCGCCTACCTGGCGACTGAAGTGTGGCTGAACGGGCAACGCGTCGGCCTGCACGAAGGCGGCTATGCGCGCTTCCGTTTCGACCTGACACCGCACCTTAAGGCCGGTGAGAACGTGCTGGCGGTCCGGATCGACACCAGCCGGCGCGATCACGTGGCGCCGCTGGGTGGCGACTTCACGCATTTCGGCGGCATCTATCGCCCTGCGCGGCTGATCACGACGCGCGACGTCCATTTCGACATGCTGGACTACGGTGGTCCGGGCGTCTACGTCGCGCCGCGCGACGTGACCGATCAGAGCGCCGCCATCGACGTCATCGCCCGGGTCAGCAACGCGTCCGGCCGCGACGTGTCCACAGAGGTCGTGATGCAACTGCGTGATGCTGGCGGCAAGCCGGTTCTCACGCTCCGCAAGGCGGTGGCCGTCGCTGCCGGAGCCACCGTTCCTGTCACCCTGTCCGGCACGATCGCCCAGCCCAGGCTGTGGCAGGGCGTGAATGATCCTTACCTGTACACGGCGCGGATCGAACTGGCCTCCCCCGCCGGCAAGACGGCCCCTTCCGACCGCATCGACATCCCGGTGGGTCTGCGCGACATCCGCATCGATGCGGACCAGGGGCTGCTACTGAACGGCAAGCCCTACAGCGTCCATGGACCGAATCTTCACCTGGCGATGCGGCCCGGCAAGACAGTGGCGGTCTCGGACACCGAGGTCGAGGAAGACGTACGGCTGTTCGAGGAAATGGGCGCCACCGGCCTGCGCCTGTCGCATTACCAGCATGGCCCGCATATCTATGACGTCGCCGACCGCAGGGGCCTCTTGCTCTGGACCGAAGCGCCCATGGTGTCGGAAATCAACGGCTCCGACGCCTTCGTCGCCAACGCCTCGCAGCAGCTCCGCGAACTGATCCGTCAGAATTACAATCACCCGTCCGTCATGGTGTGGGGGCTGGGGAACGAGATATACAAGGTCGATGCCGACAGCGCGAAGGTCCTGTCATCGCTCCAGACGCTGGCGCACGCCGAAGACGCGACGCGCCCCACCGCCTATGCCAATTGCTGCGCGCCGATCGATGGCCCGCAGGCCATGCATAGCGATCTGATCGCCTCCAACGTCTACTACGGTTGGTACGACGGCGAATTCAGCGATCTTGGGCCGTGGCTGGACAAGAACCACAAGACCCGCCCGGCGACGCCCCAGGCCGTCAGTGAATATGGCGCCGGCGCCAGCATCCACCATCAGGATGATCCGCCGATGCGCCCCAAGCCCGCAGGGCGCTGGCACCCGGAGCAGTACCAGGCGCTGTACCACGAAGCGGCGTGGCGGCAGTTGCGCGCCCGCCCGTGGCTATGGGCGAAGTTCATCTGGGTCGGCATCGACTTCCCCTCCGCCGGGCGCGACGAAGGCGATCGCGCGGGTGTCAACGACAAGGGGCTCATCACCTACGACCGCAAGACGAAGAAGGACGCCTATTACTGGTACCAGGCCAACTGGACCACCAAGCCCATGGTCCATATCACATCGGGACGCCACAAAAACCGCCAGGCGCCGGATGCGAAGGTCAAGGTCTATACCAACCAGGCGGACGTGACC
>CBFGPQ010000027.1:0-30282 GCA_965650705.1 uncultured Asticcacaulis sp. | reverse complement strand
CTGGCCGTCATCGCCAACCACGCCATGTCAGCACATCAGGCGATCCTGATCGCCGACTGGGGACCAGTGATCTATTTCACGCAGGGCCGCTTTGCACCCGATGCAGCGGAGCGCGCCCTGATGCAGGCGCGCGGGGTCGCGGTGATCGAAACGCCTGTGGTGGAATTGCTAGGCACAGGCACGACTATCGAAGCCGTCCGGCTGGCCAACGGCGACCTCATCGCCATCGACGCTGTCTTCACCGCGCCCAAGACCCAGATGACGAGCGGTTTGGCCGAAGCGCTCGAATGTAGCTTCGACGACGGTCCCATGGGGCCGCTGATCCGAACCGACGGCATGAAACAAACCACGGTGGAGGGCGTTTTCGCCGCTGGTGACGCCGCCGCCGCCATGTCGAACGCCACCATGGCCTCGGCCGCCGGCGTCATGGCCGGTGTCGCAGCCCACCGCTCGCTGATCTTCAATCCTTCTTGACCATCATTGTCTCGTCGCCGAGCCCGATCATTTCTTTGTTGGCCGAGACGTGGAAGAAGTGGCTTTCGCGCCGGCCGCTGTCGTAGGTGAGCACCAGCTCGTAGCCGTTGATGTGATAGGTCCCCTGCAGGTCGGCGTCGGTGACGCCGGTCTTGCGGGAACTGCCGCCGCGCATGGCCGCGCCCGGACCGGTCACGGTCGCCACCGATCCCTTGTCGTCCCAGCTGTTGCCGGCCACCACCGCCCCGTCGCCAAAGCCCGTTGAGCCGCCGACAAAGCCGTGGCTGGCACGGGTAAAGCGGCCGTCCCCGCGCAGGGTCAGCGAGCGGAAGCTGAACGACCCAGCGCCGCCGATGATCTGATAGCCCGAGGAGGCATGATAGCTGTTGTCGAGCCTGAGTCCGGCCGGCGAACGCGCCTCGACCTCGTCGTTTTGCGGCGTCGTGAACTTGCTGTCGCCTGGGAAACGAAAGGCGTAGCTTTTGCCGGCCTTCTGCCACTGGCCCCATAGCTTAGGCTCAGCGGCGCGGTCGGCGGCCAGGTCGAAATCGCCCGGCCCGACCTCGGGTAATCCCTTGCGTACTGTGCCGTCCTTCAGCACCAGATAGCTTTTTTCGAACAGGGTGAACTGCGTGCCGTAATAGCCTTGGTGCCACGAGGAGACGACGGCTTCGATTTGCGCTTCCTTGAGCCCGCCGCCGGTCTTCACGGCAGGCGCCGCCGCTTTTGCCGGGGCGGCCTGGGGCTTGGACGCACTCGGGGGAAGCGCAGCAGCCTGTTCGACCGGATAGGCTTTCGGATAGCTGGCGGCCATGTCGAAGCTGGGTTGCGCCCACGTGGCCGGAAGCTGCGCGCAAACCGTATCGGCGTCGCCCAATCCGGCCAGTTTCCGGCGCATGGCTTCGGCCTGCGCCGCCGCACCGGCTTCGGTCGCGGCAACGACCTGCGCCCCCAAGACCGCACGGATGGCATCGACCTGCGCGGCGGTGCGCCACTTGCGGTAAGCGGCCTCGATCCCGGCGGCGCGGGCGGGCGCCGCGGTCCGGCAATGATCGGCCAAACCCTTTGACAGAAGATCGGCGGCCACGACGCTCATCCGGTCCTTGTCCACGGGCGAAAGCGTTGCCGCTGTTGAGGCAAGGGCCATAACCAGGCCCACAGTGTTCACGATCATGACGTCATCCCATGCGACGCCCCCGCCGGTCATCCTGACATGAAGACATGACAAAGCGTTGTCAATCCATACGCAGTCTTGCACAGGGGTTTAAGACTATTTCCAGCCACATCAACGCCTTCCTAAGCATTGGCCGGTATGATTGGCCAACTTCCGCACACCGCAAGGCAAAAGAATTTTTGCCGCAACTGAGTACAAAAGTGTCTCCGACAACACGCAAGCCGTCCCGTTCTTCATCCGCCCAGTGGCTCCGCTTCAGTAACCTGAAGCTCGAAGCGACCGTATTCATGCTGATCGCCCTCACCTTCGCCGCCGTGCTGGGGCAGGAGGCGATCACCAGCCGGCAACTCGACCTGCACGCCCGGGCGGCGCAGTACTATGCATTCGTCTACGGCGATTATCAGGAAGGCGGGAATTCAACGGCGACCTACGATCAGGCAGCGCCTCTGAAGTGGTCGTGCGAGCTCAAGGCTGGCGCACAGTACGCCTATTGCGGCTATGGCCTGCATCTCGACGTCACCAATACCAATACCGGCACGGATTTTTCCAAGTTCCAGAACATCAAACTGCGCCTGAACTACCAGGGTGTCGGCGATCATCTGCGCATCGCCCTCCAGACGGCGGTGCCAAAAGACCTGGTCCCAAACGCCAAGCCTGGCGATACCCTGCCGCTTGTGGCCGAATTCACCGTCAAACAGGGCGACAACGACATCGAGCTGACCATGGACCAGTTCACGGTCGAATCGTGGTGGCTGGCCGCGCACAACCTGACGCCCGACAAGGTCAAGCCGCCGCTCGACAAGGTCATGTCGGTCGGCTTCAGCTCCGCCTCGGCGGCGACCTTCGGCACGTTCGCCGTCACCGTCACAGGCCTGACGTTCGAAGGCACGTCGCTGACCACCGCGCAATGGTACCTGGTCATCCTGGGCGTCTGGCTGGTGCTCACCGGCGGCTTCCTGGTGTACCGCTTCCTTGGCATGCGCCGCACCTACGAAGAGCGCCAGAAGCGCCTGGCCGAGCAAAAGACCGTCCTGGCCAAGGCCCATGCCGCCGCGGAAAGTGCGTCCGCCGCGAAATCGCAATTCCTGGCAAACATGAGCCACGAACTGCGTACACCACTGAACGCCATCATCGGCTATGCGCAATTGCTGAAGACGCGTAATCTCGATGATACCGAAATGTCGGCCGTCCGCACCATCCACCATTCGGGCGAGCACCTGCTGACCATGATCACCGACATTCTCGACATCGCCAAGGTCGAGGCCGGCAAGCTGGAACTGCTGCCTACCAGCTTCGATATCCAGGCATGCGTTACGAATGTCGGCCAGATGGTCCGTCTGCGCGCTGAGGAAAAGGGCCTGAAGATCACCGTCGATATCGCCGACGGCGTGCCGCGCACCGTCATGGCCGACCAGAAGCGCCTGCGCCAGGTGCTGATCAACCTGCTGGGCAACGCCATCAAGTTCACCAGCGAAGGCGAGGTCCGCCTGGAGGTCTCCGTCGTCGCGCTTGCCGAAGCCGAGGCCCGCCTGCGTTTCGATGTGATCGACACCGGCCTGGGCATTCCCGAAGCCGATATCGGCCGTATCTTCCGGCCGTTCGAGCAGACAGGCAATGCCGTGTCGCGCAGCGGCGGCACGGGGCTGGGCCTAAGCATCACCCATCAGATCGTCGAGATGATGGGCGGCACGATCACCGTCGAAAGCACGCTGGGCCAGGGCAGCCGATTCAGCGTGGAACTCCCCCTGCCCCTGGCAGCCGCGAACGAAGGCGATGCGCCAACCATCGAGAACAGCGACCGCTACAACATCCTGATCGCCGATGACACCGACAGCAGCCGCACCCTGCTGCGCACCGCTCTTGAAGCACAAGGCTTCCGTGTCCGCGAGGCTGTGAATGGCGCCGAGGCCATCGACCTGATGCGCGCGCTGCGGCCGGACCTGGTGCTGATGGACCTGCGCATGCCGGTCATGGACGGGCTCGAAGCCATCCGGCACATCCGCGCCGATGCTGGTCTGGCGGCCGTACCGGTCATTGCCCTGTCGGCCAACCCATCGCCGGAAAAGGACGCCCTG
Organism: uncultured Asticcacaulis sp.; assembly: GCA_965650705.1. Taxonomy (GTDB): domain Bacteria; phylum Pseudomonadota; class Alphaproteobacteria; order Caulobacterales; family Caulobacteraceae; genus Asticcacaulis. The sequence continues at coordinate 26,559 of CBFGPQ010000027.1, read as the reverse complement.
GCGCGCGAAGCCGGCGCCGACCGCATGCTGCCCAAGCCCGTGGAACTGGCAGCGCTCAATGCCATGGTCGCGGAATTGCTGAACGCCGAACGCACCGAGACGACCGAGGACCAGGCCGTCGTTGCCCCGCCGGCCGAGGTGCTGGAACGCCTTCTGGCTCTGGCGCGTACCGGCAATCTGCGCGCCATCCGCAAGGAACTGCCGGCGGTGGCGCAGGCCCATCCGGACAGCGCCGGCTTTGCCGAACGCCTCGATGCCCTGTGCGCCGCCTATCAGTCGCCTGCGGTTTTGCGATTGATCGAGCAACACAGCAGCAAGGCCGCGGCGTAAAAAAAGGACTGCCGGGACGAACCAGGCAGTCCAGTTGCAAGCAACTTCCACGGGGAGCGGAGGCGCTTTTTCTAATCCTGTGGCCAGCCGGCGAAGAATATCTTGCGCACAGCCTCGATGCCGGTCCCGCCGGTCCAGGTGATGCCGATATCGCGGTGCGCCGCGCCTGGTCCGTGCGAACCCGTCTCATAGAATCGCGACTCCTGCGGCCTGAAGACGGCAGTCTTTGAGCCATCGCGCGCGGTGCCATTCATCGTCGTCCAGTGGTCGGGATGGATGTGTTTATCCATGTAGCAGTCGATAAAACTCGCCTGGCCCACCGCGTTCGGGTCGGCATAGCGGCCATCGGCAAAGGTCGTCGTCGGGTGCCAGGGCCGCCCCAGCGCCACCGAAGCATCGGGCACGCCCTGCTCGCGCGTCAGCTTGGAGCGGTAAATGACGATGCCGACCGGCTGCGAAAGCTGCGTCGATGGCGCCGTGATGAAGGAATGGAACTCACCGGGCGCCAGGGCGGCGGCGCGATTGCGGGTGATAATCTCGCTGTCTTCGATCAAGACCTGGCCGTTGCCGAAGATGAAGTCGATATTGCCCGAGATGGTGCTGTCGTCGATGAAGACGCGCTTTCCGTTGGCGAACAAGGTGTCCTGATTGCCGGCCAGCACGGATTTGCGCACCTTGACGCGGTCGCTGTGGATGTCCAGCAGCAGCGTCACACCCTGGCTGTTGCCTATCTTTTGCGGATCGCCGTCAGGCAAGGCGTCATTGGCGAGGTAATCGAAGGTGTTCTCGATCGTCAGGCCTTCGACCGTAACGTCCTCGGCATCGATCGTCAGGGTCGCCGAGCCGGGTGTGCCCCAGTTGTTGCGGTGGTACTTGCCGGCGGTCTGCGCCACGGCATCGAAATGCAGCCGCGTCCTGGCCGCGTCCTGGCCGCGCAGGGTCAGCTTCGGCCGGGTGATGGTGACCTTCTCGTAGTAGTCGCCGACCGCGACATCGATGGTAAGCCAACTGCCGGACGTGTCACGCCCGGCGGCATCGACAGCGGACTGAATGGTGGCAAAACAGTTGGTTTTGCTGCCGCAATCGTTTTTGACCGCGTAATGCGTAACATCGCTTTCGGGGAACGACGCACACCCGGTTAGGGCCAGCAAGGCAAGGAAATGGGGCTTCATTTTACCGCCTTGAGAAATGCGTCCATCTTGTCAACGATCTGCGTTTGCCACGGATCGAACAGCCAGACATCGTGCGGTGCATCGGCGAATTCGAGATAGTCGTGAGCGATGCCAAACGTGTCGAGCGCGGCCTCGACCTTCTTTCGCCCGACCGTAAAGCGCATCAGGCCGCTGGAGATGACAAGCGTCGGCGGCGATTTCGCGCTGACATGGCTGGCAGCGCTGGCTTCGCGCCAGGTGTCGCCGGTCTTCTCGAAGGATCCGCCCAGCCATAGCCCCGCTGCCGAGGCGTCGCCTTTGGCATTTTCGAACTTGAGCGCTTCGGGATCCGTAAAGTCGAGTACGCCGTCGAGGTCGATGACCGCATTGACACTTGTATCGCTGCCCGGCTGCTTGAACAGGCCGGTGTCGGCGGTATAGGCGAGAAGGGCCGCCATCTGGCCGCCCGATGACGCGCCGCCAAGCGCGAGTTTGGTGAAGCCGAAATCTTTCGCGTGGGACTTGGACCACAGGATGGCGTCATTCACGTCGATCAGGCCGGCAGGATAGCGCGCCTCGGCCGACAGCCGGAATTCCGGCAGGATGACGGTATAGCCTCGCTGGGACAGACGGTTGGCCAGGGTATAGAAATGTGACTTGTCGCCGGATCGCCAGCCGCCGCCGTGGACGAGGACAATCCCCTGCCCGTTGCCATTCGCCGGCAGGAAGACATCGGCGTGCAGTTCGCGCTCGCCGTCCTTTTTGTAGCGCTGATCGAAGAGGATTTTCTGGCCGGTTTGCGGCTCGACGGCAGGCCAACTGATGCCGGGGTAGTTGTCCTTATAGCCGTCGAACCGCTGGGAAATGGTATAGCCATCGTCGATCGGACGCAGTTCGGCGGCCAGCACGGGAGTTGCTGCTAACAGCGTGGCGGCAAAAGCGATGCATGTTTTCATAACCCGGCTCCGACTTAAGTCCCCTCTCCCCGCCTGCGGGGAGAGGGTTAGGGTGAGGGGCAAACGGACGGTGCGGCGAACTCATGGCATCTAAAGGCCCCTCACCCGATCGCCTTCGCCATGCTCGGCTCTCGTCCTCTCCCCGCAAGCAGGGAGAGGAGAAGAGAAGAATTAGCGTCTCCTCCCCACCTCTCCCCGTGAAACGGGGAGAGGTGAAACGGAGCTAGTACTTGTACCTTACCCCCACAACCCACTGGCTGCCGGTATGGGTGTATTCCCGTGTCAGGTCCATCACGCCCGTGTCGCCGGTGCCGTAGATGCGCTCGACTTCATCGGTGATGTTGATCCCCTCCAGCGTCAGGGTCAGGTTGTCATTGATCTTGTAGAAGGATGCAAAGTCGACATGGGTCGGTCCGTATTTGCGTTCCTGGATGTGGCCATTGCCGCCGGGCTCGCTGATCAGATAGTCGTCGCGCTTGTTGACCGAGACCCGCGCCCCCAGTTGCTCGGTGTCATAATAGAGCGTGAAGTTGTACGAGTTCGGCGACAGGCCGGTCGAATCCTTCGCTTCGACATGCGTATAGTTCGACGCAATCCCAAGGTTCGACCACACACCCGGCAGGAAGGTCAGGGGCTGGTTGTAGGTCAGTTCGAAGCCCTTGACGCTGTTGCCGTCGTCGCTGTTCACCGGAATGGTAAAGGTATAGGGCACCGTGGCGGGATCGGCGTTGTACGACACGTCGTACTGCGGGTCGGCATAGATGGCCGGCCAGAAGGACGGATCGATCATCTGCGTCACCACGTCGGTCTTCAGCGACCGCACGATGTCCTTGTTGAACACCGCCAGCGACAGCAGGCCTTCCCTGCCGAAGTACCATTCGACACTGAGGTCGGTGTCGTTCGACTCATAGGGCTTGAGCGACGGATTGCCGACATTGCCGACCGTCCGCGTCGTATAGCCGAAGACCGGTCCGGCGATGTTCAGCGTGCTCAGCCCCGGACGCGTCATGCTGCGGCCATAGGCGGCGCGCACCACCAGGTCGGAGCGCACGTCCAGCGCCAGATTGATCGACGGCAGGTAGTTGTCGTACGACACCTTGGTTTCAACCGGTGTGCCGCTGATGACCGCCGCCGAAGTCACATTGGTGCGGACGAAGCGCAGGCCGGTATTGGTGCGCAGGCGCATCCCCGCCAGGTCGTATTCGCCGTTCATCTCGGCATAGGCGCCGATCGTCTCTTCGCCGACCTTCCAGCCGGCACCGACATTGTCGGTGTAGCCAGGCGCGACAATCCCCGCCGCCGCGATGGCGTCGAAATCGGCGACGCGGAACTTTTGCAACGTGCCGTCCAGCCCCTTGCCGAAGTTTTCGATCGGGAAGGCCATCGTATAGGCCGACGGATCGAAGCTTGGGGCCGCCCCCTGCCCTTCGGAATATTGCACCGTGCGATCGTTGTAGCTGAGGCCCGCGCGAATATCGAAGCCGTCGGCCGCGTACACCGCGTCGAACTTTGACGTCAGGTTTTCTTTTTTGACGTTGTTGATGCGATTGGCCGCCGTCAGCGCGTTGACGTAGTTGGACGCCAGGTTCGGATCGTAGCTGCCGAAGGAGACTTCCGGGATATATTCGTTGTCGCGATAGTCATACGAATAGGCGTGCGGCACCGAGCGGTAGTAGAAGCGCAATTCGGTGCGGTCGGCGTCATCCACCGCCTGGCCGATCATGGCATCGATCGCCAGGCGATCCGTCACCTGGAATTTGCCCGACAGGACGACCTGATCAAAGGCCGACTTCGATTCCTGGTGGCGGCTTTCGTACCACGAGGTCACGTCGTTAAAGCTGGCGGCGACCAGCGTCTTGCCATCGGCGCCAACGACAAATGACACCGGCGTCTGGCCGGTATAGTTGCCGGCCGTGCCGTGGGTCAGCAGCCACTCCATCGAGTTGTAGCTGAAGCGGTCATTGGTCAGTTCCGAATGCAGCAGGTCGAGCGTGATGACGGCATTGTCCGACGGCTTGTATTGGAACGATCCCGTCAGGCCGACCCGCTTCTGGTCGTTGCCGAAGAAGTCGGCGCGCGGCAGGCGCGGCGCCCACAGGCAGTCGAGCGGATCGGTGGCGCCGCAGGCATTCGACGGCGTGCCGGTGACGGTCGGATTGGTGTCCGCCCACGAATCGCCATTGGCAAAGGGCGAGGTCCAGCGGACGCTAGAATAGCCTTCCTGATGGACGGTGCGGTTGGACACCGCCGCCGAGAACAGCGCGCCCAGCTTTCCGTCCAGGAACTTCTTGCTGACCAGCACGGCGAAACGCGGATCGGCCTTTTCGGTCAGTGAATTGTAATTGGCCTGGGCCGACGCGGTCAGGGTAAAGTCGTCACGGAAGTCGAACGGCCGCGCCGAATAGAGCCCAACCGTGCCGGCGATGCCGCCCTCTTCGGTCGAGGCCTTCTGCGTCTTTTCGATGTCGATGCGGTTGAACAGTTCCGACGCGAACAGATGGAAGTCAAAGGCGCGGCCGGCATTCAGCGTCACGCCGCCGGTGTCGAGACCGTCCGAGCTGGCCGGCACCTCCATGCCGTTCAGCGTCGTGCGCGTGAAATCAGGCCCGAAGCCGCGCAGGGTGATGTTGCGCCCCTCCCCGCCTTCGCGCGTCATGGCCACGCCCGGCACGCGCTGGATGGATTCGGCCAGGTTCAGGTCCGGCATCTTGCCGATGTCCTCGGCGACGATGCTTTCGATGGTGTTGGCGGCCCTGCGCTTGAGGCTGCGCGCCTTGTTGAGCGAGCCGCGCATACCCGTGACCACGACCTCTTCGGACTCGACCGCTTCCGGCGCCACGGCGACCTCATCCGCCGCCACAGCGGCGCTGGCCGGGATATATTGTGCGGTCTGCGCCCCCTGCGCCGCAGCCAGGACGACGACGCCGTTCGATTGTGTCACCGGTGTCATGTTCGTGCCGTTCAACAGGCGCGACAGACCTTCGCGTACGGGCATGGTGCCCTGCACCGCAGAGGTGCGCTGGCCCGCGACCAGCTTTTCCGGCGCGACCAGTTGCAGGTCGGCCTGGTCGGCGAACTGCTGGATCCCCTTCTGGGCAGCCTGGGCCGGGACATTGAAAGTCTTGACCTGAGCCTGCGCAAAGGTGGGCATGGCGGAGACCATCAGCAGGGTGGTTCCTGCCAACAAAAGATGTCCGGAAAGCATGCGTGCGTTCGACATGAAGTTCCTCCTGTTTTGTGCTGGCGCTTTTTTGGGCGCCTTATTATCGAGGGCGTTATTCGCCTCTCTTAGTGTTGGATGCCTGAGCCTCCGGCTTCCGTAGACGGATCATTAATTTTTTTGACGCCGATGTAGATTGTCGTGCCTGTGCGCGTCACTTCGGCGTCGAAGGCCTGCGCCACGGCATTGGAAAAGCCTTCTGGATCGTCGGTTGAAAACCGGCCGAACAGGCGCTCTCCCCCCAGTTCCGCATCCTCGATGACGATCTGCGTCCGGTTATAGCGGTTATAATCGGAGGCCACGTCCGCCAGGGTCTTCCCAGCCAGGGCGATCTTGCCCTCACGCCATGCCAGCGCATTATCTACGACTTCGGGGGCGTGATCGATCGCCACTTCGGCCGCGCCGATGAAGGTGCGATCGCCGGCCTTGAGGACCACAGCCGGGCGGCCGGCGCCATCGAGCCACGCCTTGACCGTACCTTCGGTGACCAGGACCTCGGCGCCATTGTCGCGGCGGCGGACGGAAAAGGCCGTGCCGACCGCCTGGACGCGCGCATCCCCGGCCGCCACCACAAACGGCCTGTCCGGGTTTTTGGCGACCTTGAACCAGACCTCGCCCGCGACGAGTTCGACAGTGCGTTGCTTTTCCGTCATGGCGACGCGGATGGTGCTTTGGGTGTTAATGGCGGCAATCGAACCGTCGCTCATCGGCAGCCGGCGGATCTCGCCCGTACCCGTGGTCGTTTCTTCACCGCGCAGGGCGACGAACAGTCCCGCCCCGCAAGCCGCCATCAGGCCCGCCGCGATCCCGCCGCCGGCCAGCATCTTGCGGCGGGATAATCCGTCAACCTGAATGCCTTGCCAGTCGCGCGATGGTCCCAGGGCCTTGGCGCGCGACAATGACAGCCACCCCGCCTGGGCGCGTAGCAGCGCCCCGCGCCGGCGCGGATCCCCGCCCAGCCACGCACTGAGCGCCGCTTCATCCTCGGGGCTCAAGGGACGATCCTTGACGGCCCACAGGCTGGCGGCCACTTCGATCTGTTCACTGGTTTCGGGCGACGTCACGCTTCAACTCCTTTTGCGGCCTTTGCCCCTGGTCTTCCGAGGTCATGGACCGCATGATCAGCCGCAGCCCCTTTGCGGCTTCATTTTCAACCGTGGTTTCGCTCAGGCCCAGCACCCTGGCGATTTCCTTTTGCGGCAGCCCCTGCACTTTCCGCATCTCGAACACCTGACGGCAGCGCGACGGCAGCGCCGCGATCAGCCGCATGACGCGCTTGAGCTCATAACGCGCCGCCGCTTCGCGCTCCGGCGACGGCGCCTCGCTCATGACATCGAGGCGATCGATCTCGTCGACGCTTTCGATGCGGACGATTCGGGCGCGGCGGATGCGCATCAGCGCGATGTTCTTGGCGACTGTAAAAAAATAGGCCCGCGGCGTCTGGATATGATCGACGCTGCCGAGCTCCGCGATCTTGCAATAGGCTTCCTGGATGATGTCCTCGACGTCTTCACGGCCCAGCCGCGCCCGCCGCAGCCAGGCGCGCAGGTCCGGCTCGTGCGGCAGGATCTGTGAGCCTACCCAGCGGACAATATGGTCTGGCGCCGATTCCATTGAACTACTCCTGAATAAATAGATGCCTCAGGAATGGCTTTCCGTAAAACCACATCACAAATTTATGTATTCGCCACTTTTGCGCTCCGAAACCGGCGGCTTCGCGTCGCAAAGCGCCATTTTTCGGTCCTTATTTGCCGATTACAGTGAACCAACAAGGCTAGGTAATGGGCGACTCCTTGCTAAAAAGGCTCTCGATGAAAACGATAAAAACCGGTGCTCTGCTGCTCGCTTTCCCTTTGATGCTCACGGTTTCGGGCTGCGCCAGCCATAAGTATGTCGATGAAAAAGTTGGGGTAGTGAATGGCCGCGTCGACCAGCACGACACGCGTCTCACCCAACTGGACCAGACGACGCAGGAAGCGCTGAACCGCGCTACAGCCGCCGGCAAACTGGCGGAAGGCAAGTTTAATTACTCGATCGTGCTCAGCGACGACAGCATCAAGTTCGATACCGAAAAGGCCACCCTGTCGGATCAGGCCAAGGCGACGCTGGCCGACCTCGCCACCCGCCTCAAGAACGACAACCGCAACGTCTATCTGGAGATCCAGGGCTATACGGACTCGACCGGCACCGACGCCGTCAACTATCGGCTGGGCGCGGAACGGGCCGACAGCGTCCGCCGTTTCCTGAACAGCCAGGGCGTGGCGCTCAACCGCATGGCGTCGATTTCATACGGCTCCGAACAGCCGGTCGCCAGCAACAGCAACGCTTCCGGCCGCGCCGCCAACCGCCGCGTCGTGATCGTGGTTCTGTCTTAAGGACTTTCTCTCCTCCCTGTCGCGTAGCGATGGGGAGGGGAACCGCACGAGGCCACGCATGCGTGGACGAGATGTGGTGGTGGGGTCTCTTTTTTAGCCTCCGCCCCCTACCCCGCCTTCGCGGCCGGGACTTCTTCCGCCGCCGCCTCATCCTTGCCCAATACCTTGGCGACCAGGTGGATCAGGTCGCGCATGTCGAAGGGCTTCGGCAACTGCTCGACCGCGCCGACGTGACGGGACGCCGCCAGCACCTGCTTGGGATCGACCTTGTTCTCGATCCCGGCCGACATGGCGATGATATTGATGTGCGGCCACTCGCCGCGGATTTTCATGATGCCTTCGATCCCGCCCATGCCAGGCATGAAGATGTCGGCGATGACCACGTCGACCATGTCGAGATTGGTCTTGGCGAAGGCCTGCTCCATCGTCTCGGCGACCGAAATCTGATAACCCATCTCGCCCAGCACGGTTGAGACCAGGGTGCGCAGGTTGGTGTTGTCCTCGACAACCAGAAGGTGCTTCTTGCCCTTGCGGTCGCGGTGATACTTGGTCGTGTCGTTCAGCAGCGTCTTCAGCCGCTCCGGCGAAAACGGCTTGGGCATAATGAATTCGGCGCCGAGCGCGCGGGCCTGGTCAAAGGTCTGCTGCACGCCCTGGCGGCCATAATTGCTGTCAGCCATAATGGCCAGCGGCGTCGCGGGTGCGCGCTCGCGAATCTGGTCCATGATCTTGAAGGTCGAGTCCTGGCCGATATAGGCCTCGAACATGAGCAGATGGAACCGGGTGGCGCGCATCATCGACAGCGCCATCTTCTGGTCGAACGCCAGGATGGCCGACCACTTTTCCTTCTCCAGCATCTTCGAAATGTACTGTGCCTGGCCGCCGTGGGCGTCAAGCACCAGTACGCTACCTCTACTCATCACCGCTCTCCCCGAGCCTGGTTGTCCGAGTGATTTGACGCGAGTGTAAATTATGAAGAATTAACAAGCCGGAAACGGCGTTATTCGGGTTTCTGACGATGTACCCCTCCGTCATTTGCTGACGCAAATGCCACCTCCCCACCGCCTGCGGCGCCAGGGAGGAGGGAGAAAATCTGGCCGGTTCGGTGTTCAGCGCAGGCCTTGTTCATGCCAGGTCGCGTGGTTCGTGGTTATGCACTTTGTCTCCTCCCTACGCTTGCGTGGGGAGGTGGCATTTGCGTCAGCAAATGACGGAGGGGTATAACCCTGGTGCGTTACGCCGCCAGCGACTTCTCGCTCAAAACCGCCTCAACGAGGTAGGTCAGATCGGTCGCGGTGAACGGCTTCGGCAACAGGGCGTGGGCGCCGATATGCTTGGCGGCCGACAGGACCTGCGTGCTTTCGACCTTCGCTTCCGCGCCGGCCGACATGGCGACGATCGACACTTCGGGCCAGGTCGCCTTGATGATGCCGATCCCTTCGATCCCACCCATGCCGGGCATGAAGATGTCGGTGATGACGATATCGACGTGGGCGATGTCGATCCGTTCGAACGCCTCTTCCATCGAGCGCGCTTCGGAAATGCGGTAGCCCTTTTCGGCCAGGGCCATGGTTGTCAGCTTGCGCACCACGCGGCAGTCGTCGACGACCAGGATATGTTTCGGCGGCACCGGCGCGCGGCGCATCTTGATCGCTTCGTCGAGGATGACCTCAAGCTGTTCCGGCGAAAAGGGCTTGGGCAGCACAAAATCCGCCTGGGCCTGGCGGGCGGCGTTGAGCGTCGCATTGAGCGCGGCGCCGCCCGCGCCACCTGCGGTCATGATGGCGATCGGCACGTTGGGCGCCAGTTCCCGGATTTCCGGCAGGTGCATCAGGGTATTGCCGCCTTCGACATAGACGTCGAACAGCATCAGGTCGACGCGGTTGACCTTGAGCTGGGCAAAGACGGTCTTGTGATCAAAGCTCAACACGGCCGACCATCCCAGGTTGGTCAGCATGCGGGAAATCAATTGGGCCTGAACGCGGCTGTCTTCGAGTACCAGAACCGTGCCTTTAGACATCGTGTCCCCTTTATGACAGTGCGCGGACCCTAACATAAAGCCGTTATGCCAAGGTAAACAGAACTGTCACAATCGCTTAAAAACCTTGACGTTGAACTGGTTACAAGTGTCACTGTTGCCGTCTTGCACTTTGCCGGCAAACGCCCTTATGAGTGACGCCATGCTGACCCTGATCTCGCCCGCCAAATCGCTCGACGTTACCCCGCCGGAAACCGCTGCGGCGCCGACGGAGCCGCGTTTTCCGGCTGAGACCGAAAAGCTGATCAAGGCGCTGAAGAAGCTGAAGCCCAAGGCCATCGCCGAACTGATGGACATCTCGAAGGCCTTGAGTGAACTGAATCACGGCCGCTTCCAGGGCTTCGAGGACCAGGCCGCCCTGCCCGCCGTCTTCATGTTCGACGGCGACGTCTACACCGGGCTTCAGGCGCGCAGCCTGGATTCGGAGGGCTTAGCCTGGGCACAGGATCATTTGCGCATCCTGTCCGGACTTTACGGCGTGCTGAAGCCGCTCGACGCCATTCGCCCCTACCGCCTGGAGATGGGTTCGCAACTGAAGGTCGGCCGTTCTAGCTCGCTCTATCAGTTCTGGGGCGACGCCATCGCCAAAAGCCTTGTGGCCGAAGCCAAAGCGGCCGGCACGGACACGCTCATCAATCTCGCCTCGACGGAATATTCGCGCGCGGCCCTGACGCCAGCGCTCAAGCTTAAGGTGATCAGCCCGCGCTTCCTCGAGATCAAGGGCAATGAAGCAAAGATCGTCTCCTTCTTCGCCAAGAAGGCCCGCGGCCTGATGGCACGCTACATGATCGACCACCGAATCGACCGGGCCGACGGCCTGAAGGACTTCGACAGCGAAGGCTACAGCTTCCGCGCCGACCTGTCGAAAGACGGCGACTGGGTTTTCACGCGTCCCCAGCCGGAACCGGTGAACGCGAAGAAGAGCTGAGCATGGCATCAAGCAAATCTGAAAAGCGTCCGTTTCCGTTCACTCCGGACACACCCCCCGGACGACCGACGGGCCAATACATAACTTTTCCTTTATTATCAGATATTTAGGCATCATCTACAAATCATAGTACAATTACCCCTTGCGAAAATGTAGACACCGCCGGGGATTGCTACGCTGTCCAAATACAATGCACCCGCCCTCCATAAGGGACTGGATATTCTCGAGCACCTGGCCGCAAGCCCGACGCCTCTTCCCATGACGGTGCTTGCGCAGCAAATGGACCGATCGGTATCTGAGATTTACCGGATGATCCATGTCCTGTGCGAGCGCGGCTATGTCCAGGCGCGGGAGGCTGGCATGACGGTAACCTCCAAGGCATTCGGTCTCGCGATCGGGCGTCCCGAGGTGACTGCCCTGCTGACGGTCGCCTGGCCTGAAATGCAGCGCCTGTCGCGCGCGACCCGGCGGACCTGTTACCTCAGCGCCGCCGACGGCAAGGTCGTCATCGTGATAGCCGTCCAGCCCTGGCTGGAAGAAGCAGGACTGGATGTCCGCGTCGGCATGCATCAGCCGCTTATGGATACCGCCGCCGGTCAGGTCCTCTTCGGCTTTCAATCCGATGCTCGCAAGAACAAGTGGCGGCAGGTACTGGCTGAAACCGGAGATCCGGCGGTACTTGCCCAGTTTGTGAAGGACGCCGGCCACGCCTCCGTCATGGGCCAGGCCGAACGAACACACCGCCACATGGCCTGCCTGACGGAAATATCGAGTCCGGTGACAACGCCTGGAGGCCACGTATTCGCGCTTTCGCTGCTGTACCTGCCCTCCCCCGGCTACGACGATTTCACGCTCTGCCGTTCCGAACTGTCACAGGCCGCCTGGCAGATCACGCAGGCCTTACGCGTTCAACAGGCGTCGCCGGAGCGAAACAGCCATCAGAGCAAGTCCGTACAGACGGCGGACGTTTTTGGATAACGGGGATAAGCGCCGGTGCAAAAACCGGCCACCGCCGGCAATCCCTATGCGTCTTATAGGCTGATGGCCATGTGGCGGCGATCACATTGCGGAACGGGATTGCGTTGCCGGCCCAGCCGACGGCGTTTGGAATCCCTTCTGGCATATGGTCTCGACCAGATCGCGATGCAGCGGCATGACCTTAAGCGCATAGTCCGCCTGCCGACGGATGGATGCGAACTCGGCCCTGGCATCGTCATAATATTTCAGAGCGCCCGCGCGGCCGGACAGGTCGGTTCGAAAGCCCATCCCGTAGAGGACATATTGCCAGTTCGTATCGAGAAAGATGTCATGGTTCAGGTCGACGTCGATCATGTCGGGCGGGCGATAACGCCAGTCCTCGAGACGCGCCTTGAGCGTATCGGACACCGACGAGTCACGGACATTGTCGCGCCAGAAATCCGAATCCCGACGCTTCGACAGGCAATAATGCAATTTTATAAAGTCGATGACGTGCTCGTATCTTTTTGTCATGAGCGAATTGAACGTCCTGGCCGACAGTTCCATCCCGCCGCTCCACGGGAAAAGCTTGGCGAGGAACAACCCCGCGATCTCGGCGAAGCCAATGCCTGTCGCTTCCAGCGGTTCGATAAAGCCCGACGACAAACCGATGGCGACGCAGTTCTTGTGCCACTGAACCCGGCGATAGCCGGCTTCGAACTTGAGCACGCGCAGGCTTTCCGTATCGTCTTCCAGGCCCGCATAGGCCCGCAGCGCCACAGCGGCTTTTTCGTCCGATATGTGGTCCGACGAATAGACATAACCTATGCCACGGCGGTGTCTCAGGCCTATGTCCCATATCCAGCCGGCGTCGACGGCCGTCGAGATCGTATAGGAGGCAATGGGGGCATCCGGCCTTGGGTACGGCTTTTGCGCCACGACGGCCCGGTTGGCGAAAAGACACGATCTTTTGGACTCGAACGGAATGGCCATGGCCTGGCCGATCAATCGCGCGGCAAAGCCCGTGCAGTCGATATAGAGTTCGCCGCGGATCTCGCCGTGTTTTGCGCCCCGGATCGAATCGATCGACCCGTCGGGCGTGAGAGCGACGTCCTCGACCGTATCCTCGACGTGGACGACCCCCAATTCAATAGCGCGCCGGCGTATCAGCCGCGCCAGCAGGACGGCGTCGAAATGATAGGCGTAACTTAAAGGCGCACTATAGTTCTCGTGGGTGATCAGTTTCGGCGCGCGCGATGCCTCCATCACGGGCTTTTGGACGGTATTGACCTCCGCCCAGTCGGCATCCCCGGCAACCCCAAGCAGCCAGTAGGACAGCAGGTCGATACCGCTCTGCGGCGTCGCGACCTGGAACGGATGATAGAATGAATCGGCGCGGCCGGAGCCCGGCCCGGTCACCCAGTCAACGAATTTGATGCCCTGTTTGAAGGTCGCCCCGCACTCCCTGACGAGGTCCGCTTCGTCTATGCCTATGCGGTGAAGCGTCTTGCGGATACTCGGAAAGGTGCCTTCGCCGACGCCGATAATGCCGATGTCGGGCGACTCGACCAGGGTAATCTGCACCCCGCCCTGACCGGTCGACAGCATCCGCGCCAGATAGGCGGCGGTTATCCACCCGGCGGTGCCACCACCGACGATGACAATTTTTCTCCCCAAGCCTGGCTGCATGATCTGCTGACTTCCCCCCGAAACGCGACAGCCTGAAAGTGTCCCCTTCCCGCTGACCGGGGCATATGGGACTCAATCCTAGCCACTCGGCATAGTAGCTTATCAAGACGTTGTGTTAAAGCAGCCACATGTTACCTCAGCGCCGCCCAACCCAAGCTTGGCGCGCCCGGTCGGGATGTGCGCGTCGGCCGCTTATGGATACGGCCGCTCAGGTCCAATCGGCTTTCAGCCTGACGCCGTCAGGGACAGTGGAGCAAGACGCTTTAACAGAAGCCGAAGGCGCCACCCGCCTCGCCCGGTTCCTGAAGGACGCCGACCGCGCCGCTGCGTCGGGCCAGGCGGAACGCCCGCACCGGCATATGGACTGCCTGACCGAACTGTCCAGCCCCGTGACGACGGCGTCAGGCAGCGTATTCGCGCTTTCGCTTCTATACCTGCGCCAAAGCGACAGCGTCGACCTTACGACCTGCCGCTCCGAACTGTCGCAATCCGCTCGCCGCATCACGCAGGATTTGCGCTTTCAACAGGCTTCGCCGGAGACAAAGGCGCGGCAGAGTCAGGCGATGCAGGCAGCTGAGGTTTGTGGGTAGCAGGTCAGCACATAAAGAAATTTATGTTTGCCAGCGCATAAACCTCATTACTCAAATAAAAAATTTTATCCCCTACAATTACAACGATTTATAGTGCGCTATAACGGCCTCAATCCTCTTCAGTAATGGATCAAACCCATCCCAAGAAATGGCACCGGCATGCTTCGGAATTACTTTTTTTGCAAAAGGAATTTTTCCAATATGCTTAGTCTCATCAAAATCTTTTTTACTTAGCTCAAGAACCTTTCCGCCAAGGGGGAGCTTTAGGGTCGCGTCATCAAACATATTTTCAATGGCGGAAATGCCTTTGAGGCCAATTTCTGGAGTTTTCACAACGTACAGATTGTGCGTGATGTGGTAAAAGTCGGCCTTAGTCGTAAGGCTCAACGTTATGCCATATCTGCTAGATATTGTTTTTGAAAATTCACTGAGCCCAGTGTCATTATCGAGAAGAATTATTACTGGATGCAACAGAGGCCTATGCCCATACTTATCTACACGATCCGCATAGTATTTAACAAGCGGAACCAAATGATCAGCACCTCCTGAAAATCGTAATATTTTATTAGCTGCATTTTCGTAGCTAAAAAATCTAATTAAATACTCGAATTTTTTGCCCACAATTTTCCCAAGCGCGGGATGGGCAGGAACTAGCCTTTGAATGGCATTTCTTAAGTATATAATATCGGTCGGACCTTCAGGAACTATCAACGGCCAATCAAGTGCGACAAAATAATCATAAAACCAAAAATCCTCATGTAACTTTTGCCCAAAAAAGAAATCCTTCTGTTTGTTAGATGGCTTGACCGGACTGTTATTTTTCACATGATAAATATGCCCGAGTATACCTCGTAAGATTTTTCGATTGGTTATTGGCTTCGGCTCCTCTCCTTTTACAATTGATGATGGGAGATAGAAACTTCCCGTCTTGAAAAGGCTGTGACACATAGTTCGTGCACCGCGCCAATAGTCCTGCGAAATATTCACCTTCTCATTTACAACCAAACCAGTAACCACCTGCCGCGACGCTTTTGCTTGCATTCGGGTCTTATCAGTATTGATTTTGAAACCTGCCCCCTCAATTCGGGATACAAGTGGCGCTGCGAGAACCCAAGAATCCTCACGTGAGCTCCCGCCAGTCGCCAACCCAGCAGAAAAGGTCTTTGCATTAGTTGAAAATGTCAGATCGTCAGCATATCGAGAGTAGGTCGCGCCGTTTTTTTTAGCCAGTCTCGCAAGGCGAACATCCAATATATGGGTAATCAAATCGGAAATTATTGGAGAACAAGGGCTTCCCTGGGGAAGTGCACCTTGGAAGCAAGCAATTTGCGCTATGATCGTTGCGGTTTCGGGACTTAACGCAAACTCATCGTTCTTAATAAAAAAACCTCTGACGCGGCCAAAATTGAAAGTAGGAAAGTAATTAGCAAGGTCTAGATTTAGCACAAACCGGCGTTTTTTGTGCTGATGCGCATTAGTGATAATTGATTTACCTTTTCGGAAACCGTGCGAAAGAGCTCTTCGTGGAGTTGCAGATAATATTTCATCGCGACAATCCGATAATATTCGAGCAAGCTCATATTGATAGATCTTTAGCTTTCCAACAGGAGCATGAATCACACGCTCTCCGCCATTTTTCTTTGGTATTGAAAACGTTCTGTATTTAGACGTTTCAGGGAGTTTGTATAGCGTGTGAATGAAGGTGCTAACTGGAGTGTCTAAGAGAGCGGCGAAGCTAATTAGCGTTTTTGCTTCTTTTAGCGCTTTTAACTTCGACAAACGGCCGCTCCCAACAAAGATCGGCTTACAGGCACTCCTACTCCCAGCAGCCCGATTTCTCGAATTGCCCATAGCGTCTCATGTGGTAAAGAGACCTTCTTTCATATGCCGCGCATACGCGACAACAAATCTGCCTGTAAGCCTTAAGGCAAGGCTAGCATCAACGACTACAGCCGAACAAGCACAATTAGGGATTGCGGAGAAATGATGCGATTGACGCTCCAAACGGGTAGGGAAAATCACCCCTTGGCGTGATAGCGTCACCGCATGAGCCATCAAAATTCCCGGGGCAGGCCCGCCGATCCCGACATACTGACGCCCACCGAATGGCAGATCGTGGACGCCGTGAGGCATGGGCTGACCAATCGCGCCATCGCCGGGCGGCGCGGCATCAGCCTCGACGCCGTCAAATACCACGTCAGCAACGCGCTCACGAAACTCGGCCTCAGCCGCCGCACCCAGCTCAAACACTGGGACGGCACCGCGCTCAAAAGCGCCATCCACACCCGCAAAACGGAGACAGACATGCCGCTTGGTCCCGTCGGACAGATCGCCCGCACCGTCAAGGACATAGACGCGGCCCGGACATGGTACGCCGAGGTGCTGGGGCTCCCGCACCTCTACTCTTTCGGCGACATGGCCTTTTTCGACTGCGGAGGCACGCGGCTCCTGCTGTCGCCGGCCTCGGACAAAGGCCAGTCCCTCCTCTACATCACCTGCACCGATATCCACGCCACGCAGAAACAGCTCGAAAGCCGCGGCGTGACCTTTATCAACGCGCCGCACATGATCCACCGCCACGACAATGGCGTCGAGGAGTGGATGGCTTTTTTCAACGACAATGAAGGCCGGCCGCTGGCGCTTATGGAGCAGGTCGCGCCGTCCGCATAAAAAGTTCGGCCAGACCGAAACCTTCGCGGACCATCGGGCGTACACATCAGCAAGACCGCAATCCAGCGGCTCGAATCCCTGAAGCTGACGGAGCAAAACAATGATGAGCGTCAAGCATACCCTTACCACCCTGATCGCAGCCACCTTTGTCATGACGGCGGGTTCGGCCTTCGCCGGCCTGCCCGAAGGCGCCAAGGCCCCCGACTTCACGCTGCAGGCTGCCCTGGCCGGCAAGCCGACGACCTTCACGCTGAAAAGCGCGCTGAAGAAGGGCCCGGTCGTCCTCTACTTCTTCCCGGCCGCCTTTACCGCCGGCTGTACGCTGGAATCGCACAAGTTCGCCGAGGCCAGTGACGACTTCAACAAGATGGGCGCCACCATCGTCGGCGTGACCGCCGGCAATGTCGAGCGCGTCGCCGAGTTTTCCAAGACCGAGTGCCGCGACAAGTTCGCCGTCGCCGCCGATCCAGGCGCCAAGATCGCCGCGCAGTATCAGTCAACCATGGCCGGCGGGCAGATTTCCGACCGCACCTCCTACGTCATCGCGCCATCGGGCAAGATCCTGCTGAGCTATACCGACCGCAACCCCGAAGCGCACATCACCAAGACCATGGAGGCCGTGCGCGCCTACAAGGCCAAGAAGGGCTAGGACATCATGCTGGCCGCGATAGCCGCCGCATTTTTGGGCGGCGTGATCCTCAACCTGATGCCGTGCGTCTTTCCGGTGATCTCGCTAAAGGCCTTCAGCCTGCTCAGGCATGGCGACAGCCCGGCGGCGGCACGGCAAGACGGCCTAGCCTTCGCCGCCGGCGTCGTCGCGACCATGCTCGTCCTCGCGGGCGTGCTGATCGCGGCGCGCGCCGGCGGGGCGGCCATCGGCTGGGGCTTTCAGCTCCAATCGCCGGTCGTCATCGCCGTGCTTTGCCTGGTCATGCTGGCCTCGGCGCTCAACCTGGCCGGCCTGTTCGAAGTCGGCGCGTCGGTCCAGGGCGTGGCGGGCGGCGTTTCCGTCAAGAGCGGCCCCGTCGGTTCGGCTTTGACAGGGGCTTTGGCCATCGTCGTCGCCACGCCGTGCACCGCGCCCTTCATGGCCGGCGCGGTCGGTTACGCCCTGGTCCAGCCGCCGCTTGTGGCGCTCAGCGTCTTCCTGGCGCTGGCATTAGGCTTTGCCGCGCCGTTTACGCTGATCGCCTTTGTCCCGGCGTTGGCGCGAATGATGCCGAAACCCGGCGCGTGGATGGAGACGCTAAAAAAGGCCCTCGCCTTCCCCATGTTCGGTGCTTCGGCGTGGCTCGCCTGGGTCTTGGCGCAACAGGCAGGCACTGATGCCCTGGCTGGACTGTTCGTTTCGGCCGTGGTCCTGAGCCTCGCCTGCTGGCTTTACGGGATGGCGCAGCGCCGCCGCCTGATGGGACAAAAATCCGTGGCCCTGTTCGCCGTCACCGTTGTGCTGGCTGCCGTGGTCGCGGCCCCCGTGGTCCACCTGGCCGGCGCAGCTCCGGTAGCGGCCAAGGCCCCGAAAGGCACCGAGACCATCGCCTGGTCACCGCAGGCCATTGCCGAACATCAGGGCAAGGGCCGGCCAATCCTGGTGAATTTCACCGCGTCCTGGTGTATTACCTGTCAGGTCAACGAGCGCACCACGCTGTCGACCCCGGCCGTCAAGGCGGCCCTGGAACGTACCGGAAGCCTGTACATGATCGCCGATTCGACCAACTACAATCCGGATATCGAAGACGCCCTGGCGGCTTTGGGACGCGGCGGCATGCCGGTGTATGTGGTCTACCCGGCCGACGGCGGCGCGCCGAAACTGCTGCCTGAGGTCCTGAGCCCCGACATCGTCATCACCGCCCTTAACGAGGCGTCTTGACCGAACACAGGGCCGACAGCGCCGAATGGCCGGCATGGATGGCGCGCGCGCAAGGCGGCGATCAGGCGGCCTATAACCGCCTGCTCAAGGCCATGGTGCCGCTGATCCGCAAGGTCGCGCGGCGCAGGATCGACGACCCGGCGCTGATCGAGGACGTGGTGCAGGACACGCTTTTGACCATCCATCGCGTGCGCGCGACCTACGACCCGTCACGGCCCATCCTGCCGTGGATTTCGGCGATCGCGGCATCGCGCGCCATCGACGCCCTGCGAAAACGCGGCCGGCGTCTCGCGCGCGAGGTCCACGACGACGACGCGCTCAACGCCTATGCCGACGACGACGCGCCGGCGGATGACGCAGGTCACGCCCAGGATATCAGGGACCGCCTGAGCCGCCTGCCCGATCGTCAGCGCGAAATGGTCGAGATGGTTCACCTGCGTGAGATGAGCCTGAACGACGCCGCCAAACACAGTCAACTGTCCATCGGGGCGGTCAAGTCGCTGCTGCATCGCGCGCTTGTCCGCCTTCGCCAAACCGGAGCCGACGATCATGGATGATCACGATGCGCTCATCGATAGCCTAAGCCGCGAGGCCAGGCCCGTAAAACGCCCGCCCGCACCGGCCGTGCGCGCCGCCATTTGGGTCGCCCTCGCCCTGCCGTGCGGCGCGGCTGTCGGCCTGTGGCTGAGCCGCAGGTTCTTCAACTGGTCGGTGCCGGAAGCCGCCTGGGCTGTGGCCGGATTGGTGGCGGCGTTCGCGCTGGGCGCCATCGCCATACTGTCGGCCTTCAACCTGACGATCGCCGGCCGCAAACCCATAGGCTGGCCGTGGTTCGCCGCCATCGGCGCCATCTGGCTGGCTACGGGCATTGTTGGCGTGTCCCAGGCCGCCGAACCGTGGGGCCACGTCGGCAGCGGGCTTGGCTGTTATATCTTCATGGTGACGGTCAGCCTGCCGATGATCCCGCTGACGATCGTGAGCCTCAGCCGCACGCGGACGCTTTATCCTGTGCGTTGCCTGAGCATTGCGGGTCTTGGGACGGCCTTCATGACGGCGGCGCTTCTGGCGCTCTGCCATCCGCCGACGGGTGACCTGCCGGACTTCCTCATGCACATTGTGGCAGGGGCGACGATTATCGCCGCCACGGTCGCGCTGGGCCGGAAGTGGGTGGCTGTTTAGAGCGATATGGCGAAAAGTGCCGAGAAGCGTTTTTTTGGGGTTTTCGCCAAAAATATCGCGACAAAGCAAAAAACTTAAATCGGAATGATGTTTCCAGCGTTCCGATTTAAGACGCGAGGGCTATCGACGCGTTGCCTTGCCAGTAGGCGTCGACATCCTCGCAGATCTGCTTGACGTCGTCGAAATAGAAGGGCTTGGGCAGCAGGAAGGTGACGCGGCCGCGGCGGGCCTTGTTGAGCGCGTCGGCGCCCGACTCCGGATCGTTAACCCGGCCGGCGGTCATGATGGCTATCGGCGCGCCGCGCGACAGCTCGCGATAGGCGGGCAGTTCGTCGAGCGTGTTATGGCCTTCCATGAAGACGTCGAGCACCAGCAGGTCGAACCGGGCGGCTCTCAGTGCCTCATGGGCAGCTTCCGGCGTTTCGACCCAGACGGCGTCATAGCCCGCCTTCTGGAACATCTTGGAAATAATGGTTCCCTGGGTACGGCTATCTTCGAGAACGAGCGCGCGTTTGGCCATCGGATGGTTTCCAGTTTTTTCTGGGAACCCACTATATATCCACAGCCCTAAGATAAGGTTACCTGCGTTATCTGAAAGCTGCTCAACCGACAAACCCCGCCGCGCGGCGGATGCGGTCATTGATCGCCTCGCCTATGCCGTCTTCCGGAATGGGGGCGATTTCGATGACTGGAGGGTTGAAGCGGTCCGCTTCGCGCAGGGCGCGGAACAGCCGGGCGGCGGCCTCGGACAGGTCGCGGTCGGCGCTCAACTGCACCACCGGGCCGTCGTGGCTGACCGGCCCAAACGCGAGATAGGCGGCGCCGGGCGACGGAACATCAACATTGATCTTTACCGGAGCGTCGGGCGCATAGTGCAGGCTCAAGCGCCCGGGCGAACGGTGGCCTTCGGAAGCGTCGGCGGCCAAAGGCCCGATGACGGCTTCGACATCGGCGCGGGTCACGGCCCCTGCCCTCAAATAGCGCGCGTCTTTCAACAGGCTGACAACGGTTGATTCGACGCCGACCGTGCAATCGCCGCCGTCGGGCGACGCCGCGACAAAGGCGCCGGTCTCGTCAAACGCGTCGGCCTGGGTCGTCGGGCTTGGCCGGCCGGAACGGTTGGCGGACGGCGCCACCACGCCGAAATCAATGCCCCTCAGGATGTCGAGTGCCACCGGATGGTCGGGCATGCGGAGCGCGACGCTGTCGAGCCCGGCGCGCGCCAAGTCGCAAGCGGCCTCCGTATCGCGCACAGGCACGACCAGGGTCAGAGGTCCCGGCCAGAATCTCTCCGCCAATGCTTCGGCGCGGTCGTCGAAGACGCCGATCCTGCGGGCCAGATCGATCGAGCCGACATGGACGATCAGCGGATTGAAGCGCGGACGCCCCTTGGCCTCGAAGACCTTGACGACCGCCGCGGGATCATCCGCCCGCGCACCTAGGCCATAGACGGTCTCGGTCGGCAGGTGGATCAGGTTCCCGGCCCTAAGCGCCTCTATGGCCGCCGCAATGGTCACTTAGCCTTGGCTTTCAGGGTGATATCGACCTTGATCTTGGCGGGGATTTCATCGGTCGAAGCCCACTCCCCCGAACCGACGCCGTGCGCGATGCGGTCGACGTTTGTGCTGCCTTTCATCTGCGCCACCCCGTTCTTGATGGTCAGGGTAAACGGCAAGTCTACGGACTTGGTGACGCCGTGCAGCGTCAGACGGCCATGGGCGGTGTATTTATCAGCGCCCGTCTTCGTGAACTTGCGGGCGTCGAACACGGCCCTGGCAAAGTTGGCCGTGTCGAAGAAGGACGCGCCTTTCAGGCTGTCGGCATAGTCGTTATTGCTGGCGGTGACGGCGGCCAGATCAATGGTGACCTTGACGCGCGACTTGTCCAGTTGTTCCGGATCGAAGGCGATATCGGCGGTGTAGCTTGGGAATGCGCCCGTCACGGTCTCGCCCTGGAAGACGGTCGAGAAGCCGATCTTCGTGGCGGCTTTGTCGACTGTCCATTGCGCCACGGGCACGGCCGAAGCGGTTTCGGACACGGACGCGGACGCCATTGCCGACACGGACGCCTCTGCCATCGGATCGCCGGTTTCGGCCTCCGCCGAGGCCAATGCTTCGGCAGACGGCTGCGGCGCGGGCGCGGTCTTCGGCTTACCGGTATAGATGCCGTAGCCGATGCCGACCGCCATCAGGATCACGCCCAGCGGCAATATCCAGCGCCAGTTGGCGATGGGCTTGGAGTCCAGGCCCGGCACCATGTGCGCCATCAGATTGTCCTTGTCGACCAGTTGGTGCTTCAGCGCCGCCAGCACGTGCAGCGGGATCATGCCGTAGATCAGCAGCTTGGCGACCCAGTTATGGACCGCCTCAAAGGTTTCATGAATGGCCTTGGCGTTCGGCGCATCGCCCTGCGGCACCGGCAGGTGAAACCACTCCATGAAGAAGAAAGGGATCGGCCGGGCGCTGGTCGAGACCATCAGCCAGCCCGACAGCGGCATGGCGATCATCACGACATAGAAGCCGAAATGCAGCGCCTTGGCCGCCAGTGCCTGCCACTTCGGCATGGGCGGTTCGGGCGGCGCCTTATAGGCAAGGCGAACAGCGATGCGCACAAAGGTTAGCAATAGGATCGATATGCCGATCGACTTGTGCAGGTCGATCATCGAGCGGAACCACGGCGATTCGGGAACGCTTCGCCAGCCGACGAAAACGTTCAACAGGATCAGAAAGGCGATCAGCCAATGCAGCCAGCGGCTGTAACGATGATAGGACGCGGTTTCCATAGGCCCTCTCCGACACTTCGGCAGTTTGACATATACCGGTTTTCCGGTCTCCGCCATGCGACAAATAAATATGTAACTACATCTATTTCATATCAAGGGTAATAGGATTTTATTGCGCGCAAAAAGTTGACGTTCACGTAAAATCAACTTGCCTGCCCCAAGGTCAAGGACGATATTGACAAAGAAAAGTGCTCAGGGACCGCCGGACATGACCTATCGCCCTTCCGTCAAGGATATCGCCTTCTGCCTCGACCATGTTTTCGGCATGGACAAGCATTATGGCAGCGCGGCTTTTCCCGATTTCGACGCGGATTTACGCGACGCCGTCCTTGAAGCGGCCGGGCAACTGGCCGGCGACGTACTGGCGCCGCTGAACCGCGTGGGCGATCTCAACCCGTCAAAGCTTGGCGGCGACCGCGTGGTTGTCGCACCGGGTTTCCTTGACGCCATCAAGGCCTATGCGGAAGGCGGCTGGTACGGTGTCGCCGCCGATCCGGCCTATGGCGGCCAGGGCCTGCCAAAGATGCTGGAACAGGCGTGTTTCGACATGTTCCACGGCGCTAACATGGCCTTTACGCTGCTGCCGACGCTCAGCCAGGGCGCCATCGAAGCCATCCACGCCCACGGCACGCAGGCGCAGAAGGACCTGTTCCTGCCCAGGCTGATTTCTGGCCAGTGGTCGGGCACCATGAACCTGACCGAGCCGCAGGCGGGTTCGGATCTCGCCGCACTGACCACGAAAGCCGAGCCGAACGGCGACGGAACCTATCGCATCACTGGCCAGAAGATCTTCATCACCTGGGGCGAGCACGACGGGGCCGAAAACATCGTCCATCTGGTCTTGGCCCGCCTGCCCGACGCACCCAAGGGCACGCGTGGCATTTCGCTGTTCCTGTGTCCGAAATTCCTGCTCGACAGCGACGGCAATCCCGGCGCACGCAACAGCGTCAAGTGCGTCGGCCTCGAACATAAACTGGGCATCCACGCCTCGCCGACCTGCGTCATGGCCTTCGAGGACGCCACGGCCGAGTTGATCGGACCGCCGCACGGCGGCCTGGCCGCCATGTTCACCATGATGAATGCCGCGCGCCTCGCCGTCGGTTTCGAAGGCGTTGGCGTCGCCGATGCCGCCTGGCAGAAGGCGCGCGCCTATGCCGCCGAACGCCGCCAGGGCCGCTCGCTGATCACCGGCCAGGACAGCGCTTTCATTTATGACCACCCCGATGTGCGGCTGATGCTGGCCGTGTCCAAGGCCAAGGTCGAAGCGGCACGCGCCATCTGCATGGCGACGGCCGCGGCCATCGACGAAGCCCGGTTGGGCGGCGAAGATGCCGAGCGCGCCAAGCGCCGCGAAGACTTCCTGGTGCCGATCGCCAAGGCGTGGGCCACCGATGTCGCCTGTGAGGTAGCGTCGAAAGGCGTGCAGGTCCACGGCGGCATGGGCTTTATCGAGGAGACGGGTGCGGCGCAATTCTACCGCGACGCCCGCATCGCGCCGATTTACGAAGGCACCAATGGCATCCAGGCGGCGGACCTGGTTGGCCGCAAACTGGGAAGCGACGGCACGGCAGCGACGGAGCTGGCGGCGGATATCGACAGCTTTATCCCCGGCGCGCCGGCATCCTTCGCCGCCGAAAGCGAGGCGCTGTCGCAGGCCCTCGCCGCATTCCGTGAAGCCAGCGCTTTCCTTGTCGCGCAAAAGATAGCCGCACCGCTCGATGTGGCGTCGGGCGCTTCGTCTTATCTGACTTTAAGCGGTGATTTGATCGGCGGCTGGCTGCTGCTGAAGGGCGCATTGGCGGCGGAAAGGCTGCTGGCCGACGGTCAGGGCGACGCGGCGTGGCTGAAGGACCGCATTCTCCTGACGCGCCTCTATTTCACACAGGTCCTGCCTCACGCTTCCGCGCATCTGGCGGCCATCAAGGCCGGCTTCGGCGCTCTGGATGGCCTGGAACTGAGTTTGGATTAATATGCCGCGACTTGACGACGGCGAAGCAATTATGTTTCTCTTACCCGCCTAACCGAGACATTCAGCCCAGTCCGAATGCCGTAAAGATGGTGATTGTAGCACCATAACGTAATGACTATCGATAGCGTGCCGGTTCTGGTGCAGAGATATGCCAGTGGCGATTTTGAGCGCATAAGCGTCGATGCCGAAATACAGTTCGGCGATGCGTTATTTAACAATATCAATAGCCTGGACGATCTAATTCCCATGCTGAAAGCGCCGTTTCGCATGGCTCAATGGCGTGCATGCTATATTGTTTCAGAAACCTCTTCCGATGCCTCGGGTGTATTCCCGTATGTTGTTCCGCTCATCCATTCAGAATGGCCGGATGTTCGTAGCATCGCATGTGAGTGCTACCGATGGAACGCCACGACAGCAGAGCATATGGCAGAAGCGATAAAATGCCTTGAGGACAGTAAGCGCGCCGTCCGCTTGGGGGCGGTATTAACACTGACGACCTTTGTTATGGAGTGGGCCAAATCGGGAAGCGGACAACGACTGCCCACCGCCATCGGGCTATTGCGCGGGGAAGGGAAAATCGAACTGGCTGATGCCCTGGAATGCCTCGTTTGCCCGCCATTCCGATTGACCTGCTCCAGTCAGAAAACATGAATCAGGCAAGCAGGGTAAATAAGTTTTGCCGCTATATCGCCGCTCATAGAGCGGGTCTTACTCGAGAAAAGCTTACTCGGTTCGCGCAGGACTTGGACGAACCAGACCTGACATTCTTTCATCGACCGTACCCCGGCTAGACTCACTGGGCCTCAGCCAGGCCCTCGCCTGTCGTTGGCTTGGCGGCAGCGCCGGCGGTACCGGAATTGCCCGCACCGATCATATCCGACGTATCCGTGGTAGCGCCACCCGGCGTACCCTTGGGGATAGGCGGGGCCACTTTCAGCGCCGGAACCGGCGCCACGCCCTTGGCCTGCGCTTTCAGCAGGATGTCGATCGTCTGGCGGACAAAGACAGCTTCGGTCACAACGCCCAGTTCCAGGCGCTGGTTCTCGTCCTCGACCTGCTTGATGAGGACGCCCGCGACAAAGCCACCCGCCTTGCTGGTCGTGGACTTCATGAACACCGGTCCGCCCGAATTGCCCGGCACGGCGGTCAGGTCGATCAGGAAGGTCGGATAGGTCGCGGACGGCGACACCGGGTACGACGCCAGCCGCCCGGCGCGCAGGATGGGAAAGCCCGACACATTGGCCGACAGGCCGTGCGGATAGCCAAGCGTCATCATCTCTTGGCCGGCCGTGACCTTCATGGCCTCGAATGTGCCCTCATCCGCCAGCAGGCTGTACGGAATGACCTGGTCCTTGATGCTTTCGGGCATCTTGATCGGAATGACGGCGATATCCTGGCCCGGATGCTGGGTATAGGTCGGCGCGCCCGCAGCCGTGCGGATGGCGATGGTCGACGGCATGTAGGACCAGGTGCCCTTGGCCGACGGCACGCGCCAGCCGACGCGGACATCCTTCTGCGGCATCTTTTCCAGGACGTGGGCGGCGGTCACCAGAACTGTCTGGGTCTGGCCGCCCGGCATGGGCACGGACACCAGGAAGCCAGTGCCGACCATGCGCTTGGCCTCATTGATCGGCTGGTCGATCTGCACCGTCGCCTTGATCAGCGCCACTGTCAGGTCAGCATCCATCATGCCCGAAGGTCCCCCATGATACGCGCGAAGGCATTCATCTTTATCCCACGTGTTACCACGTTATCGGCTCCATATGGCACCAACACGCGAAAACGCACGGTTTTCCGGAAACTTATTTGACGCCCTTTGGCGAATGGGTCAAACGGTTTCGTTAATCACTGTGAC
>CBFGPQ010000026.1:0-30323 GCA_965650705.1 uncultured Asticcacaulis sp. | reverse complement strand
GAAGAGCGCAATGTCACTTATGCAGAAGCCTCGTTTACGGGGAAGGTGGACGCGAAGCGGACGGAAGGGGGACACGGGCGAATTTCCAAACACCGGCGTTAGTAGCTTCTATGCTCCCCCCTTCCGTCGTCGCTTCGCGCCGCCACCTTCCCCTTAAAAGGGGAAGGAAAAAGGAAGGGGCCTCGATCTCAGAGCTTCGCCACCCACTCCCTGAGCACGGCATTGACAATGGTCAGCTTGGCGAAGCTCCAGCCACCTGTCGTCATATCCTGCATCATCTGGCGCAACGGCTCGATCAGCGCACCGTTTTCCGTCTCCCAGCTTTCAGCTATGGCCAGCGGGCTTTCGTCGGCTTTCATCCGCGCCATCATGGCATTGACGACCGCCTTCTGCTCCGCACGGACATCTTCGATCAGGCGGCGCGTCGCCATACGATCCCACGGATCGGCGCTGGCCATATTGCCGGCGGCCTCCGCCAGCTTCTCGAAGCCGAAACGCTCACCCGTCAGGAACCACAGCTCGGCCGTCTTGGTCAGGTCCTTCTTGTGGTCGGTCGCCAGTTCGATAATTTCCGGCGCGCGGCGCATAAAGGCCAGGCGCGCAATGCGGCGCGACAGGTCTTCAGGCGCACCCAGATCCGTCAGCGCCGTTACACGCGCTTCGATGTGGCCGCGCGTCGTGTCATTAAGCAGGGCCGGGTCGAGCCCGATCAGCGCCTGGACCCCATCAGCATAGGGCGCGATCATTGTTTTCAGGTCGTGCGACGCCTGCGCGAAACGGCGCGATGTCCAGTAGGTCTGGCGGCGCAGAAAGCGCGCCAGTTCCTGATACAGCGCGATCTGCGCCACGGCCGGGGCGTGATTGTCGAGCGCGTCGATTTCACGCCAAAGGCCACTGACGTCATAGAGCCGCCGTGTCGCTTCGAAAGCCAGTACCAGCGATCCGGTGGCGACGCCGGCGCCACGCGTCACGCGCTCGGCAAAGCTGGGCCCCGCCATATCGACGATACGGTTGGCCAACACTGTCGAGACGATTTCGCGATAAAGGCGGTGATTACGAATGGCATCTGTCTGGCCGTGCAAGGCTTCCGGGAAGTAGTCGACGGCGATATCGAACAGGCCGTCGTCGTCGGGTGCAGGGCTGGCGACGATGTCGTCGAACAGGACAATCTTACCGTAGGCCGTGGTGACCGCCAATTCCGGCCGGTAAAGCCCCCTGCCCTCGGTACGCCGCGCTTCCATGACAGCATTCGACGGCAGGCCTTCGACCTTGCGGTTCAGCTTGCCGGCCTTTTCCAGCGTGGTCATGAAGGCCTGGGCCGTGGCGTTGTCTTCGGGCGCGGTCGCTTCCTGCAGCGACAGGGCCAGGGTCTGGTCGTAATTGTGACGCAGGACGTGTTGCGCCACGTCGTCGGTCATCTCGGCCAGCAGCTTGTCGCGCGCTTCCAGCGTCATCTGACCGGACGCCATCAGCTGGCCCAGCAGGATCTTGATATTGACCTCGTGGTCGGAACAATCGACGCCGGCGGAATTGTCGATGGCGTCGGTGTTCAGCCGGACGCCGCGTTCGGCGCAGACGATGCGGCCGGCCTGGGTCATGCCGAGATTAGCGCCCTCGCCTATCACCGAAGCGCGCACCTCGGTGGCGTCGATGCGGATGGCGTCATTGGCCTTGTCGCCGACATCGAGATGCGCTTGCGCGGGCGATTTGATGTAGGTGCCGATACCGCCGAAATAGAGCAGGTCGACGCGCATGCGCAGGATCGCCTGCATCAGGTCGAACGGCGAGACCTCATTGGCGTCAATGTCGAGCAGGGTCTTGATTTCCGGCGACAGCGGGATCGACTTCTGACTGCGCGGGAAGACACCGCCGCCTTTGGAAATCAGCTCCTTGCTATAGTCCTGCCAGCTTGAACGCGGCAGGGCGAACATGCGCTGGCGTTCCTTATGCGAGACAGCCGGATCGGGGGTCGGATCGATGAAGATATCGCGGTGGTCGAAGGCCGCCACCAGCAGGGTCTTGTCCGACAGCAGCAAGCCATTACCGAAGACGTCACCCGACATGTCGCCGACGCCGGCGCAGGTAAACAGCTCAGACTGAATGTCCTTGCCCAGCTCGCGGAAGTGGCGCTTGACGGCTTCCCAGGCGCCGCGCGCCGTAATACCCATGGCCTTGTGGTCGTAACCGACTGAGCCGCCCGAGGCAAAAGCATCGCCCAGCCAGAAGCCGTAGTCGGCCGATACGCCGTTGGCGATGTCGGAGAAGGTCGCGGTGCCCTTGTCGGCAGCCACGACCAGATAGGGGTCGGGCGCGTCCCAGCACACGACGTCCTTAGGAGGAACCGTCTGGCCCGAGGCATCGATATTGTCGGTCAGGTCGAGGAGACCGCTGAGGAAGATCTTATAGGCCTTGATCGCCTCTTCGCGGATGGCTTCAGGGCTGCCGCCCTTGGGCAGTCGCTTCGGGAAGAAGCCACCCTTGGAGCCTACCGGGACGATGACGGCATTCTTGACCTGCTGCGCCTTGACCAGGCCCAGCACTTCGGTGCGGAAGTCGTCCTTGCGGTCGGACCAGCGCAGGCCCCCGCGTGCCACTGGGCCAAAACGGCAATGGACACCTTCGACGCGCGGCGACCACACGAAGATTTCGCGATAGGGCTTGGGTTCGGGCAGGTCGGCCAGGTCGCGGCTGGCGAT
This sequence comes from uncultured Asticcacaulis sp., assembly GCA_965650705.1. Lineage (GTDB taxonomy): Bacteria > Pseudomonadota > Alphaproteobacteria > Caulobacterales > Caulobacteraceae > Asticcacaulis. The sequence continues at coordinate 27,627 of CBFGPQ010000026.1, read as the reverse complement.
CTTGAACGAGATGTAGGCCTTGTCCTGGAAGTAGTTGGTGCGCTGGATGGCCCGAACCAGGGCCGAGAGACGGCGCAGGACGCGGTCGTGATCGAGGCTGACGACCTTTTGCAGCAGCTGTTCGATCTGGACCACTGCGTCACTGACCTTCGCTTCGCGGCTGGCGGCATCGCCATCCGGTGCAAACTTCATCGTAAACAGCTCGATCAGCGCCGAGGTCACGGCCGGATTGTCGCGCAGGGCCTGTTGCTGGACATCGGCGGCGGGGTCAAGGCCAGACTGGGTGCGATAACGGCAGAGCGCGCGAACCAGCGCCACTTCGCGCCACGAATGGCCGCTGAGAGCCAGGGCGTTGAAGCCGTCGTTTTCCGTTCGGCCACGAGACAGGGCCAGCAGGGTCTGTTCGAAATCGTCGCGGAAAGCGTCAAAACCGGCGTGGCTTTCCGGCAGCTCGATGATGAATTCGTGGACCCACAGGCTGCCCACCTCCATCGAGCGGACATTGTATCCGTATTCCTCGAGCGTCTTGCAGCCCATATTGTCGAGCACCGGCAGGATGTCCGACAGTGGAATGGCGCGGTCGCCGCGCGTGTAAAGCTTGAAGCAGAAGACGTCTTCGGAATCTTCCATGCGCTGATAGGCACGGACGTCAACCGGATGAGCGTCGCTGAGCCGGCTGAGATGGCCGATATCGCGCACCGCCTCTGAAATTTCATAGCGGTCGCGGTAGGCGACCGGAATGGCGTGGGCCCAACGCATCCAGTCGGTGTCAGCGTCCATCGCCGGCAGGGTCGCCATGAAGCCTTCGTCGTGGACCAGGGCGTCGAGCTTCTGCGGCCACGACCGGACGATGTTTTCGATATCGGCTTCGACATCGTTGATGTCCGGGTCGAAGTGGTCGCCCGGCGTCACCCCTATGATATAGTGGACGCACGACAGCAGCGATTCCGAAATGTAGGGATAGGACGCCGAAACGCGGCCGCAATAGGCGCGCGCCAGGATCTCACCGGCCTGTTTCTGCATCTGCGACTGATAAAGCTCACGCGGCACATAAAGCAGGACGGAGACAAAGCGGTCGAAGGTGTCGTTGCGGGTGAACAGCCGCACGCGCGGCCGGTCGGACAGGTGCAGGATGCCGCGCGCGATGCGCAGCAGGTCGGCCTCCGACATCTGGAACAATTCATCGCGCGGATAGGTCTCGATGATGTTCTTCAGGCGCTTTTCGTTGTGGCCGCCATTGAGACCGATCGTCTTAGCCTGATCGAGCACGCGTTCGGCCTTGCGGCGGATCAGCGGAACTTCCAGAACCGGCCGATCATAGGCTTCGGCGGTGAACAAGCCGACAAAGCGCACCTCGCCCGAAGGCTTGCCGTCAGCGCCGTAACGCTTGACGCCGATATAGTCCATATAGACGCGGCGGTGGACGCGCGACTTGATATTGGCCTTGGCGACCGTCACCGGTTCGGAAGTTACCAACTGGTCGAGGACCTGCTGGGTCAGCACGGCCGGTTCGCTGGAGCGACGCAGGACGCCGCGCTTGGCGTCGCGCAAAATTCCAAAACCCTCCTGAAGCTGATTCAGCGGTTCTTGGCGGGCATAGGCGCCGTCGTCACTGCGCGGATACTGATAGCCCCGCGCGCCGATAAAGACGAAGCGATTCTCATCCAGCCATTTGAGGAAAGCGACGTCTTCTTCCAGCAGGGCCGGGTCGATCTTGACGGCAGCATTGCCGCGCAAGCTTTCCAGATCGGCAATCTCTTCAGCCAGCAGGCGCTGCATGCGCGGGAAGTCGAGCACCGCCAGCTTCAGGTCATTCAGACTCTCATCCAGCCCGGTCAATACGGCAGCATGCTTTTCCGGGCTCAAGCGTTCGATGAAGACCAGCATCATCGATTCCGCCACGGTCTTGCCGGCGCCGTCCGTGTCCTGTCGCAACCCCTGCGCATCGCGCCAGACATGAACGACCGGATGGAACATCGAACGGACCGACACGCCCTGCTCTATCAGTTCGCCCATGACGGTTTCGACGATGAAGGGCTGATCGGGTTGGACGATTTCGACAACATCGTAAGCTGTCGGTTCGCCCTTGGCATCGATAAAGGGACGGATGCGCCGGAGCGTCTGGCTGACGCTGCTGCGTTGTGCGCCATAGGCCCAGAAGCCGGCGATCGCCGGGTTGAGATCGGCCGTCGACAGGTCCGGCAGTTCTTCAAGTTCCAGGTCTTCAAGGATCTGGTTCAGATAGTTCTTTTCAAAACCGGCTAGGTCCTTGCCGTCCTTGCGCAGCACCGCGGCAAACGCGGAAATCAGTGCCTCACGCTCGGCGCCGGCAATATGCGAGATGTCGTCCATGTCCTGACCTGTTTCACTTCGGAAGGCCCGGAATGTGGCCTGCCGGACCTTGTCCGTTCTAAGTTATTATCGCCTTATTCGCTTAATAAAAGCTGTGGTCAATCCGTGTCAGGCGTAAAGTTGCGTGCGATACGATCCGTACCGCACAAAATCGGCCGCGGTGAGACTCTATTTTAAACTTTTTGAGGCAGGATAAGGTCTTATGATCGAACCTGTACTCGCACTGATTGTCTGGTCCATGGTGATGCTGGTGTGGCTGTATGTCCGCCGCCTGCCCGCGCTTATTCACTACGCCACGACTGAAGAACGCCTGGAAACCGGAGAGGCCGTCCGCCGCCTGCCCGCCAGCGTCCAGTGGCCGGCTGATAATTACAACAACCTGATGGAACAGCCCACCCTGTTCTATGCGGTGTGCATCGCCATCTACGCCACCGGCAAGACCAGCTTCGACGTCGAATATTTCGCGTGGCTCTACGTCGCCCTGCGCATTCTGCACTCTCTGGTGCAGGCGACGGTGAACATTACCGTCATCCGCTTCGGCCTGTTTATCGCCAGTTCAGCCGTGCTGTGTTTCCTCAGCCTGGCGGCGATGCGGCTGGTATTCGAATTTTAGCTACGGCACGAACGGCACGATGCGATACATGCGCAGCACGTGCTTGATCCGGCCCGCTTCGGTGCCTGCGCGCTTGCCGGCGCCGACATAGAGATCGGCGCGGATTTTGCCCTTGATGGCGCCGCCTGTGTCTAGCGCCGCGACCATGCGCTGATAGATTGGAAAAGCGCCGGAAAGCGTGCCGGCATTCGCGTCGATCCAGTAGAGGTCACCCATGGCGTGATGCGCCGGGTCGATGGCGATCGCTGAGCCCGGCGGCAGGGAAATGCCAGCGGCGCCGTTAGGCTGGGTCTGATCCGGATTGATGACGAAAAAGGCGTAGCGCGGATTGGCGTTCATGACCTCCTGCGCTTCTGGCCCGCGATGGGCGGCCAGCCAGGCATGAATATTGTCGCCGGATGTCTCGTTCTTCGCCAGCAGGCCACGATCCTGCATGACCTTGGCGATGCCGACAAAGGGCCGGCCATTGTCCGCGGCATAGGCGGCATAGACGCGCTTACCGTCGGGCATGTCGAGGAAGCCAGAGCCCTGGAGCTGCATGAAGAAATAGTCTTCCGGCCGCATGTAATAGCTGGTCGTAACCGGCATCTGTTCAATTTCAGCGCGGCTGTAGTAGGCGACATAGATGTCACCTTCTTTGCGCGCAGCAATCTTAGCGGCGGCCTGCGGCGGCGTAAGCTGTGAACCGGCGACGATCACCAGGTCCGATGGGCGCGGACGTACGGGTTGCGAAAACTCTTCGGTGGCTACGTAGCTCGCCGGATAATCGGGCACGAAATAGCCGGTCAGCGTCCCCTGCCCGTCCAGCACTTCGACCTTCATATTGTGGTCGAGGAAGGTCTTGATTTCCTCCGGCGAATTGAAATCGCGGCTGGTAATCGCCTGGCACAGATTGGCGTACTGGCGTCCCTTTTTGTAGGTGCAGGTGCTGCGCAAAGCCTCAAGCGCGATAAAGGCGTCGCTGGCCTCCCAACCTGGCAGTTCCGACAGACGCTGGCCTGCGGGAACCGGATTAGGACCTAAGGGCGGTTGCACCGGTGGCTGGGTGGGAGGTGTGACCACCGGCGGTGGAGCGCGCTCGGCGCAGGCGGCCACGAACAGGATCATGGCCAAGGCGGCCAGAGTTTTTAATTTCAAGCCGCCCAAGGTCGTTCCTCTTTTTATTTCTTATGCTTTTGCCGCTTCGACGCGCGCCAGCAGCCACGGATTGGCCGGCGACTTCATGCCCTTCTGGAAGGTCCAGTATTCCGCCGTGCGGCGGTAGGTCTTTTCCGGCTTCGCGTCAGCTTCGGTCGCTTCGGCTTCATAGAGAAGTTCCGACAGGAAGCGTACACGAATCTGAGCGACGTCGTCCTTGAAGTCGATGACGTCGATATCGGCCTTGGGCGTTTCGACGAAGCTCAGGCGAGTCGTGACAGGCGTTCCTTCGCGTGCTTCAACGGCCTTTGCGAAACTGCCGTAGACCGTCTCGGTCAGGCGGTCCTTGACGGCATCCAGTTCACCGCGATGAAAGGCCAGTACGACCTGTTCATAGGTCTCACGCGCTTTTTCAACGAAATTGATTTCGTTAAAATTGGCGTCCCGCGCCTTCAGGACATCGAGATTCGGAAACTTCGGCGGCTCGGCCGGACGTTCCAGCTGCAGCTTGCCGTCGACATCGTCGCCGGTTTTAGCCAGCACCTTGTCTTCGACGCGAAAGCCGACTTTCCGCCCGAGAACGCTATACAGCTGAACCAGGATGATGACGGCCACAATGGCGAAGATGACCAGGACGACGATATTATTCACAGCACGAATCTCTGATTTTGTTCGGGAAACGCTTACAAGGGGCACGGCTGTCGCAGGCATATATGGATTGTCCGCGAACCTCAACTATATAGGATAAGTTTCGTCCAAGGGAACCGTTCGTTTCATTGCGTAAATTTTTCTTATCTGATAGGGGCCTTCCCACATCACACGTGGCATGGCGAATGACCGCGTGACCACCCGGAGTTATTTTATCTATGTCCGACCTGCCCGAGGCCCTGCCTGAACAACCGCCCGCGCCGAACATGACTGTTCTGGCCCAGTTCATCCGCGACTTCTCTTTCGAAAATCCGCGCGCGCCGCAGTCGCTGCGCATGGAATCGCGTCCGGAAGTCGATCTGGGCGTCGAAATGAGCGCAAAAGGCCGCAATGACGGCTTGTTCGAAGTCGACCTGAAGCTGTCGGTCAAGGCCTCGACCCCGGACGGCGCCATGTTCGCCATCGAGCTGGTCTATGGTGGCCTGTTCCAACTGGGCAACATCCCTGAGCAGATGATCGAGCCGACCCTGCTGGTCGAATGCCCGCGCTACCTGTTCCCGTTCGCCCGCCGCATCATTGCCGATGTGTCGTCCGACGGCGGCTTCACTCCGCCCTTCTTCCTTGACCCGATCGATTTCGGCGCCCTCTACGTACAACAGCGCAACAATGTGCTGGCGCAGCAGCAGGCGGCTGGGCAGGCGTAAGAAATCGTATGGGGTTTGGGGTCCGTGACCCCACAAAACCTTTCTTTTCCAATATAAAAGCCTCGCCCTTTAGGGGGCGAGGCTTTTATATTGGATCAGGGAAGTCTTGGGGCCTCAGGCCCCAAACCCCGTCGTTTTCTTCCACCCGATCAGCACCGGCATCACGACCAGCGACCACAGGTCGATCCCGGCATGGATCGCCACGGCCAGCCAGATATTGCCGCTGTAGAGATAGACAAACCCAAGAACAGCGCCGACGATCGTCGTCATGACGATCCCCCATACACCCTGATAGATGTGCCCCAGGCCGAAAAACAGGACCGCCAGCCAGAAGGCCAGTCCACCGTCGCCGACCAGCGGCAGTAACAACAAAGGCAGGGCCAGGCGGAAAAACAATTCCTCCGACAGGCCGGCGTTCAGCGATACCCAAAATCCCCAGCCGCGCTCCCTCCCCGTCCGCGGCAACAAGGCACCTAAGGCGCCGTTCGGCATTTCCGCACCGGACTCGACAATGCGCTTCATCTGAAGGCCGCCCATCAGCGACGCCAGACAGATCACCCCGACCCAGACCGCGATGACGCCATAGACCCACGTCGCCGGCACGCCCGACAAAACTGAGCGCACGACTTCGGCGCCAAAGACCTCAGGCACCGTCACCAGTGCATCCGTCCGCTTGAGCAGGATCAGCGTCACCACCGCTCCACCGCCAAACAGGATCAGCGATCGCACCAGGCCTGAGCGATAAAACGCCACCCGGTCGATCGTAACGTCCGATTGCAACGCTCTGAATCGTCCGATGCTGAGCCACGCATTGATCGCGAAGGCCACCAGCAACAGGACGAGCAGGGCGATGTTTATTTCCAGAGGGTTTTCTCTTTCAGATACTTCTGCACGAAGGCCGTATGCGCAGCTGCCTCGACCTCGGTGATGCGTGGTGCCAGAGGACGCGGGCGCGGACCATAGGACTGGAAGGCCGCGATATTGATGGCATTAGTGCTGGCCGACGCCATTTCGAGGTCGAGTCCCCGCTCCTTCCCACCCAGAAGCTCCAGATACACACTTGCCAGGAGACGGGCGTCGATAAGGGCGCCGTGCAGGTCGCGTTCCGCCAGCGAAATATTGAAACGCTTACACAGGGCATCGAGTGAATTGTGCATGCCCGGAAACTTGGTGCGCGCCAGAACCAGCGTATCAATCCATTGATCATCCGGGGTACAAATACGCGAATGGCGTTCCAGCTCCATATTCACAAAGCTGCGGTCGAAAGGCGCATTGTGGGCAATGATCTTGCGATCACCTATGAACTCCATCATCTCTTCGCAGATCTGGGAGAACCTGGGCTTGCCCCTCACCTTTTCGTTCGTGATGCCGTGGACGCGGATGGCGTCCGGCTCGATCTCGCGCTCCGGGTCGATATAGTGATGGAAGGTCCGGCCCGTCGGCAACAGGTCCTCGATCTCGATGCAGCCGACTTCGATCAGGCGATGTCCCTTGCGCGGATCAATGCCAGTGGTTTCGGTATCGAGAACGATTTCAGTAGCCATAAGCGTTTATGTATTTGATCCGGAGTCCAGATCAAGAGGCATTCGCTTGTTAAGAGAGCCCGCTGCCGGTGAAACGGTTGACCAGTTTGCGAACCTCGGCCCGACAGGCGTCGAGGCTTTGCGATGTATCTATCAGGAAATGCGCGCGTTTGCGTTTCTCGGCATCGGGCATTTGCCGGCTCTGGATCGCGGCGAACTTCTCCTCGGTCATGCCGGGCCGTACCATGACGCGCTGACGCTGGACATCCGCCGGCGCCGACACGACCAGGACATAATCGAGGTGGCTTTCCGCTCCCGTTTCATAGAGCAGTGGGATATCGGTGACGACCATGTCCGCCCCGTCCTTTTCCTGCATCGCCATGAAAGCCTTGCGATCTGAAACCACCAGAGGATGGACAATGGCATTGAGCCGGTCGAAACCGTTTTCTGCTGACTTCAGCGCGGCTGAAAGCTTGACGCGATCGACGACGTCATCGGTCAGGACATCGCCGAACGCTTCGGCCAATTGCGATTTCAAGGCGGGGGAGGTGGCATAGAGCCGGTGGACGGCCTCGTCGGCATCCCATACGGGCACGCCTTCATCGCGAAACATCTGCGCGATGGTCGACTTGCCCATGCCGATGGAACCGGTGAGACCGAGCCGGATCATTTTTCACCCAAATAGTCGAGCGCCAGGCTTCGGATGTCGAAATCGGCATCGGGCAGCTGGCCATAGAAGGCTTCGAAGCTTGGCCGCGCCTGTTCAATCAGCATGTTCAAGCCGTCAACAGTCTTCAGGCCGCGTTCCTCGGCGGCCTTGAGCCAGTTGGTCTTCAGCGGCCGGTAGGTCATGTCCATGATCGTCGCATTGTCATCCAGCGCATCGAACAGGGGCAGGGGGCCACCCGAGGCTGCGTTGATAACCGCGACGGCGCCATCGAAGGCGCGATCGACATCGGTCAGTTCGAAGGCCGTGACTTTCTGGCGGAAGGAAATCGTCTTTTCCTTGCCGGTCAGGTGGATGTGCGATTGGTCGGTCTGAAACGCGAAGACAAGTTCTTCGGCGCGGGCCAGTGTCCGGTTGACGATGCGGACTTCGCGGCTGCCGGCTTCCAGCATGGCGGCCACGGCTGCGCGTGACGCTCCGCCGGCGCCCATGATAACGACCGGGCCCGATTTCAGATCGCAGTCCGGCGCCTGAAGCTCAAAGGCGCGGACCAGGCCGTGGCCATCGGTGCTTTGGGCGTGGACATAGCCGTCATCGTCAAAGGTCAGCACATTGGCCGAGCCGCAATGGCGCGCGCTTTCGGCGACCGTATCCGCCAGCGCCAGCGCCAGGGCCTTGAACGGGGCGGTGACGTTCAAACCTTTGACGCCATTGCTGCGGCACGACAGAATCAGGCGTTCAAAAGCGTGTTCGTCCTTGGGAGAGAAGGCGGCGTAGACACCGTTCAGCTTCATTGACCGCAGCCAGGCATTGTGCAGGAACGGGCTCATCGAATGATGGACGGGTTGGCCAACGATGGCGGCGACCTTGGCCGCGCCCGTGGGGAGAGTGTCGATCATGGCTTCAGCACCTTCAGTTGGCGGAGTTTGCCCAACAAGGGCAGGAGAGGGAGGCCCAGCACGGTGAAATAGTCGCCGCGTATGCTGTCGAACAGATGAACGCCTGAGCCTTCGAGCATGTAGTTGCCGACGGTTGACAGCAGTTTTTCGCCGGCTTCGTCGAGATAGCGGTCAATAAAGGCGTCGGTGAGGGGGCGGACAGACATTTCAGCGGTTTCGACGCTGGACCAGATGAGCTGGCCGTTTTCGCACAGGGCCATGCCGGCATGGAGATAGTGGGTCTTGCCGCTCATCCGCTTAAGGAGGTCGCGGGCGGCGTTCATGTCGGGTGATTTACTGATCAGGTCGTTTTCGAGCTGCAGGACCTGGTCGCCACCCAGGACCAGGCCGGGGTTTGCGAGCGCGACCTGCTGAGCCTTGGCTTCGGCCAGGCGCATGGCGATGGCCTTGGGGGTAAAGCCGCGCAGCAGGCATTCGTCCTTGATCTGGTCTTCGTCGACGGTCGACGGGATTTTGACGAAGGGAATGCCGGCATTGCTGAGGAGCATGGCGCGGGAGGCGGAGCCGGAGGCGAGGATCAGTGTCTGGGTCATGTCAATTCAGATTCAGGGGCGGGAGCCCCTGCACCCCATAAGTCGATGGAGGCTAATTACATCAATAATCAAAAAGCGGAACTCTTTAGAGTCCCGCTTTTTGATTATTAAAGTGACTAATCGCCGTCGCGTTTCGGGGTGCAGGGGCTCCCGCCCCTGAATCTGAACTAAATTCCGCCCAGCCTACCCGTCCGCTTCTCATTCAACAGGCTGATGATATTGGCCGCGGTTTCTTCCACGGACCGCCGTGTCACATCGATCACCGGCCATTCCTTGCGCTCAAAAAACCGCCGGGCCGCAATGATTTCCTGCCGAACGGCTTCCTGATCGGTATAGGTCGATGGCCGGTCGTCATTATTCAGTGTCAGCAGGCGATTGCGGCGGATCTGGATCAAGCGCTCGGGTGAGGCGATCAGGCCAACGATCAGCGGATCGTTGAGGTGGTCCAATTCTTCCGGGAGGTCGCGGCCTGGGACGAGGGGAATATTGGCGGCCTTGATTCCGCGGTGGGCCAGATAGATGCAGGTCGGGGTCTTCGAGGTCCGTGACACGCCGACCAGCACGACATCGGCCTGACGCAGCTTGTCCGCCATGGCGCCGTCATCGTGGGCAATGGCATAGTTCAACGCCTCGATGCGTTCGAAATATTCATTATCCAGATTGTGCTGGGCGCCGACGCGCTTGGATACCGAAGCGCCCAGGTGACGCGAGAAGGCGACAACCAGCGGATCGAGCACGCCGATCGCCGGAATATCCAGCTCGCGGCAGCGCATTTCCAAAGCTGTCCGCAGTTCGGCGTCGACAATGGTGTGCAGGACGATGCCCGGGAAACTCTCGATTTCCGTCATGGCGCGGTCGAGCTGCTTTTCAGAGCGGATCAGGACATAGATATGTTCGATCGGCAGGATGCCTTCAAAACGCGCCGCTGCCGCCTTGGCCAGAGCGTTCAGGGTTTCGCCGGTTGAGTCCGAGACCAGGTGGACGTGGAAATAGGTGCCGATACGGCCGGAGGAGAGGGTGTTGGCGGTTTCGGACATGAGGAGCCTTTGTGCCGGGGTGTGGGGTCTTGACCCCACGAGCCTGCTTTTATCTTTCCCTGGCTTTCACCCGCAAGGGGTGAAAGCAGGAAAGATATCAGGAAGGCTAGGGCCATGGCCCCAAACCCAATCGAAAAGAATCCTGTGCACCGAATCCGTGGACAAATGCCAGACAAGTTGGGCGCAACTGTCAGGAGAAAACAGAGAACGTTGTTCCCCTGTGGTCAGAGGTTGATAACCGCCATATTTATCCCGGTTCTGACCAATGGGTTAATAATGTATGAATGTGTGACGCTTTCATGTGAACGGTTTAACACTTTATTAACCATTCACATCCGATTGGGAAAATTTCTTTACGAAGTTTTAACTATAGTTAGCATTTGGTTAATTATCCCAATTTCCCACAGGGGTGTGGACACGCTTTTTCAAGAATGGGACGAACTGTGAAAAAGGCGGGACAACCAAAAACCCTGCGGCAATTTTCCACGTCATCCCCGCTACTAAAAACCTCTTCTTCCTCTTTCTTCTTTTTAGAGGGTTCTCTAAGAGGGAGCGTCGTTTTGCACCGGGATTGACTCCATGACCCCTCCTCAGGCATCCATACTCCGGGTTCTGGCCGGTCAGACCGTCAGCCCTACACCGGTATGGTTCATGCGTCAGGCCGGGCGCTACCTGCCGGAATACCGTGAGCTTCGCGCATCGACCTCAGGCTTCGTCGATTTTTGTCTGAACCCGGAAAAATCAGCCGAAGCGACGCTGCAACCCATCCGCCGTTTTGGATTTGACGCAGCCATACTTTTCTCGGACATCCTGATGATCCCGCTGGCGCTCGGTCAGGATCTGACCTTTGCTGCCGGGGAGGGACCTATTCTCGGCGATCTGCCTGAAACAGCTGTCATGCGTGACAAAGCGCCAGCCGCTGGCGAGGCGCTCAGGAACGTCGGAGAGACTGTTCAGCGGGTTCGCAGCGCTCTTGGTCCGGAAACGACGCTGATCGGCTTCTGCGGCGGCCCCTGGACCGTCATGACCTATATGCTCAACGGTAAGAAAGCTCACGATCGCAGCCTCATCCGCAGCTTCGTCTATGAGCAGCCGGAAAAGGTCGCGGAGGTTCTGGATATCGTCATCGAAGCCTCCGCTCATTATCTCAAGATGCAGGCCGATGCCGGTGCGCAGGCTTTGAAGATCTTTGAAAGCTGGGCGGAAGGGTTCCCGGATCCCTATTTCGATCAGTTGGTGACCCAACCGCATATTCGCCTGATTGGGCGCGTCCGCCAACTGGGCGTGACCCTGCCGATCATAGGCTTTCCAAGGGGCGCAGAAGCCCGCTGCCAAAGCTATCTCGACGCCGTCCCGGTCGATGCCCTGGCCCTGGGCACAGCGACGCCCCTGACACTCGGTAAACAGCTTCAGGTACAAAAGCCGATCCAGGGCGCGCTTGATCCCGTAGTCCTGCGGTCGGGTGGCACGGCACTGGACGCACAGATCGACTGGATTCTCGAAGCCTGGGGGCAGGGGCCCTTGATCTTCAACCTGGGCCACGGCATTTTCCCGGATACGCCGATCGCAAACGTCGAACGGGCGCTGAAACGGATCAGAGGCTGATGAAACGCATTGCCGTCTTGTTGTTTAATCTTGGCGGGCCGAAAAACCCGGAAGACGTCAAGCCGTTTCTGTACAACCTGTTTCGCGACAAATATATCATCGGGCTGCCCTTCGGCATCCGTCAGGGCGTAGCTTCAATGATCGCCAGCCGGCGGGCGCCCGAAGCACGCAAGAACTATGCGCGTATGGGTGGAGGGTCACCCATCCTGCGGGAAACGGAGGCCCAAGCCCAGGCGCTTGAAGCCTATATCAACAGCCACACCAAGGGCCTCGAGACGCGTGTCTTTATCGGCATGCGCTACTGGCATCCGTTTATTGAACAGGCCGCGGCCGATATCGCTGCGTGGCGACCCGATGAGGTCGTCCTGTTGCCGCTCTATCCGCAGTTCTCCTCGACCACGACGCTGACGGCCGTTGAAGCCTTTAAGAAGGCATACAAGGGCAATGCGAAGGTCACCGAGGTCTGCTGCTACTCGCACAATGATCACTTCATCAAGGCGCACGCCGACCTGATCCGCACCAGGCTGAAAACCGTCAAGAACCGGCAGGATTACCGGTTGTTGTTCTCGGCGCATGGGTTGCCGGAAAAGATCGTCAAGCAAGGCGATCCTTACCAAGTACAGGTCGAAGCGACGGTCGCGCGGGTCATGCGCGTGCTGGACATGCCGGTCGAGCATGTCATCTGCTATCAAAGCCGCGTCGGACCGTTGAAATGGATCGGGCCATCGACGGATGAGACCATTCGCCAGGCGGGCAGGTACGGCAAGAATGTCATCGTTGTGCCGATCGCCTTTGTCTCCGAGCACATCGAGACCCTGGTCGAGCTCGATATCGAATATGGCCATCTGGCAAAGGACGCCGGCATTGCCGAATATATCCGCATCCCGGCGCTGGGTGTCGACGAGAACTATATCAAGGCCCTTAACGACGAAGTGCTGAAAGCCGTCGGGTCTCCCGAAGCCGTGATCGGTGACCACGATTGTGACGCCTGTCATCGCTTCTGTCCGAAGAGGAGGGCAGGATAATGAACTGGTACGATTTAGCTCGGGGTCTGCATATCCTGGCGGTCATTGCGTGGATGGCCGGGCTTCTCTACCTGCCGCGCCTGTTTGTCTATCACGTTCAGAATGCCGGCAAGCCGGACGTGGTCAGCGTCTTTGCGGTCATGGAGCGCAATCTGCTCAAGATCATCATGAACCCGGCGATGATCGCGGCTTGGGTGTTCGGCGTGTGGCTGCTCTACCTGCGCTTTTCGCCCGATTGGTCGGTGGCGATGAAGCAGCCCTGGCTGCACGTAAAGCTGTTGGGTGTTGTGCTGATGACGGGCTACCACCACTTTCTGCTGGCGCGTTTCAAGAAGCTGCAAGCCGGTCAGCCGGCCGGCAGCGAGACGTTCTGGCGTCGGATCAATGAGGTGCCGTTCCTGCTGGCGATTGTCATCGTGACGGCGGTGACGCTGGAGTACGGCGCGAGATAAAACTTACGGGGAGTGGGGTCCGTGACCCCACTCCATACAAGTTTATCTTGACCGTTCCCACCGTAGGTGTATTTTCCCCTCGATTTTGCGCAGTCGCAATGTTCGCGCGCAATACCCAACACAGGCGCCACGGTTCTCGTCGGAAGGCCTCCCCATTAAATTCCATCGCCTTTTCAAACAGTTGTACGAAAAGGCATCAGGCTATTCGTCCCTCGCAGGTGTCACGACCTTGTGCGTGGCCGCATATCCAAAGCATATGAAAGCAAGACTATGAGTGAAGATTCCGAAATCGAAGGTGTCGGCGAAGAACTGCTTGATACCGAAGCTGAAACGGAAACGGAAACCGAAGACCAGGACGAGGATGCCAGCGAAGGCTCTATGAAGGGCGAGAAAATGTCTCTTCAGACCCTGAAGGACAAATCGCCCACCGACCTTCTCACCTTTGCCGAAAACCTCGGCGTCGAGAATGCCTCGAACCTGCGCAAGCAGGACATGATGTTCGCGGTCCTGAAGGCGCTCGCCGAAGAAGGCGTTGAAATCACCGGCTCCGGCGTCGTCGAAGTGCTCCAGGACGGGTTCGGCTTCCTGCGTTCGCCCGAAGCGAACTATCTGCCGGGCCCCGACGACATCTATGTTTCGCCCCAGCAGATTCGCCGTCACGGCCTGCGCACTGGCGATACGGTCGAAGGCCCGATCCGCAGCCCGCGCGAAGGCGAACGCTACTTCGCTCTGCTCAAGATCCAAACGATCAATTTTGAAGACCCTGAGACCATCCGTCACAAGGTCCACTTCGACAATCTGACGCCGCTCTATCCTGAACAGCGTTTGTGGATGGAAATCGAAGACCCGACCCTTAAGGATCGTTCCGGCCGTATCATCGACATCGTGGCGCCGCTCGGCAAAGGCCAGCGTTGTCTGATCGTCGCCCCGCCGCGCGTCGGCAAGACGGTCATGTTGCAGAACATCGCCAAGTCGGTCGCCGCCAACCACCCGGATTGCTACCTGATCGTCCTGCTGATCGACGAACGCCCCGAAGAAGTGACCGACATGCAGCGCACCGTGCGCGGCGAAGTCATCTCCTCGACCTTCGACGAGCCGGCCACCCGCCACGTTCAGGTCGCCGAAATGGTCATCGAAAAGGCCAAGCGCCTGGTGGAGCACAAGCGCGACGTGGTCATCCTGCTCGACTCGATCACCCGCCTTGGCCGCGCCTACAATACGGTTGTGCCATCGTCGGGCAAGGTCCTGACCGGCGGTGTCGACGCCAACGCCCTGCAACGTCCGAAGCGCTTCTTCGGCGCTGCGCGGAACATCGAAGAAGGCGGCTCGCTGACCATCATCGCCACCGCCCTGATCGACACGGGCTCGCGCATGGACGAAGTTATCTTCGAAGAGTTCAAGGGCACCGGTAACTCGGAAATCGTCCTCGACCGTAAGGTTGCTGACAAGCGCGTCTTCCCGGCGATGGATGTCCTCAAGTCTGGTACCCGTAAGGAAGAACTGCTGACTGAGAAGTCGAACCTGCAGAAGACCTACGTCCTGCGCCGTATCCTAAACCCGATGGGTGCCCAGGATGCGATCGAGTTCCTTAGCGACAAGCTGCGTCAGACCAAGAACAACGCAGAGTTCTTCCAGAGCATGAATACCTAGTCGTCACAGACAACTCAATTAACCCTTGCCAACCCGGTATGACAGCCTCATATCGGGTTGTCATCTTTCTGGAGCCGAACATGAAGTGCACGGTCAATGTCGAATGTACACCACAGGAAGCCCGCGCATTTTTGGGCCTGCCGGATGTTGAGCCGTTGAACGATTATGTCGTCGAGCAAATGCGTCTGCGCGTTGAACAGAATATGCAGTCAATGCAGCCAGAAGAGATCATCAAGACCTGGTCGAGCCTTGGGATTACGGCGCAGGATCAGTTCTTCAAGCTCTTCCAGTCGGCGGCCAAGGCCAGCATGGGCTCGTTCGGAACAGGTAAGGATATCAAGTAAGGAGTGTTTCACGTGAAACACACCATCTTCGCCCTGGCCAGCGCGCAGGGCAGGGCAGGCGTGTCGATTATCCGCCTGTCGGGACCAAAAGCCCTGGCAACCGCCAAGGCTTTGAGCGGTAAGACATTTAAGCCGCGTTTCGCCACCTATACTGATCTTGTTCATAAAGGCGAGCTGCTCGATCAATGCGTCGCGATCTGGTTCAAGGCGCCAAATAGCTTTACCGGCGAAGACTGCGTTGAGTTGCACGTCCATGGTTCCCGCGCCGTTATCGATCGACTCTATAGCGTGCTTCTGTCGATGGGATTGTTCCTGGCCGAACCGGGCGAATTTACGCGTCGGGCGCTAGAAAATCATAAGCTCGACTTGACGCAGGCCGAAGCGATTGCGGATCTGGTCGATGCCGAGTCTGAAGCCCAGCGTCGCCAGGCTCTGACCCAACTGGGGGGAGGGCTGCGGGCCCGCTATGAGGGCTGGCGATCTGAACTGATTGACCTTCTGGCGCGACTGGAAGTCTATATCGACTTCCCCGATGAAGACTTGCCGGAAGATCTCAGCCAGGCGATCCTAAAGCGCATCGACAGTCTCGAAGCTTCATTGCGCGAGGCCTTGGCAGATGAAAAGCGCGGCCGGCAAATCCGCGAAGGTTATCGGATCGTGATCCTTGGCGAGCCTAATGCCGGTAAGTCGAGCCTGTTTAACGTTCTGCTCAAGGCCGAGACGGCGATCGTCACGCCGGTCGCCGGGACCACGCGTGATGTCCTGGAAGCGCAACTCCGCATCGGGCCGTATTCGGTTCTGCTTTACGACACTGCCGGACTACGTGAAACGGAAGAGGTTGTCGAACGCGAGGGTATCCGCCGTGCCCGTCAGCGCGCGACCGAGGCCGATCTGCGTATCTGGGTGATCGACAGCCAGAATCCTTCTGAACCTGATCCCGAGCTTTTGCTACCCGGTGATTTTGTCGTTTACAACAAGGTGGATAGTGGCAGTGTTTCACGTGAAACACCGCAGTTCGACGTCAGCACCTTAACAGGTTCGGGTATAGACGGCTTCATTGCGGCACTCGAAGCTCACGTCGAAAATGCTCTTTCGCTTCGGACATTTCCGGCAGCTACTCGCGACCGCCACCGTGCGCGACTGGTAGACGCGCATGATCATGTCGTAAACGCGCTGAGTTCCAATTTGCAGGTGCCGGAGCTAACAGCCGAAGATATTCGTATGGCCATCAACAGCTTCGAAGCCCTGTTCGGTCGCTACGATGTCGAGCAAGTTTTGGATGAAGTCTTCTCTTCCTTCTGCATCGGAAAGTGATGCGGTGTTTCACGTGAAACACGAAATGCCGAGTCGACCCTCTCACCTTTGTCTGCTATAGGCACCGTCCATCTCCAGAGGACATTGATGACCGAATTCTCGAACACGTTGTGGGACGTGATTGTCGTAGGCGGTGGCCATGCCGGCTGCGAGGCCGCGACGGCTTCCGCGCGCATGGGCGCCAAGACGCTGCTGCTGACTCACCGCAAGGAGACGCTCGGCGAGATGTCCTGTAATCCCGCCATCGGTGGCTTGGGGAAGGGGCATCTCGTCCGCGAAATCGACGCGCTTGACGGCGTTATGGGCCGCATGGCTGACATCGGTGGTATTCAGTATAAGGTTCTCAACAAGTCTAAGGGCCCGGCAGTGCGTGGTCCCCGTGCCCAGATCGATCGGAAACTGTATCGCGAGGCCATGCAGACCGAGCTGGCCCAGACGGAAAACCTCGATATCGCCGAAGCCGCGGTTGAGGACCTGATGCTGGAGAATGGCCGGGTGGTCGGTGTCACTGATGCCAATGGCCAAAGCTATAAGGCGCGCGCAGTCGTCCTGACGACCGGTACCTTTCTGCGCGGTATCATCCATATCGGTGAGAAGCGCATGTCCGCTGGCCGCTGGGGCGATCAGCCCGCCAATGGTCTGGGTCAGCGTCTCTATGATCTCAAGCTCCACATGGGCCGTCTGAAAACCGGCACGCCAGCGCGTCTCGATGGCAAGACCATCCATTGGGATCGGCTGGAACAGCAGATTGGCGACGATCCGATCGAGCCCTTCTCTTATTTAACGGCGTCGATCGACCGGCCGCAAATCGCCTGCGGCATCACCTACACCAACGAAAAGACCCACGCGATTATCGCCGATCGTATCAAGGAATCAGCGGTTTACGGCGGGCACCTGTCGGGCCGCGGGCCGCGCTATTGCCCGTCGATCGAGGATAAGGTCGTTAAGTTCGCGGACAAGACCAGTCATCAGATTTTCCTGGAACCGGAAGGCTATGATGACGACACTGTCTACCCCAACGGTATTTCAACGAGCGTATCGGAAGCCACCCAGGAAGCGTTTTTGCGCACAATTGTCGGACTGGAAGACGTGGTCATCAAGCGCTACGCCTACGCCATCGAATACGACTATGTCGATCCACGCGAACTGCACCCGACACTCCAACTCAAGCAACTGCCGGGCCTGTTCCTGGCCGGCCAAATCAACGGCACGACGGGCTATGAAGAAGCCGGCGCCCAGGGCCTTATGGCGGGTATGAATGCCGCGGCGCAAGCCGGCGGATATAGCCCTGTCGTTCTCGGCCGTGATGAAGCCTATATCGGCGTCATGATCGACGACCTGGTCACGCGGGGCGTTACCGAACCCTATCGTATGTTCACCAGCCGGGCGGAGTTCCGCCTGTCGCTGCGCGCGGACAATGCCGATCAGCGCCTGACGGACAAGGGCATCGCTCACCGTGTCGTGGGTAGCCGTCGCGCGATTGCCTGGACAGCGAAGCGCGACGCACTGGCCGCCATTCGCCAACGCGCGTCGGAACTGACCGCGACGCCGCGTGAAGCCCTGTCGCAAGACATTCAGGTCAATGGCGACGGCCAGCGGAGAAATGTCGTACAACTGATGGCCTATGACAGCTGCTCGCGCAGCAAGCTGGAAGCCCTGTGGCCGGAGATCGCCTCCTGGCCGGAAACACTTTACGAGCAGGTCGAAATCGATGCCCTTTATGCCGGCTATATGTCGCGCCAAAAAGCGGAAATCGAGTCTTTCCGCAAGGATGAGAATCTGGCCCTGCCTGGGGATATAGATTATGCGACGGTGCCCGGTCTGTCGAATGAAGCGCGCGAAAAGCTGTCACGCATTCGGCCGCAGACCTTGGGGCAGGCGGGCCGTATTGAGGGCATGACCCAAGGCGCGCTGACGACCCTGCTGTTCTTCGTCCGCAATCGCGTCAAGAAGTCGGCCTGATGATAGACACACCCATGACGCCGCAAGAGATGGCGGCGAAGCTGGTGTTTCACGTGAAACACGAGGCGATCGCCGACCTCGGAATCTTTCGCGAATACCTCGCCGAAAAGAACGAGGTCATGAACCTGGTGGGGCCGGCAACGGTGCCACACTTCTGGTCACGGCATGTACTGGACAGCGCGCAACTGCTGAACCACCGACCGGACGCGCGCATTTGGGCCGATCTCGGCGCCGGTGCCGGCTTTCCGGGACTGGTGCTCGCGATCCTGCTCAAACACATTGAGGGTCCGGCGCCAAAGGTTTATCTGATCGACTCGCTCACCAAGCGTTGCCGCTTTCTACAAGAGTTGGTCGAGCAGCTGAAGCTCCCCGCAGAGGTCATTAACGACCGTGCGGAAAACCTTAACCTTAAGGTCGATGTCGTCACGGCGCGCGCTTTCGCTCCGTTCCCACGTCTGTTTACCTTTTCCGAAAAATTCTTCCGAAACGGCGCCGAAGGCTGGTTTTTAAAAGGGGAAAACGTGGAAAGTGAACTGGCTGAGGCTGGCAAACAGTGGCGATTCGAAGTAGAACAATACGAGTCCCTTAGCGATCCACGTGGTCGCGTTGTGCACATCCGGAGGCTTACACG
Organism: uncultured Asticcacaulis sp.; assembly: GCA_965650705.1. Classification (GTDB taxonomy): domain Bacteria; phylum Pseudomonadota; class Alphaproteobacteria; order Caulobacterales; family Caulobacteraceae; genus Asticcacaulis. Next base: position 8,471 of record CBFGPQ010000026.1, on the reverse strand, counting down.
TGGCAGATAACGCCCTGGAACAGGAAAAGCATCCCGTTCGCGTCCTGGCGATCGCCAATCAAAAAGGCGGAGTGGGGAAGACCACGACCGCCATCAATCTCGGCACCGCCCTGGCCGCCATTGGCCAACGCGTCCTTTTGATTGACCTTGATCCGCAGGGCAATGCCTCGACTGGTCTGGGCGTACCGAAGGCCGATCGGGTCAGCTCTTTATACGATGTCATTGTCGATCAGGCGCCGATTGGTGACACGGCTTTGAAAACCTCCGTGCCGGGCCTGTGGCTGCTGCCGTCAGACCCTGATCTGTCGGGCGTCGAAATCGAGCTGGGTCAGGCCGAACGTCGGTCCTATCGTCTGCGCGATGCCTTGGATAGTCTGGATCAGGACAAGCCGCCCTACGACTATATCCTGATCGATTGCCCACCGTCGCTGAATCTGCTGACGGTCAACGCCATGAGCGCGGCCGATGCCGTCATGGTGCCTCTGCAGTGTGAATTCTTTGCGCTCGAGGGCCTGAGCCAGCTGATGCGGACGATCGATCTGGTGCGGGGCTCGCTTAATCCGCGCCTCAGCCTCCAGGGCATCGTCCTGACCATGTTCGATAAGCGCAATGCGCTGTCCGGTCACGTCGAGCGCGACGTCCGGTCACACTTCGGTCAGCTGGTGTATGACACGGTCATACCGCGCAATGTGCGGGTGTCGGAGGCGCCGTCCTTCGGCAAGCCAGCGCTGATCTACGATATGAAATGTTCGGGCAGCCAGGCCTATATCAAGCTGGCCAAGGAGCTGGTGGCGCGCGAGAGATCGCGCCGCGCCCAGGCCGTCAAGCAACCGGCCTGAGCCGGAAGGATTATGTAAATGTCTGAAAAACAAAGAGGTTTAGGTCGCGGCCTGTCGGCGCTTCTGGGAGATTCGGGAGCAAGCGCTGCTGTCGCGGCGCCTGTCGCCGATCAGCCTTCCGAAGCCTTCCGTGCGCCTGAACAGCCGATCGACCTGCTGGTCCGCAACCCGGATCAGCCGCGCCGCATCTTCACAGAAGCCGACATAGACGATCTGGCGGCGTCAATACGCGAAAAGGGCGTATTGCAGCCGATCCTCGTGCGTCCAGCGCCCGGGCAGCCTGGCAAGTACCAGATCATCGCTGGTGAACGCCGCTGGCGCGCGTCGCAGAAAGCCGGCCTGCATTCAGTGCCGGTCATCGTGCGCGATCTGGATGATCTCGAAGTGCTGGAAATCGGTATTATCGAAAACGTGCAGCGCGCCGATCTGAACGGTATCGAAGAGGCGAGGGCCTATAAGGTGCTAATGGAGCGTTTCGGCCGCACCCAGGATGCCCTGGCCCAGGTGGTTGGCAAGTCGCGCAGCCACATCGCCAATATGCTGCGTCTGCTGGCCCTGCCGGAAATCGTCCAGGATCATGTGCTGCAGGGACGTCTGAGTGTGGGCCACGCTCGCGCCCTGGTGACGGCGCAGGATGCCGAAGGCCTGGCGGAAAAGGTTATTGCTGCTGGTTTGTCCGTGCGCCAGACAGAAGCGCTGGTGCGCGATGAGACGGTACCCGCGCGCCATACTGCACCACGTCCGCGCGCCGCCGGCAATGCCGATACGCAGTCGCTGGAGCAGGATCTTCAGGAAGCCCTGGGCCTTAAAGTCCGTCTGGAAGACAAGGGCGGGAAGGGCGAAATTCGCCTGGCTTACGCGACGCTTGAGCAACTGGATGAAGTCTGTCGCCGGCTGATGAAAAACTAATGGAGGAGAGGGTATAGCGAAGCGAGAGCACGACTTTCGCGAGCGTTGGTGACCCCTCGCCTTGAATATGAAAAGAGGACGCTCCTAAAGGGGGGCGTCCTCTTTTCATTCAGAAGACGAAGGGGCCACAGGCCCCTTCACCCCATATGATTTCATAGCCCCGCACGCGTCGCCTTGCCGGCCACCTGCATATACAGCCGCTCGGCGAGCAGCAGATCTGGCATGCCTGTCGTCTTGCACATCTTGTCGGTATCGATGATGTCGCGCGCTAGGCCGTCCAGAATGTCGATATTCCACGACTTGGCCTGGCGCAGCATATCGTCTTCGTCCTTCCAGAAAATTCCTGAGTTTCGTGCCGCCGTCTTGGGGTCGAGACCCTTCAGCAGGTTACCTTTCAAAACCCTGACCTTGTTGTAATGCAGGCTAAGTGCGCGCATGGCGTCCGGCCCGCTTTCGCCCTCGGCAAACGCTCGGCGCAAACCCGCCTGGGCTGCCTTCATACGGCCACCGAAAGCATCCTGTGCGGCCTTGAACAGCGAGGCTTCGGGCTCAACACCCAGAAAATCCTGCAATTCGGCTTCGGTCAGGGTCTTGTTGGAACCCGGACCGATGAACAGCACCAGCCGCTCGATCTCCTGGCGCGCAATGCCGCGCTCTTTCGGCAGGCGTTGCGCGAAAATATCCATGGCGGCCGTGTTTAATGCTACGCCATTTTCCTGAAGTGTTTCACGCGCCATACGGATGATATCGCCCGTTTCATCGTCATAGCAGGCGATGCTGACCAGGTTCTTTTCGGCATCAGCCAGCTTACGGAGCGCGGAGTCACCGCCGAGATTGCCTGACTCGATAACGATAAAGGCGTCGCGATTGTATTCGCCGGCGGCATGGGCCTTCACAATGGCCGCGACAGCCTTGTCCAGCGCGGCCTTCTCCGTAAAGAACTTCAAGCGGATCAGCCGCCGGCCGCCCATCATCGACAGGGCCTGCAATTCGCCTTCCAACTTGCCGATGTCGCCGTCGATATCGGTCTCGGTCAAGAGCGACACGTTGAACGGATCGGTGATGTCCGGGACCGTTTTTTTGGCCAGGACGGTCGAGCGCTCCAGCACCTGGCTACGGTCCTTGCCATAGATCAAGGCGCCAACGACATTGGCAGGCGGCTTATTGAAAAAGGCGTCGATCTCGGCCTTTTTGGACAGTTTCATTGTCTAATTCTGACGCTTACTTGCCGTGAAAGTGCAGCGCCACCGCCGTCTGGATTTTCTGCGCGGCGCTGGTCGCCAACCGTTCCTGAGCGTCCTGCTGTGACACGATGCCGGTAAACGGCGACGACGAGGTGGAATAGGTGACGGTCTCGGTAAAGGTATCCTTTAGGACCACCTGCCGCGTACGATTGTCAGTCAGGGTGTAGGCCACGCGCGAGGTCAGTTCGGATCGCGTCGAGGTGTCGTCAACGCGATAGCCGACTTGGTAGTGACGCTCCTCCAGCTTGATGGCCAGGGTGTAGATCGGGCTCTTACTGGCATCCGACGCCAGGCCGTTGCGCAACTGCTGACCCAGGAAATAGCCTGTCCGTGTCTGAGGCGTATCGACCGCGACCTGCGACAGATTGCCGGTGACGCCCGTCTGAGCGTACATCGGCGTAAAGCCGCACGCCGTCAGCGCTACGGGCAGGACCGCGAGGCTACACAGGGTCAGAAGTTTGAAAACCTTCATCTATCCCACCACGAAGTTGAGGATCCGGTTTGGCACGATAATGACCTTGCGGATTTCGACGCCCGCAAGATGCCGCTTAACGTCTTCGTCCGCAAGCGCGGTTTCGCGAATCTCGGCCTCGCTGGCGCCATTGGGGATGCTGATCTCGCCGCGGCGCTTTCCGTTGACCTGGACAGGCAGGATATAGACGTCGTCCTGGGCCAGGGCCGGATCGAACTTCGGCCATTCGGCCTGGGCGATCAGGCCGTCCTTGCCGAGACGTGTCCAGCATTCCTCGGCCAGGTGCGGCGTCACCGGCGCGATCAGCCCGGCCAGCAGGGTCAGGGCCTCACGGCGGGCAGCGGAACCGGTCAGGGCGATATCGCTGGTGCGGATAGTGGTGACCAGTTCGTACAGCTTGGCGATGGCGGCGTTGAAGCGGAAGCTTTCGAAGCCTTCGGTAACCAGCTTGACCGTCTTGTGCGCGGCTTTGAGCAGCTCAGCGGCGGCCTTTTCGTCCGCACGCGGAATATCTTCGTCGCTCAAACCGTCGAACAGGTCCCAGACGCGGTGCGTAAAGCGCCACGAACCTTCAACGCCCGAGGTCGACCATTGCACGTCGCGTTCCGGCGGCGAGTCGGACAGGACAAACAGGCGCGCGGAATCGACGCCGTAGGTATCGAAGATGTCGCCGGGCGTTACCGTATTCTTCTTCGTCTTCGACATCTTCTCGACGTCACCGATCGAGATTCTTGTACCCGTCGAGATTCGTGTTGCGACACGTTCGCCGTTCACGGTTTCGACGTTTACGTCGGCAGGTTCAATCCAGTTCGTTCTTCCGACCTCATCGAGACCGTCGTAATAACTTTCGTGTGTCAGCATGCCTTGCGTGAACAGGCCGGCGAACGGTTCCTTGACGTCGAGATAGCCGCAGTGGTTCAACGCGCGCGTAATGAAGCGGGCATAGAGCAGGTGCAGGACGGCGTGTTCGATACCGCCGATATACTGGTCGACCGCCAGCCAGTAATCGGCCGCGTTCTTGTTGACCGGGGCTTGCGACTTCGGGTCGGTGAAGCGGGCGAAGTACCACGACGAGTCCACGAAAGTATCGAGCGTATCGGTTTCGCGGCGCGCGTCCTTGCCGCAGTGCGGGCACTTGACGTGTTTCCAGGTCGGATGGCGCTCCAGCGGATTGCCGGGCACGTCGAAAGTGACGTCTTCGGGCAGGACGACCGGCAGCTGGTCGTCGGGCACGGGTACGACGCCGCAGTCATCGCAGTGGATGATCGGAATCGGGCAGCCCCAATAGCGCTGGCGCGACACGCCCCAGTCCCGTAGGCGGAACACGGTCGCGCCCTGGCCCAGGCCCATCTGCTCGATCTTTTCGATCGCGGCGTCCTTGGCGGCTTCGATGTCCAGCCCATCCAGGAAGGACGAGTGGAAGAGGGTGCCCGGGCCGGTATAGGCCTCATTGGCGACCTTGAAGGCTTCCGGATCGGTGCCCTGCGGCAGCACGACTTCGGTGACCTTGAGGTCGTACTTGCGCGCGAAATCGAGGTCGCGCTGGTCGTGCGCCGGGCAACCGAAGATGGCGCCGGTGCCATAGTCCATCAGCACGAAGTTGGCGACCCAGACGTCGAGCGTCTCACCGGGTTTGAACGGATGCTTGACCTTGATACCGGTGTTAAAGCCCTGCTTTTCGGCCGTGTCGATGTCGGCTTGCGAGACGCCGCCCTTGCTGATCGATTTGATAAAGGCCGCCAGCTCCGGATTGGCGGCGGCCGCCGTCTGGGCGAGAGGATGATCAGCAGCGATGGCGATAAAGGCCGCGCCGAACAGCGTGTCAGGGCGTGTGGTGTAAACCTCGACACCGCCGTCACGGTCCGTGAACGGGAAGGTCATCTGCAGACCGCGCGACTTGCCGATCCAGTTCGACTGCATCAGCCGCACCTTGTCCGGCCAGCGTTCCAGCGTCGTCAGACCTTCGATCAGATCGTCGGCAAAGCGCGTGATACGCATGAACCATTGGGTCAGCTTCTTCTTTTCGACCAAGGCGCCTGACCGCCATCCGCGGCCTTCGATGACCTGCTCGTTGGCAAGCACGGTCATGTCCACCGGGTCCCAGTTCACCTGGCTTTCGCGGCGATAGACGAGATCGTTTTTCAGCAGGTCGAGGAACCACTTCTGCTGCTTGCCATAATAGGCCGGGTCGCAGGTGGCGAATTCGCGCGTCCAGTCGATCGACAGGCCCAGGCGTTTCAGCTCGCCGCGCATATTAGCGATATTGTCGTAGGTCCAGCCCTTGGGGTGGATCTTCCGTTCCATGGCGGCGTTTTCGGCCGGCATGCCAAAGGCGTCCCAGCCCATCGGGTGCAGGACGTTGAATCCGCGTGCCCGCTTGAACCGCGCCACCAGGTCACCCATGGCATAGTTGCGCACATGGCCCATGTGAATGCGCCCCGACGGATAGGGGAACATTTCAAGCACATAGTATTTCGGCTTGGACGGATCGGTCTCGGTCAGGAAGACCTGGGCGTCGTCCCAGCGCTGGCGCTGTTTCGGTTCGGTCTCTTTGGGATTATAGCGGGCCATGACTCTGCAAACTTAAGGAAAATGTGGCCTGCTTATAAGGTGGTGTGCCTGATGGCGCCATAGAAATATGCACGGAACCTAAGGGCTTTGCAGGCCAAACCATGGGTCACGGTCGGGTACGGTCGCCAGGCGGCAGACCGGCAGGATGGGACGTTTATCCTGCGGCACGATACGATGGTGCGACAACAGGCTGGCCAGGATGATCTGCGCTTCGACCATGGCAAAGCCCGCGCCGATGCAGATGCGCGGCCCGCCTCCAAACGGCAGGTAGGTGTCCAGGCTGGTCCAGGGCGAGGGAATGCCGTCAAAGCGCGATGGTTTAAACGCGGTCGGATCGTCCCAGTGCTTGCGATGGCGATGGATAATCCACGGGCTGATCCAGACGTCAGTGCCGGCGGTGATGGCATTGCCCATGATGACATCGTCATTGATGGCCTTGCGCACGACATAGGCGACCGGCGGATAAAGCCTGAGCGCCTCCAGCAGGGCGTTTCTGAGGCGCGGCCAGTGTTTCAGGTCCTCCATGGTCGTGACGCGCTCGACGGGAAAGGCGCGGATCTCGTCGCGAATGCGCTCCTGTTCGACCTGATCGAGACTGAGCAGATAGGTGGTCCAGAACAGCAGGCGGGAGGTCGTTTCGAAGCCGGCGGCCAGCAGCGTCGCGCACTGGTCGCGGATTTCGGCGTCATCAATACCGGCGCCGGTTTGCGGATCGCGTGCTGCCAGCAGCAAATCAAGCAGGTCGCCGCGTTTGTGCTGGTCATCGGAACCTGCGGCCTTGCGCGCGGCAATGACTTCATCGACGAGGGCGCGCCACTCGCGCTGAAAGCGGCGGCGATTACCCGACGCCCAGCCGAAATGCTCTTCGGTCGGGGCAACGGCGTCGAGCACGGTCGGCCGCCCCGCGCCTTCGAGATACTGGCGGGCCAGCTGCGGGATGCGGGCGCGATTGTCATCGGCCGGCAGCGAAAACAGCGCCTTCAATACGGCGTCGAGCGCCGCGCGGTGAAAGACCTCACTGAAGCGGACGCGCCGAAGGCCTTCGAGGCGCTTTATCATGTTGGCGCCGGCGGACTGGAAATGCGGGATCAGGTCGTTGATGGCGGCGGGACTGAAAATCGGCGCCAGCATGCGCCTCTGCCGCCGCCACATCTGGCCCTCCGACAGGAACAGCCCATTGCCCATCACGGGCCGGAACAGCCGCGCCTGGACGATGGGGCGCAGATAGTTGTCCATATTGGCCTTCAGGACGTGGTTTATGCCTTCGGGGTCGGCGACGGCAACCGTGTCCACGCCCAAGGCCCACGCCCGGCCAAAGGTCAGCCGGAACGAATCTTCCGAATAGATGGTCAGCGGATTTATGAAGAACTGCGGTATCCACTGCCAACTTGGCAGCGGCTTCTTGTGCACCGGATGAGCGGGCGGAACGATGGGGTGAAGGTCGTCCATAAGGCATCTCCTCGCCCATCTATCGGCCTGTGTGACCAGGCAATCAACCCCCCTGCGGCAAAAGGTATCTGCACCGTTCATCTGCGCTTAATGCTGGCGCCATAAAGCGGAAATTTGCGTCTTTTTCGCGCCCTTGAATTGCCGGGGAAGGGCTTTAATGGTCTATGACATAAAGAGAAAAGGATACACCATGCTCACCCGCCGTCTGCTTCTGACAACCTTGGCTGCCGCTTGTGTGACCGTGACGTCGCCGGCCCTGGCCCAGTCGGGCAAGAACAACTTCACCACCTATATCGTGCCGCCAAAGTTCAATGCCGCCGATCAGGCGCGCATCACCAAGGCAACCAACTATCTTCAGGGCCTGCGCACGGCCCAGGGCCGTTTCGAACAGAGCGACTTTCGTGGCCGCAAAACCCAGGGCGCCTGGTATCTGGCGCGTCCGGGCAAGATCCGTTTCGAATATGACGCACCGTCTTCGCTGCTGATCGTGTCCGACGGCAAGCAGGTCAAGATGTGGGACCCGCGCCTGAATTCCTTTGACGCCTATCCGCTGGATGAGACGCCGCTGTCGCTCTTTCTGTCGAAGCAGATCCGCTTCAATCAAGGGGTCATTGTCACGGCAGTATCATCGAGCCCTTCGGGCTTCACGCTAAAGGCGCGCGATCGCCGCAGGCAGGTGGAGGGCTCTATTACGTTGAACTTTGCCCAAAGTGCAAACGGCGCACTGACGCTCAAGGACTGGGTGATCGTGGACGCTCAGGGTCGCGCGACGACGGTGCGACTGGTCAGTCTGACGGCTGATTCGCCGCTAAAGCCGGAACTGTTTGTGCTCAACAAGCCTCAGTTAAAAAAATAATGCGAATTTGACATTTACCATTGCGCTTTTTTGGGAATGGTGTCATTATTCACACATAGAAGGACTACGGCGGTAGACTTTCTGGACGTGCGTTTTCCCTTTTTTCTCTTCGTGTTATGTGCCAAAATCTG